>NZ_JBEOVL010000045.1:0-55672 GCF_040295485.1 Streptomyces sp. NPDC002793 | reverse complement strand
GCTTCGCCGGCGGTCCGCCCCGCCCCCCGCCCCCCGACCCGCCCCCCCCCCCGCCCGGGGGGCCCCCGGGGCCGTACGGAGGTGACTGCGGCCGGATCAGCTCTCGGCGGTCTCGGCGGCGACCGCCGTCGCCGCGCGGGAACGGCGCCTGCGCGGCTTCGCGGGGGCTGCCTCGACGTCCGTGACGGTCTCGGCGACCGTGACGGCCTCCGCCTTCTCGGCGGCCGTGACGCGGGGCCGGCGGCGGCGCGGCTTGGTCTCGGCGGTGTCCTCGGCCGCGACCGTGGTGGCCACCGCCTCGGTCTTCGGCTTGGCGGCGGCCCGGGGACGGCGGCGCGGCTTGTCACTCACCGGCTCGGAGGCCGGAGCGATCTGGAAGTCGACCTCGTCCACCGGCTTCACGACCCGGGTACGGCGGCGCGGCTTGGTGGCCACGGGCTCCGCCACCGGCGCGGCGACGGCCACGGTCTGGAAGTCGACCACGGGCTCGGCGACCGGGGCCGGCGCGACGTCCGCCGTGACGGCGGACTTCGTCGCCGTGGCACGCGCACGACGACGGCGCGGCTTCGTCTCCACGGCCGGCTCGGCCTCGGAGACGGGCGCGGGCTCGACGACCGGAGCCTCGGCCACCGGGGTCTCGACGACGGGGGCCTCGGCCACGGCCACCGCGGCCTCGGCCGCGACTGCCTCGGACACGGTGGCACGGGTACGGCGGCGGCGGCGCGGGGTGCGCGGCTCCGTCGTGTCGTCACCGGGGGTCTCGGCCGCGGGGGCCGGCACGGTGACGGCGCCCTCGTCGAGGGTGCTGCCGCCCCGTGTGCGACGACGCTGACGCGGGGTGCGCGGCGGGCGCTCCTCACGGGGGGCCGGCGCCGAGGCGGCGGGGGCGGACTTGCGGCCGCGGCCACCCGTCTCGCCGAGGTCCTCGACCTCCTCCGCGCGCAGGCCGGCACGGGTCCGCTCGGTGCGCGGCAGCACACCCTTGGTGCCGGCCGGGATGTTGAGCTCCTCGTACAGGTGCGGGGACGTGGAGTACGTCTCCGGCGGGTCCGGGAACTTCAGGTCCAGCGCCTTGTTGATCAGCTGCCAGCGAGGGATGTCGTCCCAGTCGACCAGGGTGATCGCGATGCCCTTGGCGCCCGCGCGGCCGGTACGGCCGATGCGGTGGAGGTACGTCTTCTCGTCCTCCGGCGACTGGTAGTTGATGACATGTGTCACACCCTCGACATCGATACCGCGCGCGGCGACATCGGTGCAGACGAGGACGTCCACCTTGCCGTTGCGGAAGGCGCGGAGCGCCTGCTCGCGTGCTCCCTGGCCCAGGTCACCGTGGACCGCGCCGGACGCGAAACCGCGCTTCTCCAGCTGCTCCGCGATGTCGGCAGCCGTCCGCTTCGTACGGCAGAAGATCATCGCCAGCCCGCGGCCCTCGGCCTGCAGGATGCGGGAGACCATCTCGGGCTTGTCCATGTTGTGCGCGCGGTAGACGTACTGCGCGGTGTTCTTGACGGTCGTGCCCTCGTCGTCGGGCGACGTGGCGTTGATGTGCGTCGGCTGCGACATGTAGCGGCGCGCGAGGCTGATGACGGCACCGGGCATGGTGGCCGAGAACAGCATCGTCTGGCGCTTCGGCGGCAGCATGGTGATGATCCGCTCGACGTCGGGCAGGAAGCCCAGGTCGAGCATCTCGTCGGCCTCGTCCAGGACGAGGACGCGGATGTGCGAGAGGTCGAGCTTGCGCTGCCCGGCCAGGTCGAGCAGCCGCCCCGGGGTGCCGACGACCACGTCGACGCCCTTCTTGAGGGCCTCGACCTGGGGCTCGTACGCCCGGCCGCCGTAGATCGCGAGGACGCGGACGTTACGGACCTTGCCGGCGGTCAGCAGGTCGTTGGTGACCTGCTGGCACAGCTCACGGGTGGGGACGACGATCAGGGCCTGCGGCGCGTCCGTCAGCTTCTCGGGCGCGGCCCGGCCGGCCTCGACGTCAGCGGGGACGGTCACACGCTCCAGCAGCGGAAGACCGAAGCCGAGCGTCTTGCCCGTGCCGGTCTTCGCCTGGCCGATGACGTCGGAGCCGGAGAGCGCTACGGGGAGCGTCATCTCCTGGATGGGGAAGGGGGACATGATGCCGACCGCCTCGAGGGCTTCGGCCGTCTCGGTAAGGATTCCGAGGTCGCGGAACGTAGTCAGGGTGCTGCCTCTTCTGTGAGACGCGGCCCGAGGCGAACGCTGGGGGTCGTACCGTGCCGGGGTTGGTCATCCGGCCGTGGATGGGCCGGGTGGCGCGGGACCACTGCCGTCGCTCGAGCGCTCGTGCCGCTGAGGGGGCCCCTCATCTGCGGTCGTACGTGGTGTACGCCTCGCGTGGAGGGCTGTCGGGTCGGAGCCGATCGGGCCACCGACCGGGCATCCTCATTCAAGGTCGCGCTCCTTGCACAGCAAAATGCTCAGTAAGCGCAATACCACTGTACCCCGGATTCGCGCATGTGTGTTGGGCGAATTCATCGGAACGGTGTGATGTCACCTGCTGACCAGGCCCTTCCGCCCCGGGCGGGGCGGGCTATTCTGCGCTCCATGGAGACGCCTGACAACGCCACTGAAGCATCCGACGAAGCCCCCGCCCCCACCGGAATCGCCGCCCAGGACTGGGCCACCGCCTCCGCGGAGCCGCAATACCGCGCCGCGGTCGTGGATCTGCTCGGCGCGCTCGCCTACGGGGAACTCGCGGCTTTCGAGCGGCTCGCCGAGGATGCCAAACTCGCGCCGACACTCGGCGACAAGGCGGCTCTGGCGAAGATGGCGTCCGCCGAATTCCATCATTTCGAGCAGCTGACCGACCGGCTCTCGGCCATCGATGAGCAGCCGACCGAGGCCATGGAGCCCTTCGCCAAGGCGCTGGACGACTTCCACCGCCAGACGGCCCCGTCCGACTGGCTGGAAGGCCTGGTCAAGGCGTACGTCGGCGACTCGATCGCCAGCGACTTCTACCGCGAGATCGCCGCCCACCTAGACGGGGACACCCGCTCCCTCGTCCTCTCGGTGCTCGACGACACGGGACACGGGAACTTCGCGGTCGAGAAGGTCCGGGCCGCCATCGAGGCGGAGCCCCGGGTCGGCGGCAGGCTCGCCCTGTGGGCGCGCAGGCTGATGGGCGAGGCGCTCTCGCAGGCCCAGCGGGTGGTCGCGGACCGTGACGCCCTGTCCATGATGCTCGTGGGCGGCGTGGCGGACGGCTTCGACCTGGCCGAGGTCGGCCGGATGTTCTCCCGGATCACCGAGGCGCACACCAAGCGGATGGCCGCCCTCGGCCTCGCCGCCTGACCGGGCCCCGCCCTACTGGGCCGTCGCCGACCGCACCTGCCTGCTGCCGCGCGGGCGGATGAGCAGGGACAGGGTCACCGCCGCCACCAGCACGGCGCCGGTGGGCGTCGCCAGGACGTGGCCGGAGCCCACGGTCGAATGCGTCAGATACGCGCCGAACAGGCCACCCAGCCCGCCCGTGACGAACACCACGCGGGAGGTCGGGAGCCGACTGGGAAGAGAGCGGAGCGCGACCCAGGACAGGGCGATACCGAGTACGACGGAGCTGATGGATTCCCAGAGCACAGAGGGGTCACCTCGCTTGATCTGCACGACGGTCGGTCGGTCGTAGGCGGTCCTACCCGGGGCCCACGGCCTACAACCCTCCTCGGCTCCTGTGAACCCCTCCGAGGGAAGAGCACTGGGCCGGTCCGGAGAAGAACCGGAGAAGAAAAGGTGGAGGCCCGGCGGAATCGTCCGCCGGGCCTCCACCTCTGCTGCCGCGTCGCGCGGGCTACAGCGCGCCGAATCCCACCCGCCGGGTGCTGGGCTCGCCGATCTCCACGTACGCGATCCTGTCGGCCGGCACCAGGACCTTGCGGCCCTTGTCGTCCGTGAGGCTGAGCAGCTGCGCCTTGCCGCTGAGCGCCTCGCCGACCGCGCCCTCGACCTCTTCGGCGGAAAGTCCGCTCTCCAGAACGATCTCGCGGGGCGTGTGCTGCACCCCGATCTTGACCTCCACGGCTATGTCCCTCCGACGGTCCGTCTCTGCGCGGTGAACCGCGCCGTACGCAGCACACATTAGCCCGGTGAAGGGACGGACCACGGGTCGACCGGCAACGCCCGCAGCGAACAGGGGCTCTCGCCGCCCACGGGCTCAGTGCTGATCGACGCCGTGCAGCGGGAATCCCGCGATGCCCCGCCAGGCGAGCGAGGTGAGCAACTGCACGGCGGTGTCCCGCGGGATACCGGAGGGGCTGGACAGCCAGTAACGCGCCACGACCTGGGAGACGCCGCCGAGGCCGACGGCGAGCAGCATCGATTCGTCCTTGGACAGGCCCGTGTCACCGGCGATGACGTCGGAGATGGCCTCCGCGCACTGCAACGACACCCGGTCGACCCGCTCGCGGACCGCCGGCTCGTTGGTCAGGTCGGACTCGAAGACCAGGCGGAAGGCGCCGCCCTCGTCCTCCACGTACGCGAAGTAGGCGTCCATCGTCGCCTCGACGCGCAGCTTGTTGTCCGTGGTCGAGGCGAGCGCCGTGCGGACCGCCTGCAGGAGTGACTCGCAGTGCTGGTCGAGCAGGGCGAGGTAGAGCTCCAGCTTGCCGGGGAAGTGCTGGTAGAGCACCGGCTTGCTGACACCGGCCCGCTCGGCGATGTCGTCCATCGCCGCCGCGTGGTAACCCTGGGCGACGAAGACCTCCTGCGCGGCGCCCAGCAGCTGGTTGCGTCGGGCACGGCGGGGAAGCCGGGTGCCCCGTGGGCGCGCCGCCTCTGTCTGCTCGATGGCTGTCACGCCGCCTCCCAAAATTTCGTGGTCGAACACAGTCGTACGTGCACGCTGCGCCGTGGGCCCATCGTACTTTTGGGTAACCCGGGTGCGCGCGGCGCGGACGCAGAATTTCACGGACCGGGCGGCTGCGGTAGCCACGGATACGCAGGCCCATGCCGCAAAGCGGGGTGTTCTACCGGTAATCGTCCTCGTCGTGGGGGACCACGCGGGCCTGCTCCGCCGCATCCGCCTCGTTCGCGGCATCGCGGTCGATGCCGGTGAGAGGCTCGTCGCGCTCCGGCCGGACGGCGGCCCGCTGTTCGGCCGTGTCGGCCTCGGGGGCCTCGGGGTCCGGTTCGTCGGACTGCGGATCGTCGAAGGTTTCCGGGTCGCTCGGGTCGACCGTCATGGTGGCTCCCTTCCCTCACCCCGAAGCCTAGGAGCAACCCTCCGGGCGCGCTACGCGGCCTGTGACCGCGAACACATGAACCACCGCGTGATCGTCTCGTAACATTGGCCCATGTCTTCGACCGAGCTGCCCGGTGTCCATGCCGCCGCTGCCGCGGTGGCCCCCACGGTCAGTGCCGTCCGGGTCGCGGAGGGGGAGGAGCTGCGCTCCGTCGCCCTGCCCGGGCTCTCGCTGACCGTCCGCTCCCGCCCGGCGGAGGCGTCCGCCTCCGCCCCCGCCCTGTTCGTGCACGGCCTGGGAGGGTCCTCCCAGAACTGGTCCGCCCTGATGCCGCTGCTGGCGGACGCGCTCGACAGCGAGGCGGTCGATCTGCCCGGTTTCGGCGACTCCCCGCCGCCGGACGACGGCAACTACTCCGTCACCGGACACGCCCGGGCGGTGATCCGGCTGCTGGACGCGGGCGGGCGCGGCCCCGTTCACCTTTTCGGTAACTCTTTGGGCGGTGCTGTTGCCACCCGGGTCGCCGCGGTCCGGCCCGATCTGGTGCGCACCCTGACGCTGATCTCCCCGGCCCTGCCCGAGATCCGTGTCCAGCGGCCCGCCGTGCCGACCGCCCTGCTCGCACTCCCGGGCGTCGCTTCCCTGTTCGCCCGGCTCACCCGGGACTGGACCGCGGAACAGCGCACCCGTGGCGCCATGGCACTCTGTTACGGCGATCCGGCACGGATCTCCGACGAAGCCTTCCGCCACGCGGTGGCCGAGATGGAGCGCCGCATGGAACTGCCGTACTTCTGGGACGCCATGACGCGCTCGGCACGGGGCATCGTCGATGCCTACACGCTGGGAGGACAGCACGGGCTGTGGCGCCAGGCCGAGCGGGTGCTCGCACCGACCCTCTTGGTGTACGGCGGACGGGACCAGCTCGTCTCGTACCGGATGGCACGCAGGGCGTCCGCGGCCTTCCGTGACTCGCGCCTGCTGGCACTGCCCGACGCCGGGCACGTGGCGATGATGGAGTACCCGGAGGCGGTCGCCCAGGCCTTCCGGGAACTGCTCGACGAACGCGGCGGGAGCTGATCCGGGGCGTGGGACGACACAGCCGAAAGGGCCCCGAGGCCACCCGGCGCGAAACGGGGACCTCCGGGGCCGAGCGCGGCACCGGCCGGCGGGGGAGGGACCCCGCCACGCCCCCGCCGAGGGACGGCCACGGACCGTTCCGCGACGCTCCACAGGTGCGCGGCGGGCACCCCGAACAGCGTGAGCCGGGCGGCGGCTGGGGGACCGCGCCGCAGCCGCAGTACGAAGCCCGGCGGGACCCGGCGGCGCCGGGCGGTCAGGACGTCTTCCTGGCCAGGCAGGCCGCCCTCGCGCGGCAGCAGGCGGCGCAACAGGCGGCGGACCGGCGCACGACCGGTCCGCAGACCGGCAGTTCCACGCTGATACCGGGCCCGCGCCAGGAGTTCCTGGAGGCGTTCGACACGGCACCTTCGCGGCCCGCGCGGCCCGCACCGCCCGTGGAGACGGCACGGACCGCCGGGGGCCCCGGCGGACCCGATGACGTCGAGGACGACGAGGACGTCCGGACGGCGAAGGGCGGCAAGGGCCGCGCGTTCACGGGCATCGCGGCCGCGGCCGTGACCACGGTCCTCGCGGTCGTGGTGGCCGGCCAGGTCGCACAGGACCCCGGAACCACGGCGGACGGTCCGCGGACCGGGGGTGTCGACCGGCAGGAGGCCCCGGACTCCTCGGGCACGGCGGACCAGCCGGCCCCCGAGGTGCAGCGGCAGGAGGCCAAGCCCCTGACGTACGCGCAGAAGATGGCCACCGCCTTTCCCCTGGCGGCGGACCTGAAGGCGTCCGGGGTGTTCGAGGCGGTTGCGGGGCTGGCGAAGGCTCCGGGCAAGGGCACCAAGTACAGGTACAGGATCGATGTCGAGAAGGGGCTCGGCCTGGATGCCGGGCTGTTCGCCGAAGCGGTGCAGAAGACCCTGAACGACGACCGCAGCTGGGCGCACAACGGGGCCATGACCTTCGAGCGGATCTCCTCCGGAGAGCCCAGTTTCGTGATCACACTGGCGAGTCCGGGCACCACGGCGGACTGGTGCGAGAAGTCGGGCCTGGACACCACCGAGGACAACGTCTCCTGCGACTCCGCCGCCACCGACCGCGTGATGATCAACGCCTACCGCTGGGCGCAGGGGGCCTCGACCTTCGGCCCCGACAAGCTCCTGGCCTACCGCCAGATGCTCATCAACCACGAGGTCGGCCACCGGCTGGGCCACAACCACGTGAACTGCCGCACCCCCGGCGCCCTGGCGCCGGTGATGCAGCAGCAGACGAAGACCCTGGACCTGGAGGGCATCAAGTGCCGCCCCAACCCCTGGGTGTATCCGGGGAGCTGAGCCGTCCGGACGGCCGTCCTCCGCAGGTATCGCCCGCAGCTTGACCCTGCGTCACTGAACTCCCGCTTATCGCAACAGAACGCGACTGAGACGGGAAAGTTACGCCGGTTCACCCCTTTCAGTGGTGCGACGGACAACCGTCCGTCGCACCACCTGTCTGTCCGCATACGGTCGTCCCGCTGCGAGTCGCCGGACAACGGCGGCTGACCACAAGGGAGATCGGGGGGTGTGCTCGTGCGGATCGGACTCCTCACGGACGGTGGCTATCCGTATGCGACCGGTGAGTCCAGACTCTGGTGCGACCGCCTGGTGCGCGGCCTCCCCCAACACGAGTTCGACCTCTTCGCGTTCAGCCGCTCCGCCGACCAGGAACAGCAGGGTTGGGTCAGGCTCCCCGACCGGGTCGGACGGGTGCGCACGGCGCCGATGTGGACGCACGAGGAGGACGCCCGGCACGCGGGCAGGGCCAGGGGGCTGACGGGCCGAATCGCCACCGGCCTCGGGCGCTCGTACGGGCGGCGCGACCGCCGTCGCTTCACGGCGCACGTGACGGCGCTCGTCGGCGCGGTGTGCGCCGGCACGGAGATCGGGCCGGACTCCGGCGGCGCGGCGGCCGAATCCTTCGCGGCCGGCCTGTACGGCCTCGCCGAACTGGCCCGCGAACGCGGCGGACTGCACCACGCCCTGCGCTCCGAGACGACCGTACGCATCGTGGAGTCGGCCTGCCGTGCCCCAGGCACCGGGCGGACCGTCCACGCCGCCACCGTCCCCGACTACCTCGCCTTCGTCGCCGAGTTGGAGCGCGCGCTGCGCCCCCTCTCCGTCGACTGGTACGACGAGGACGGCCTCGGCGCGGTCGACCTCTGCCACGCGGCGTCCGGCGGGGCGTCGGCCCTGCCGGGGCTGCTGGCCAAACGCTTCTTCGGCGTGCCGCTGCTGGTGACGGAGCACGGGGTACCGCTGCGGGCCCACTACCTCGCGCCCCTCGAAGCCCCGCGCGGTGCGCCGGTGCGCGCCCTGCTGGCCGCGTTCCACGGGTTGCTCGCCTCCGAGGTCTACCGGCAGGCCGCGCTCATCACTCCCGGAAACACCCATGTCCGCCGCTGGCAGGAGCGGTTCGGTGCCGACCGGAGCAAGCTGCGCACGGTCCACCCCGGCATGGAGGCCGAGCGGTTCGGAGCCGTGGGGGAGAGCGACGACGGGGGCGGCCCCTTCACGCTCGTGTGGATCGGGCGCGTCGAACCCGCCAAGGACCTGGTCGCCCTGCTCCACGCCTTCGCCGAGGTGCGCCGGTGCGAACCCGGCACCAGGCTGCGGATCTTCGGCGCGCCTGTGCGGGGCGGCGAGGGTGACACCTATCTCGCCCACTGCCGGGCACTCGCCGCGCAGCTCTTCCCCGACGAGGCCACGGACGCGCACGCCGTCGGCGACAACCCTGTCACCTTCGAGGAGATCGGCGGCCCCGAGGTGCCCGACCTCGTGGAAGCGTACGCCGCGGCCGGCGTCGTGGTGCTGTCCAGCCTCGTCGAAGGCTTTCCGATCAGCCTGGTCGAAGCGATGTTCTGCGGCCGTGCCACCGTCTCGACGGATGTGGGCGCCGTGGTCGAAGTCGTCGGCGGTACGGGGCTGGTGGTGCCTCCGCGCAATCCGCGGGCGCTCGCCGACGCCTGTGTCGCGCTCCTGCGCGACCCGGAGCGCCGTGCACGCCTGGGCGCGGCGGCGCGCGCCAGGGCGCTCGAACTCTTCACCGTCGAGCAGAACCTCGCGGCGTTCCGCGGTATCTACCTGGACCTGGCGGGGCACGCCCCGGCCCGTTGGGTGACGCCCGCGGACCTGCGGGACACGGGCGGCCCGCCGCGCCCCTTCGCCACACCCCCGGAGGCCCATGTGCTGGGTGACCTGCTCCCCGAGCCGGTCGCCGCGGGCGCGGTCTCCCGCGTACCGAGCTGGGCCATCGGCGCGGAAGGCGTGCGCGCGGGCGCACGCGGGGCGGGGGACGGAGATGCGTGACGACATGAACGGCCACGGAGGAGTCCCGATGGGCAGACCGACCGACCTCCCGCCCCTGGACGCCCCCGGCCCAACGGCCGGCGAGGCTCCGGCGGCGGTCGGCGCCGCCGTCCGGGCGCCCGAGGTCGCCCACCGGCCCGCCCGTGGACCGCAGGCCCGGCGCGGGCCCGCGGATCCGGTGAAGGCGCTCATGCACCGGCACCGGGACCTCTGCGAGCGTGCCGTCGACCCCCTGGAGATCGCCGCCGGCCTGGAGGCGCACGGGCTCACCGACCGGACCGCAGCGCGCTACCGGCACCGCGACGTCTTCTCGCTCGCGGAGGAGCTCTACGCCCGCGTCCCCGGGCCGGGCGGGCACACCTCCCGCGCCCCCGGGCCGGAACACGACCCCGGCAAGGGCACGGGGGCCGGCTGGACGCTCCTCGCGCTGCTGCCCGGCGCCGCCTGCCTCGCGACCGCGGGGACCCTCAGGGCCACCGAGGGGGTCCTCGGCGGCGGAGCCCGGTTCGCGGTGACCGTCGCGGGAGCCCTGCTCGTGTTCCTCGGGCTCCGGCTAAGTCTGCGCGGCGGCCCGCTGCGTGCCCCCGGCGGCACCGGTGGCGTCACGCTCCACGTCTGCTGGCTCCTCGGGTATTGCGTGTACGGCGACGACCTGCTCGCCCAGGTCATCAGCGGCGGCCCCGACGGCAACTGGACCGCCGCGCCCACGCCGCTGCCGGGCCTGACCCTGGCCCTGGCGCCCGCGGCCTGGTGCGCCCACCTGTTCGCCGTACAGGCCCGTCAGCGGCTGGCCGGGGCCCACGGTCTGTCGGACTTCGGCGTCGGCGCCCGCCCGCTGCTCTTCGGCGTCGTCGCGCTCTTCCTCTGCGCGCTGACCGCGCTGCTGTTCCTCGCCGGCCTCGCCCGGCCCGGCGCGGGAGGCGGACTCGTGGGCCCGGCCGCCCTCGGGGCCCTGCTCTTCCTGGCCCGTCTGCTCGCCGTGCACGGCTTCCCGGAGCCCGCCGCGACCGGACTCGCCGCCGCCTGTGCCGTCGAAGTGGCGGCCCCCTTCCTGGTCCTCGCCGGCCGGCTGCCCGGCCTCGGCGCCCTCGCCCGGCCCGTCGACGCCGTCGTCGCGGCCGGCCCCGGCGGCGTGCCGGCCCTCGCCTGCGGCATCGCCGCGTGCGGGCTGCTGATCCACGCCTCGGTCACCCTCACCCGGGCGTCCGCCCACGCCTAGGCCCTGTTCCACCCGCGGAGCCGACGCCGCGGGCGTTCCGCACCTCACCCACTTCTCAAGGAGACGCCAGACATGACCCCCCAATCCCCCGCACCGGCAGCACGCCGTCGGCACCGAGGGGGCGCGCGATGAGGGTTCTGCTGCTCGGAGCGAACGGATTCCTCGGCCGCTTCGTCGCCGACCGCCTGCTCGCCGACCCCGCCGTGCACCTCACCGCACTCGGCCGCGGTGACGACGCCGATGTGCGCTTCGACCTCGCGGGCGGCAGCCCCGGAGCGCTCACCCGTTTCCTGGACGCCGTCCACCCCGGTGTCGTGGTCAACTGCGCGGGCGCCACCCGGGGCGGCGCCAGGGACCTGACCCGGCACAACACCGTGGCCGTGGCGACCGTCTGCGAAGCCATGCGCCGCAGCGGATGCAGCGCGCGGCTCGTCCAGGTCGGCTGCGCCTCCGAGTACGGGCCCTCGCAGCCCGGCTCGTCCACCGCGGAGGACGCGGTCCCCCGGCCGGGAGGGCCGTACGGCGTCAGCAAGCTCGCCGCCACCGAGCTGGTCCTCGGCTCCGGTCTGGACGCGGTCGTGCTGCGCGTCTTCTCCCCGGTGGGACCCGGCACACCGGCCGGGTCCCCGCTCGGCAGGCTCGCGGAGACCATGCGCCGCGCCATGCAGACCGGGGACCCGGAGCTCAAGCTCAGCGGCCTCGGGGTGCAGCGCGACTTCGTCGACGTACGTGACGTGGCGCGCGCCGTGCACGCCGCCTCGCTCTCGGCCGCCCAGGGCGTCGTCAACATCGGCACCGGCCGGGCCGTGCGGCTGCGCGACGCGGCGGCGGTCCTCGCCAGGGTCGCCGGATACGCGGGCGCGCTCCACGAGCTCGACACGCCCCCCGCCCGGCTCCCCATCCACGCCCCGCGCGCTTCCACCGAATCGGTCGTGGAACACCTCGCGGCGACCCCGTCCCCGTACCCCGACGGCTGTGGTGCCTGGCAGCAGGCCGATGTGCGCACAGCCCGGGACCGGCTCGGCTGGCGTCCCCGCATCAATCTGGAGGAGTCCCTCGCGGACATCTGGATGGAGGCGGCATGCCGTATCTGACCAGCTCCGGCCCCACCCTGCGGACCGGCGCCACGGAACAACTCGGCGTCGGGGTGCCCGGATACGCCCATCCGCTGCTCGCGCCCGCCGAGTGGGCGGGACTCGACCGGCCGGGCACACCGCTGCACTGGGCCGTCCTCAACATCGACGACGGACCGGGTGCCCGGCCCGACCCGCACTGTCTGGAGGTCGCGGGACGGCTGCGCAATGCCCGCCTGAGGGCGCTGCACGGTGAGGCCCCCGAGGACGCCGTACGGGCGATGGGCGGCAGACTCCTGGGCCACCTCGACCTGGCCTTCGGCAGCCGCACCCTCGACGAGCTGCTCACCGAGGCCCGGTCCTACCTCGACTGGTACGGCGTCGGCGGCTTCTACCTGGACCGCTGCCCTGCCGGACGCGAGGGGCTCCCCCCGGTCCGCAGGCTGGCCCGCACGCTGTCCGCCCTCCTGAGGGACAGCGACAGCGCGGACGGTGGAACAGGTCGGCTGGTCCTCGGCCACGGCACCCACCCGTACCCGGGCTATGCCGAGGCCGCCGACCAGCTGGTCACCTTCCGGGGGCCATGGACCGACTACCGCTGGTCGCAGGTGGCCGAGTGGACCGCCGGGTACGAGCCGAGCCGCTTCGCGCACCTCGTCCACGGGGTCCCGCGCACGCACCTGGAGGAGGCCATGCGCATCGCCCGCTGGCAGGGGGCGGGCACGATCTTCTTCACTGACCGGAACGGCACCGACGGGCAAACCGATCCATTTGCGACACTGCCCAGCTACTGGGACGAATTCGTCTCGCGGATCGGACCGGGTATCTCGGAATGAGGGGCGGCGTGGCAGTGTTACGGGAGAACAACCGTACGTAGATGAAGTACGTAGAAACCGACCACCTGCATTGTTGAGGTTCCTGTGTCGCTGCCACCCTTGGTCGAGCCAGCTGCTGAGCTCACCGTCGACGAGGTCCGCAGGTACTCCCGCCACCTGATCATCCCGGATGTCGGGATGGACGGGCAGAAGCGGCTGAAGAACGCGAAGGTGCTCTGTGTCGGTGCCGGCGGCCTCGGCTCGCCGGCTCTGATGTACATGGCCGCGGCCGGTGTCGGCACGCTCGGCATCGTCGAGTTCGACGAGGTCGACGAGTCGAACCTGCAGCGTCAGGTCATCCACAGCCAGGCCGACATCGGCAAGTCCAAGGCCCAGTCGGCCAAGGAGACCGTGCAGGGGATCAACCCCCTGGTGAACGTGGTCCTTCACGAAGAGCGGCTCGAAGCCGAGAACGTGATGGACATCTTCGCCCAGTACGACCTGATCGTGGACGGCACGGACAACTTCGCCACCCGCTATCTCGTCAACGACGCCGCGGTCCTGCTGAACAAGCCGTACGTCTGGGGCTCGATCTACCGTTTCGACGGCCAGGCGTCCGTCTTCTGGTCCGAGCACGGCCCCTGCTACCGCTGCCTCTACCCGGAGCCGCCGCCCCCCGGCATGGTTCCCTCCTGCGCCGAGGGCGGTGTCCTGGGCGTGCTCTGCGCGTCCATCGGCTCCATCCAGGTCAACGAGGCCATCAAGCTGCTCGCCGGTATCGGTGACCCGCTGGTCGGCCGTCTGATGATCTACGACGCCCTGGAGATGCAGTACCGCCAGGTCAAGGTCCGCAAGGACCCCGACTGCGCGGTCTGCGGCGAGAACCCCACCGTCACCGAGCTCATCGACTACGAGGCCTTCTGCGGCGTCGTGTCCGAGGAGGCCCAGGAGGCGGCGGCCGGTTCCACGATCACTCCCAAGCAGCTCAAGGAGTGGATCGACGGCGACGAGAAGATCGAGATCATCGACGTCCGCGAACCGAACGAGTACGAGATCGTCTCGATCCCGGGCTCCCGGCTGGTCCCGAAGAACGAGTTCCTGATGGGCAGCGCCCTCCAGGACCTGCCGCAGGACAGGCGCATCGTCCTGAACTGCAAGACCGGTGTCCGCAGCGCCGAGGTCCTCGCGGTCCTCAAGTCGGCGGGCTTCGCCGACGCGGTGCACGTCGGCGGCGGCGTCATCGGCTGGGTCCACCAGATCGAGCCCGAGAAGCCGGTCTACTAGAAACACGCGCGTCCACGCGAAGGGGTCGGCTCCGCACCGGAGCCGGCCCCTTCGCGTGCGGGGCCGTCAGGAGCAGGTCCGCCCGTCCGCCGGCACCTCCCCGTCCAGGAGGTAGGCGTCGACGAGCGAGGTCACACAGGTGCTCTCGCCGTAGGAGCCGTGCCCCTCGCCCTCGTTGGTCAGCATGACGCCGACCCCCTCGCCCAGCTCGTCGGCCATCCGCCGCGCTCCCTCGTACGGCGTCGCAGGGTCGCCGGTCGTGCCGATGACCAGGATCGGAGCGGCGCCCGGAGCGCTCGCCTCCGGGGTGTCGTGCTCCCCTTCGACCGGCCATCCCGCGCACCATCCGGCCGTGTCCCAGGCCAGGAACGGACCGAACACCGGTGAGATCTGCCGGAATTCGGGGAGCAGCGCCCGGGCCTCCGCGACCGTGGGCCTCGCCTTGGCGTCGGCGCAGGAGATCGCCCGCTGGGAGTGGCTCTCGGTGCCGTAGCGTCCGTCTCCGTCACGGCCGTTGTACGAGTCGGCCAGCGCGAGCAGACGGTCGCCCCGGCCCTCGTTCCCGGCCTCGTCGAGCGCGGCCGTCAGGGTGGGCCATCCGCTCTTCGAGTAGAGGGGGGTCACGATGCCGGTGATGGCGAGCGATTCAGTGAGCTCGCGACCGGATGAGGTCGGGAGGGGGTCCTTGTCGATCCGTTCCAGCAGCTCCGCCATCCGCCGGGCCCCCGTCGCCGGGTCCTGGCCCCGGTCCTTCAGATAGTTCTCCAGGGCACGCTGGAATCCCGTCGCCTGGTTGCGCGCGTGCCCCACCGAATCCGCCGTCGGGTCGACGACGGCGTCCAGCACGACCCTCCCCACGGTCTCCGGGAAGAGATGGGCGTACGTCCCGCCGAGCTCGGTCCCGTACGAGATGCCGAAGTACGACAGCTTCCTGTCGCCGAGCGCCGCGCGGATCGCGTCCATGTCCCGGGCGGCGTTCGAGGTGCCGACGTGGGGGAGCACGGTGGGGGAGAGGCGTTCGCAGCCGGCGGCGAAGTCCGCGGCGTCCGCGAGGAACGCGGCCTCCTCCGCCCTGGTGTCCGGGGTCATGTCGACCTCGCGGTAGGCCTTCTCCTGCTCCTCGTCGCCGCGGCAGCGGACCCCCGCGCTGGCCGCCACCCCGCGCGGATCGAAGCCCACCAGGTCGTAGCGGGTGTTGAGCTCCCTGTACGAAGCGGCGGCGCGGGGCAGGATGCCGACCCCGGAGCCGCCGGGGCCGCCGAAGTTGAAGAGCAGCGAGCCGATCCGCTCGCTCTCCGCCGTGGCGGCCTTGCGGATCAGCGCGATGCCGATCGTCTCGCCGTCCGGCCGTGCGTGGTCCAGGGGTACGTCGAGGGTGGCGCACCGCCAGCCGGGGCCCGGCGCGGTGTCGCCCTCAGGGGCGTCGCAGCGCTTCCAGTCCAAGGGCCGGGACGAGTCCCTGGAGGAGTCCGGCGACTCCGGCCCGCCGCCGCACCCCGCGAGGAGCGCCGTCACCAGCAGGGCCGCCGCCAGGCCGAAGCGTGCCCGTCCATGTACGCGCATGCGCGCGCTCCCTCCCCCGTCCCCGGGGGCCCGCTCGGAGCGGTCCGGGGTGTGTCACCTGTGTCCGTTCGTCCAACGAGTGGTCACCGGCAGACCGTTCCCGACTTCGGGGCCTTCCCTTCGAGCAGGTAGCCGTCCACGGCCTTCTGCACGCACGTGCTGCCGCCGTTGTACGCCCCGTGGCCCTCGCCCTCGTACGTGAGCTCGATCCCGACTCCTCTGCCGAGCTCGGCGGCCATCGCCTTCGCGCCGGCGTACGGCGTCGCGGGGTCCCCCGTGTTGCCGATGACCAGGATCGGGGCGGCGCCGGGTGCGCTGACGTCCGGGGTGTCCCAGGCGCCCGTGACCGGCCAGCCGGTGCACGACATCAGTCCCCAGCCCAGGTAGTCGCCGAACACGGGGGAGGCCTCACGGAACCTGGGGAGCGCCTTCCTGGTCTGCTCCAGGGTGAACCGCTGCCCGGAGTCCGCGCATTTGATGGCCGCGTTGGCGGCGTTCGAGTTGTCGTAGTGCCCGTCCTCGGAGCGGCCGTTCAGCGAGTCGGCGAGCGCGAGCAGCAGCCCGCCGTTGTCGCCGTCGGCCTCGTCGAGGCCCTGTTCGAGCAACGGCCAGGTCTCCTTGGAGTAGAGGGCGGACGCGATGCCGGTGGTGGCCTGGGTCTCGGTCAGCTCCCGATCACCGAGCCCCGGGACGGGCTTCTTCTCCAACTTGCCGAGGAGACCGGCGATCCAGTCCTGGACCTCCTTGGACGTGGCACCCGGGAGCTTGCAGTCGTCCCGCTCGGCGCAGTCGGCGGTGAAGTTGTCCAGGGCGAGCTGGAAGCCCTCGGCCTGGCCGAGCGAGGACTCCAGGGAGTTCTCCGTCGGGTCGACGACCGCGTCGAGGACGGCCCGGCCGACCCTCTTGGGGTACAGGTGGGCGTAGACGCCGCCCAGTTCGGTGCCGTACGAGATCCCGAAGTAGTACAGCTTGTCGTCACCGAGCACCTGGCGCAGGAGATCCATGTCCCGGGCCGCGTTCGTCGTGCCGACGTAGGGCAGTTCCTCCCCGGAGTTCTCCTCGCAGTCCGCGATGTAGGCCTTCTGGTCGGCGACGAACGCCTTCTCCTCCTCGGCGTCGTCCGGAGTGCCGTCCTGTTCGTAACGGGCGTCGAGCGTCCGGTCGTCCGAGCACTCGACGCCTTCGCTACGGCCGACCCCGCGCGGGTCGAAGCTCACCAGGTCGTAGCGGGTGCGCAGCGTGTCGTACGCGGTGCCGAAGGACGGCAGCGTGGCCACGCCGGAGCCGCCCGGCCCGCCGAAGTTGAAGATCAGGGACCCGATGCGCCGGTCCTTGTTCCTGGCGGCGGAGCGGATGAGCGCCAGTTCGATGGTCCGGCCCTCCGGGTCCGCGTAGTCGAGCGGCACATCCATGAAGGAGCACTGCCAGGACCCTCCGCCCGGCAGCGGGGAGGGGGCCGTGCCGCTGCCCTGCGCCTGGTTGGGGGCCGGGCAGGGCTTCCAGTCGAGCTTCTGGGAGGACAACTCCTCCGCCGTCGCGGTGGGGGACGCCGTCGAGGCAGCCGTCGGCGTCGACCTCCCCGTACCCCCGTCGTCACCGTCGTCCGAACAGGCGGCCAGGGGCAGCAGCACGGAGGCGGTGGCGGCGAGGGCGGCGGCGCGCAGAGCGGGAGAGTTCCTCATGACCCCATCGTGCGGCGGGGTGCGGGCGAACGCGCGAGGCATGGTCCATGCGAGTGGCCAGGCCTCGCGCGTGTGTTCTAGAGCTCTCCCTTACGGGTCAGCTGGTTGAAGCAGATCCAGCCGGGGAGGACGGGCAGCCACAGGGTCATGACGCGGTACAGCAGCACAGCCGGCGCCGCGACCTCCTTCGGCAGGCCCACCGCGATCAGACCCAGGGTCAGCGCGCCCTCGACCGCGCCCATACCGCCCGGGGTGGGCGCCGCGGATCCCAGGGCGTTGCCGGCGAGGAAGACCACAGCGATGCTGGCGTAGCTGAGCTGGGGGACGTCGGGACCGCTGAAGGCGCGGATCGACGCGTCGAGACACAGCACGAACAGGCCCGTCAGCAGCAGCATGCCCCCGATGCCGGTGACCAGCTTCTGCGGGCGCTGCACCACGTCGAGCATGCGGGGTACGACACCGGCGAACAACGACCGCACCCGGGTGACGACGAACTTCCGCAGGAACGGGATCGCGGTCACCACCAGCACGAGCACGGCGACCGTGAGCAGGCCCGCGATGACCGTCCTCGACGGGGTGAGCGAGTCCGGGGTCTTCTCCGTGCCGGTCAGATAGCCGAACAGGGCGAGCAACAGGATGTGGCAGCCGAGCCCGAACAGCTGGGAGGCACCCACGCTCGCGACGGCGAGCCCCGGGCGCACCCCGGCGCGTTGCAGGAAGCGCGTGTTCAGCGCCACACCGCCGACCGCCGCCGGGGCCACGATCTTCACGAACGACCCGGCCACCTGCGCCAGCACGGTCTTCCCGAAGGCCACCCGCTCCGGCACGAAGCCGAGCAGGCTCATGGCCGCGGCGACGTAGCTGAGTGCCGAGAAACCGAGCGCCGCCGCCACCCAGCCCCACTCCGCCTGCTCCACGACCGTGCCGAAGTCGGCCTCGGTGACCTGTGAGATCAGGAAGTAGGCGGCGATGGAACCCGCGATGAAGCTGAACAGGGTGCGCGGCTTGATGCGCTCCAGCCGGACCGGTTCGACCGGTGCCTGCGGCCTGATCAGCAGCACCTGGCGGCGGATCTGGGCCAGCATGTCCTCTTCGCGGGCCTCTTCCAGGGCATCGTCCATCGCCCTCTTCTCGGCCTGCTTCTCCGTGCGGAGCGACTTGCGGGCCGCCTTGCGGTCGCCGGCCGCCGAGCCCTGTTCCTCCGCCTTGGCCTGCTTGGCCGCCTGCGAGGCCTCCAGCACCGCCTCCCGCTCGCGCTGCGAACGCTCGCGGGCGATCCTGCGGAGCGTCGCCCGGGTGGAGCGGCTCAGCGCGATCGGCTGGAGCAGCGGCAGGGAGTCGGCGACGGCGTCGGGGCCGAGCACGGCCAGTGCCGCGGCGACGGCCCGTTCGGCGCCCACGCGCAGCCCTGTGGTGGTGAGCAGCTGGGCGACGTCCATGCGCAGGACCAGGTCTCCGGCGGCGATCTCACCGCCCCGCAGATCGGTGACGAACACGGTGCCGGAGCGATCCACCAGGATGGCGTCGCCGGTGAGCCTGCGGTGCGCGATCCGGCGGGACTGGAGCGCCTTCACCTGGCGCCAGGCGCCCCGCACCAGGTCGTCGGTGATCTCCTCGTCCTCCATCGCGTCCAGCGAACGCCCGCCGATGTGCTCGTACACGAGCATCACGGCGTCGGGCCCGAGTTCGGAGGTGGCGATCAGCTTGGGTGCGTTGGCCCCGGCCGCGATCGCCGCGTACGCGAGGAGCGCCTCCTGCTCCAGCGCCTGGCGCAGCGACTGGATGGAGCGGCGTTGGGTGATGCTGCGCAGGGTGAGCCTGCGCCACACCCGGTAGAAGAAGCCCTGCGCCTGCTGTTCGCGGTCGACGACCGTCACGTCCAGCGGTGGGCCGTGCTCCAGGGTGACGAGATAGCGGCGCCCCCGGTCGCTCTGGTCGACGTTGTCGGGAGCGTCCTCGGTGCGCATCGCGGCGACCGGACGGAAACCGACGTGGCGCAGACCGGCCATCAGATGCTGGCCGGTCGGACGGACGTTCGGCGAACCGACCGTGTACAGCGTGCCGTACGCCACGGTCCAGCCGATCAGCACGGTGAGGACGATCGAGAACGGGGTGGTGTAGCCGCCGACCAGCATCGCGAAGGCGTCCAGGAGCAGCACCACCCACAGGACGACCCGCCACCGCGGTCTGCGGGCCATTCCGACCGCTGTCATGTATGCGATGACGGGCGCGAGATATCCGTGCACGGGATCGGTGAGCGCGTCCCCGGGCTGGGGCTGTGTGAGGGCCTCCCGGATCGTCCCGGGAGCCGACCTGGCCACCCAGAGATCGGTGGCCAGGGTCACCCCGTGTGCCAGTACGGCGGCGAGCACCCCGTCCGCGATCCGCAGACCGTCGCGCTTCACCAGCCGCTCGATCGCGAAGGCGACCGGCACGAGGAGCACGGCGATGCTGGACACCAGACCCGCGAGCTTGATCAGCAGATCGGGGGCCTGGTCGGTGCCCTTGGAGATGTCGTCCTCGAGGCCGGTGGTGGTCCCCTGGGCGAAGGCGGCGAGGAAGAACAGCAGGGCGATCGCGAGGACCCCGACGAGGAGCCGCAGCAGATCGGAGGGGCGATGGACCCGGGCGGGAAGCAGGGGTTCGTCGCCCGAGACGCGGTCGCTCAGGCCGGTGTCGGCCGACGCGAGTGTCGAACCCGAGACGTGCTCCGGCGGCGCCCCCGGGGCATCCCCGGTACCGGGCGCGTCCGGGCGCGGCTCCGCATCAGAGGCGTCCGCCGCCTTCGGTGGCTGCACGCCCTGCTCCTTAGCCTCTGATGGATCTTCGTCTTCTCGTGTCACCGGTCACCGCCCGCACGATGGTGGCACGGCCTGCAGACAGAGGGGGGCATCAGGGTGCATTGCGCGGGTGCGATGCGCAACATACGCTGCTTCGCCCGCCCGTGCACGGTGTGTGACCGGCGCGACACCCAGGTCCCGGTTGTCGGAGGCGTACGGCAGGATGGGGCGGATGAGCGAAGACCGGACGAGCGGCAGCCGGGCGGGGGCCACGCCCGCCGCCCGCCCCGTGACCGACGAGCTGCCCGTCTACGCCGACCGGGTGCTGGACGTGGCGGACCTCATTCCGCCCGGCCGCGTCATGACGTACGGCGATGTGGCGGAGTGGCTGGGCGACGGCGGTCCCAGACAGGTCGGCCGGGTGATGGCCCTGTACGGCTCCGCGGCGCCCTGGTGGCGTGTGGTGCGCGCCGACGGGACGCTGCTGCCGGGCCATGAACTGCGGGCGCTCGGCCACTACCGCGAGGAGGGCACGCCGCTGCGCGTGGCCCCGCGCGACGCGGACGGACACGTTCCGCGCCTCGACATGAAGCGCGCCCGATGGGACGGCGTGACCGGCGGTCCGGGCGACGAAGCTCACAGCTGACAGTTTCCGCCCCCGTGCCCGGCCGGGGCGGGCGCCGGGCCGGTGAGCGGGACGCGGCGGCCCGGCGGTGGCCCCGGCGTGTGACGGGGGACGCGGCCCACAGCCCGCTGTCCGCCCCGCCGCTGGCGTAGCGTCGTCCCCACGCGGCACGCTCCACTCCCTCATCCGTTCCCGATTCCGTTCCCTTTTCCGTCACGAGCGTCACGAGCGTCACAGCCGGGGCTTCCGCGCCGGACCTCACCACCTCCACCAGCAGCAGACGTCACACCCGGGCCGCCCCGATGGCCGGCCACCGCGCAGACCGAGTACCCCAGTACACCCACCAGGACCGGCGATCCACGTGAGCTCCCCCTTCTCCACCCGGAACAGCCCGCACCGTCAGGCACGGCGGCGGGCCCCGGGCGCGTACCGGCTGGTGCGCACGCCGCCGGGCTCCGTGGAACCCCCTCTTCTGGACGCACCGCAGCGCGCGGTGGTTGACCACCGGGACGGCCCCCTGCTGGTCCTCGCCGGCCCAGGCACCGGAAAGAGCACGACCCTGGTGGAGGCGGTCGCCCGGCGCGTGGCCCGGGGGACCGACCCCGCCCGCATCCTGGTCCTCACCTTCAGCCGCAAGGCGGCGGTCGAACTGCGCGACCGCATGGCGGCCCGGCTCGGCGGCACCCGGGGCCCACAGGCCACCACCTTCCACTCGTACTGCTACGCCCTGGTCCGCGCGCACCAGGACGCCGACCTCTTCGCCGATCCGCTGCGCCTGCTCTCCGGACCCGAGCAGGACGTCACCGTCCGCGAACTCCTGGCCGGCCAGCTCGGCCTGGAGCGGGCCGGGCTGGCCCATGTCCGCTGGCCGGACGAGCTGCGGGCCTGTCTGACCACCCGCGGCTTCGCCGACGAGGTGCGGGCGGTGCTGGCCCGCAGCCGTGAGCTGGGCCTCGGCCCGGACGCGCTGGCCGCCTTCGCACGCCGTACCGGACGCCCTGACTGGAGCGCCGCCGCCCAGTTCCTCGCCGAGTACCTGGACGTCCTCGACGCACAGGGGGTCCTCGACTACGCCGAACTGGTCCACCGGGCGGTCCTCCTCGCCGAGCGGCCGGAGGTGGCGGCGGCCCTCGCCCGGAGCTACGACGCGGTACTCGTCGACGAGTACCAGGACACGGACCCCGCCCAGGTGCGGCTGCTGCACGCCCTGGCCGGGAACCAGGGCACCGCCGCGCCGGGTGCCGGCGGCGGCCGGACCCTGATCGCCTTCGGCGACCCCGACCAGTCGATCTACGCCTTCCGGGGCGCCGATGTGAACGGCATCCTCGACTTCCCCGACACCTTCTGCCGTGCCGACGGCGCGCCCGCACCGGTCGGGGTCCTCACCACCTCACGACGTTCCGGTGCGGACCTGCTGGAGGCGACCCGGCTCCTCACCCGCCGGATGCCGCTGACGCGCCTGCCCTCGGACAAGGTGCGCGCCCACCGCGAACTGTCCGCCGTGCGCCCGGGCGGCCGCGTCGAGACGTACACCTATCCCACGCCCTCCACCGAGCTGGAGAACATCGCCGATCTGCTCCGGCGCGCGCACCTGGAAGAAGGCGTGCCCTGGCGGGACATGGCGGTCCTCGTACGCGCCGGCGGCCGTTCCATCCCCGCCGTGCGCCGGGCGCTCACCTCCGCCGGAGTCCCGCTGGAGGTCGACGGCGACGATCTCGCCCTGCGCCACGAACCGGCGGTCGCCCCGCTCCTGACCGCCCTGCGCACCGTCGCCACGGCGGCGCTGCACACCTCCGAGGACGATCCCGAGGACCCGCAGGAGGAGACCGAAGGGGACGACCGGGCAGCGCCCGGACGGCTCGACACCGAGACCGCACTCGCCCTGCTCGCCTCCCCCCTCGGTTCCATGGACGCCGCCGACCTGCGCCGCCTCGGCCGGGCCCTGCGCGACGAGGAGCGGGCCGCCGGGAACCGGGTACCGCCGCCGTCCGGCGAACTGCTGGCCCGGGCCCTGTCCGAGCCCGAACGCCTGGTCACGCACGACCCGGCGTACGCCCGCGGAGCGCAGCGGCTCGGTGCGCTCCTGCGTGACGCCCGTGAAGTCCTGGAGGGCGGCGGCACCGCGGAAGAGGCCCTGTGGACCCTGTGGAAGGGCACCCCCTGGCCCGGCCGTCTCGAGCGGGCGGCACTGCGCGGCGGCGCCGGCGGCAGGAACGCCGACCGGGACCTCGACGCCGTGTGCGCCCTCTTCGACAGTGCCGCACGGGCCGAGGAGCGCACCGGGGGACGCGGCGCGCTCAACTTCCTGGAGGAGGTCGACGCCCAGGACATCGCCGCCGACACCCTGTCCCGGCGAGCCGTGCGCCCGGACGCCGTACGCCTGATGACCGCGCACCGCTCCAAGGGCCTGGAATGGAGCCTGGTCGTCGTCGCCGGCGTACAGGAAGGCCTCTGGCCCGACCTGCGGCGCCGGGGATCGCTCCTGGAGGCGGACCGCATCGGGCGCGACGGCCTGGCCGAACCCCTCACCCCCGGGGCCCTCCTGTCCGAGGAACGCCGCCTGTTCTACGTCGCCGCGACCCGGGCCCGTGACCGTCTCGTCGTCACCGCGGTCAAGGCCCCCGCCGACGACGGCGACCAGCCCTCACGTTTCCTCACCGAGCTCGGTGTCGAGCCACGGGACGTCACCGGGCGTCCCCGCCGCCCGCTCGCGGTGGCCTCGCTCGTCGCCGAGCTCCGGGCGACGACCGTCGACCCCGCCGCCTCGGAGGCCCTGCGAGACGCCGCCGCCCACCGGCTCGCCCGGCTCGCGGCGCTCACCGACGACGAGGGCCAGCCACTGGTGCCCGCGGCCCACCCGTACCGCTGGTGGGGGCTGAACGAACCCACCCGCTCCGAGGTCCCGCTGCGCGACCGGGACCACCCCGTCGCGCTCTCCGGGAGCGCGCTCGACCAGCTCGCCAACACCTGCGCCCTCCAGTGGTTCCTGGGCCGCGAGGTGAAGGCCGACGCCCCCGCGACGGCGGCCCAGGGCTTCGGTAACGTGGTGCACGTACTCGCCGACGAGGTGGCCTCCGGACGGACCGCCGCCGACCTGGACGTCCTGATGGAACGCCTCGACTCCGTGTGGGACGGACTCGTCTTCGACGCGCCCTGGAAATCACACCAGGAGAAGGACCAGGCACGCGCGGCCCTGGAACGCTTCCTGCGCTGGCACGTCATGGACCGCACCGGCCGCACTCCTGTCGCCGGCGAGCACGACTTCGACGTCACCCTCGAAGCCGGTGAGTACGCCGTGCGCATCCGGGGCTCCATGGACCGCGTCGAACAGGACAGCGAAGGCCGGGCGTACGTCGTCGACTTCAAGACCGGCAAGGGAGCGCCCACCAAGGACGAGGTGGCCTCCCACCCGCAGCTCGCCGTGTACCAGCTGGCCGTCAGGGAAGGTGCCGTCGACGAGGTCTTCGACGGACACCGTCCGGACCTGGGAGGCGCCGAACTCGTACAGCTGCGCCAGCCCGCGCCGAAGAAGGAGGGCGGTGACGCCCTGCCCAAGGTGCAGGCACAGGACCCCCTCTCCGGGGAGTGGGTATCCGATCTGCTGGCCACGGCGGCCGGCCGGGTCCTGGACGAGCGGTTCACCCCGACGACCGGCCAGCACTGCACGCACTGCACCTTCAAGGCCTCGTGCAGCGCGCAGCCCGAAGGCCGCCAGATCATCGAATGACCGCCCCGTCACGGTCCGTGCGCGGGACCGCGTTTGTCGGTGCGTCCGGTTAGCCTCTGGGGAGTGACCTCCCGTATCGACGATCCCGAGCAGCTCAAGGAGCTCCTCGGGATCCCCTTCACCCCGGAGCAGACGGCCTGCATCACCGCGCCGCCCGCCCCGCAGGTGATCGTGGCCGGAGCCGGTTCGGGGAAGACCACCGTGATGGCCGCCCGTGTGGTGTGGCTGGTCGGGACCGGACAGGTCGCGCCGGAGCAGGTCCTCGGCCTGACCTTCACGAACAAGGCCGCCGGTGAGCTCGCCGAGCGGGTCCGCAAGGCCCTCGTCGCGGCCGGGGTCACCGACCCCGACGTCATCGACCCGGACAACCCCCCGGGCGAGCCCAGCATCTCCACCTACCACGCCTTCGCGGGACGGCTCCTCACCGACCACGGACTGCGGATCGGCCTCGAACCCACCACCCGGCTCCTCGCCGACGCCACCCGCTACCAGCTCGCCGCCCGGGTGCTGCGGGAGGCGCCCGGCCCCTACCCGGCGCTGACCCGGTCCTTCCCCACCCTCGTCAGCGACCTGCTGGCCCTGGACGCCGAGCTCGCCGAACACCTCGTACGGCCCGAACAGCTCACGGAGCACGACACCGAGCTGCTCCACACCCTGGAGACGGCCAGGCTCACCAACGCCGAGCTGCGCAAGCTCCCCGAGACGGCGGAGGCCCGCTGCGAGCTCCTCGACCTGACCCGCCGCTACCGGGCGGCCAAGCGCGGCCGCGACCTCCTCGACTTCGGCGACCAGATCGCCCTCTCCGCGGAACTGGCCCTCACCCGGCCCGAGGTCGGCGCACTCCTGCGCGACGAATTCCGGGTCGTCCTGCTCGACGAGTACCAGGACACGTCCGTGGCCCAGCGACTGCTCCTGGCCGCGCTGTTCGGTGCCGGAGGCGCGGGAGGTGCGGGCGGCACGGGAGGCCACGCCGTGACCGCGGTCGGCGACCCCTGCCAGGCGATCTACGGCTGGCGCGGTGCCTCCGTGGCCAACCTCGACGACTTCCCGCAGCACTTCCCGCACGCCGACGGCACCCCCGCCACCCGCTACTCCCTCAGCGAGAACCGCCGCAGCGGAGGCCGCCTCCTCCACCTCGCCAACGGACTCGCCGAACCCCTGCGCGCCATGCACGAGGGGGTCGAGGCACTGCGCCCCGCACCCGGGGCCGAGCGGGACGGCACGGTCCGGTGCGCCCTCCTGCGCACCCACGCCGAGGAGATCGACTGGCTCGGCGGCTCGCTCGCCCACCTCGTACGGACCGGCACGCCACCCGGGGAGATCGCCGTCCTGTGCCGGACCGCGGGCGACTTCCCCCGCATCCAGGCAGCACTCGTCGCCCGGGACGTGCCGGTCGAGGTCGTCGGCCTCTCCGGCCTGCTGCACCTCCCCGAGGTCGCCGACCTCGTCGCCGTCTGCGAGGTCCTCCAGGACCCGGGGGCCAACGCCTCCCTGGTCCGGCTGCTCACCGGACCGCGCTGGCGCATCGGCCACCGGGACCTCGCCCTCCTGGGACGTCGCGCCCGCCTGCTCGTCCACCGCTCCGCCCCCGGCGACGAGGACGTCGACCCCGACCAGCGCCTGGCGGAAGCGGTCGAGGGCATCGACCCCGCCGAGGTGATCTCGCTCGCCGACGCCCTCGACACCTTCCTGGAGTCCGGCGGGTCCGAGGACGACCAGCTGCCCTTCTCCGCCGAGGCACGCGTCCGTTTCGCCCGCCTCGCCACCGAGCTCCGCGACCTCCGGCGCTCGCTGGCCGACCCCCTCATGGACGTACTGCACCGCGTCCTCGCGACCACCGGCCTGGAAGTGGAACTCTCCGCCTCGCCGCACGCCCTGGCCGCACGCCGCCGCGAGACCCTCGCTAATTTCCTGGACGTCGCCGCCGGCTTCGCCGCGGTGGACGGGGAGGCGACCCTGCTCGCCTTCCTCGGCTTCCTGCGCACCGCCGCGCAGTACGAGAAGGGCCTCGACAACGCCCTGCCCGGCGGAGAGAACACGGTGAAGGTCCTCACCGCCCACAAGTCCAAGGGCCTGGAGTGGGACGTCGTCGCCGTGCCCGGCCTCGTCGGCGGCCAGTTCCCCAGCACGCAGTCCCGGGACGCCTGGACCACCCAGTCCCGGGTCCTCCCGCACCCCCTGCGCGGCGACGCCGCCACGCTCCCCACCCTCCACTCCTTCGACGCCAAGGGCCTCAAGGCGTTCAAGGACGAGCTGAAGGAGCATCAGCGCACCGAGGAGCTCCGCCTCGGCTACGTCACGTTCACCCGCCCCCGCAGCCTGCTGCTCGGCTCCGGCCACTGGTGGGGGCCGTCCCAGAAGAAGCCACGCGGCCCCTCGGCCTTCCTGGACGCGCTGTACGAACACTGCGCGGCCGGGTACGGCGAGATCGAGGTCTGGACGGACGAGCCCGCCGAGGACGAGGAGAACCCGGCCCTCCAGGACGGCGACGCGGACCAGGCCTGGCCCCTGCCGCTCGACGACACCGCCATGGCCCGCCGCCGCGCCGCCCGGGACACGGTGCTGGCCCACCTGGAGGCGCTGGCGGCCGCTCCGGTGCCCGATGTGTACGAGGAGCCGGAGCTCGCCCCGGAGCTCTCGTACGAGGACGAGCCGCCGTACGACGACGGGCCCGCTCCTGAGGAGCCTGAGGAGCCGTCCTACGCGGAGGCCGACGCCCCGTACGACGATCCGTTCCCGGACGGCGACCCCGGTCCGCAAGCCGGTGCGCACGCCGGTCCACACCCCGGCGCGCATGCCGGTCCGCACGCTCCCACCCCGCACGTGCCCGCCGCCCGCGCCCCGGCGGACGCCGGCCTCACCCCGGAGGAGTCCCGCACCCTCGCCTCCTGGGACCGTGACCTCGACGCCCTCGCCGGTGAGCTGCGCCGCTCCCGCGCCACCGTGCGGGACGTCGTCGTACCCGCCACGCTCTCCGCCACCCAGCTGCTGCACCTCGCCGACGACCCGGAGGGCTTCGCACGGGAGCTCGCCCGTCCGATGCCCCGCCCCCCGCAGCCCGCAGCCCGGCGGGGGACCCGCTTCCACGCCTGGGTGGAGTCCCGGTTCGAGGAACTCCCGCTGCCCATGCTCGGCCCGGACGAACTCCCCGGGGGCGACGAGAGCGACGCGGAGATCGCCGACGAACGCGACCTCGCCGAGCTCAAGGAAGCCTTCGAGCGCACCGCGTACGCCCGGCGCACTCCGTACCGCGTCGAGACCCCGTTCCAGATCACGCTCGGGGGCCGGGTGATCCGCGGCCGGATCGACGCGGTCTACCGCACGGGGGACACCTACGAGATCGTCGACTGGAAGACGGGCCGGCACCGCGCGGCCGACCCGCTCCAGCTCGCCGTCTACCGCCTGGCCTGGGCGGAACTGCACGGCCTGCCGCTCGAAGCGGTCACCGCGACCTTCCTGTACGTCCGCACCGGGGAGACGTCCCACCCCACCGGACTGCCGGGCCGGGAGGAGCTGGAGAAGCTCCTGCTGGACGAGCCACCTCCGCAGGGCCGATAGGCTCATGAGCATGAGCGACACCCCGGACAGCGCCGTCCGTACGTACACCGAGCAGCACCGCGCGGCCTTCCTCGACGACCTCGCCGAGTGGCTGCGCATCCCGTCGGTCTCCGCCCAGCCGGAGCACGACGGAGACGTACGGCGCAGCGCCGAATGGCTGTCCGGCAAGCTGGCCGACACCGGATTCCCGGTCACCGAGATCTGGGAGACACCCGGCGCCCCCGCCGTCTTCGCCGAGTGGCCCTCGGAGGATCCGGACGCACCCGTCGTCCTCGTCTACGGGCACCACGACGTGCAGCCCGCCGCCCGTGAGGACGGCTGGAGCACCGATCCGTTCGAACCGGTGATCCGCGACGGCAGGATGTACGGACGCGGCGCGGCCGACGACAAGGGCCAGGTGTTCTTCCACACACTCGGCGTCCGCGCCCACCTCGCCGCGACCGGCCGGACGGCCCCCGCGGTACACCTCAAGCTTCTGGTCGAGGGCGAGGAGGAGTCCGGCTCGCCGCACTTCCGCGCCCTGGCCGAAGAGCGGTCCGCCCGCCTCGCGGCCGACGTCGTGATCGTGTCCGACACCGGGATGTGGGACGAGAACACCCCCACCGTCTGCACCGGCATGCGCGGCCTCGCCGAATGCGAGATCGAGCTGCACGGGCCCGACCAGGACATCCACTCCGGGTCCTTCGGCGGGGCCGTCCCCAACCCCGCGACCGCCCTCGCCCGTCTCGTCGCCGCTCTCCACGACACGGACGGCAGGGTGGCGGTGCCCGGCTTCTACGACGGGGTCACCGAACTCACCGAGACCGAGCGTGCCCTCTTCGCGGAACTGCCCTTCGACGAGGACACCTGGCTGCGCACCGCGTCCTCGCGGGCCACCGCGGGCGAGGCCGGCTACTCCACCCTGGAGCGCGTCTGGGCCCGCCCCACCGCCGAGGTCAACGGCATCGGCGGCGGCTACCAGGGCGCCGGGAGCAAGACCGTCATCCCCTCGTCCGCCCTGGCGAAACTGAGCTTCCGGCTGGTCGCCGGCCAGGACCCGGAGCGGATCCAGGAGGCGGTCCGCGCCTGGGCCGAGTCCCGCGTCCCGGCCGGTGTGCGCCACCGGATCACCTTCGCGCCGGCCACCCGCCCCTGCCTGACGCCGCTGGACCACCCCGCCCTCCAGGCGGTGGCCCGCGCCATGGGACGGGCCTTCGGGACGAAGATCCTCTTCACCCGCGAGGGAGGTTCGGGACCCGCCGCCGACCTGCAGGACGTGCTCGGCGCGCCCGTCCTCTTCCTGGGCATCTCCGTGCCGTCCGACGGCTGGCACGGCCCCGACGAGAAGGTCGAGCTGGACCTCCTCCTCAAGGGCGTGGAGACCACCGCCCACCTGTGGGGCGAGCTGGCCGACGCACTCCGCTGAATCTCTGAACGCCCGATCCACCCCCGGGGGAGTAGGAAGCACCTGTGACCACCTTCGACAACGCCACCGCAGACCGCCCGATCGGTCTCACGGCGCCCAGCGGCATCGACCGCGCCGCGCACCACCGGCTCGACGAGGCCTGGCTCGCCGCGGCCTGGAGCCACCCGACGACCCGAGTCTTCGTCGTCTCCGGGGGCCAGGCACTCATCGACGACACCCCCGACGGTGGCACCGAGCTCGTCATGACGCCCGCCTTCGAGGCGCCGGTCACCGAGACCCACCGCTACTTCCTGGGCACCGACGAGGACGGCGTACGCTACTTCGCGCTCCAGAAGGACTCCCTTCCTGGCCGGATGGACCAGTCCGCACGCCCCGCGGGCCTGCGCGAGGCCGGACTGCTCCTCGGCCCGCGCGACGCCGGCCTGATGGTGCACGCGGTGGCCCTGGAGAACTGGCAGCGGCTGCACCGCTTCTGCTCACGCTGCGGCGAGCGCACCGTCATCGCGGCGGCCGGACACATCCGCCGCTGCCAGGCCTGTGGGGCGGAGCACTACCCGCGAACCGACCCGGCGGTGATCATGCTGGTCACCGACGACCAGGACCGCGCCCTGCTGGGACGCCAGGTGCACTGGCCCGAGGGCCGCTTCTCGACGCTCGCCGGCTTCGTCGAGCCGGGGGAGGCGATCGAGCAGTCCGTGGCCCGCGAGGTCTTCGAGGAGGCGGGCATCACCGTCGGTGAGGTCGAGTACATCGCCAGCCAGCCCTGGCCGTTCCCGTCCAGCCTGATGCTCGGCTTCATGGCGCGCGCCACGTCCTTCGAGATCAACGTGGACGGCGAGGAGATCGAGGAGGCCCGCTGGTTCTCCCGCGAGGACCTGACGGCCGCCTTCGACTCGGGCGAGGTGCTGCCCCCGTTCGGCGTCTCGATCGCGGCGCGCCTCATCGAGCTCTGGTACGGCAAGCCGCTCCCGCGGCCGGGCAACGCCGGCTGACCGGGGGCGGGCGGCCCGCGCACGGGTGGAACCCACGCCGTCCGGATGCCGGGACCGCCCGGTGAAGTCCCCGGTCATGTCCGAACCCGGCGTCGTCCTGCCCGGGGAGCAACAGAACCGGATAGCGACCTTCGACCGCATCAGGACCGCCGTGCGGTACCTGGCGCAGGGCCCGGCGAGGGAGCCGGGAGCGGAGTCGGCCCCTGGGCGGGAGGCGGAAGCACGCCCGAGCTGGTGGCGAAGGATGTCCCGTAAACGCTGACGACACGGCGGCGGCCCCGGAGCGCTTCCGCCGGGGCCGCCGCCGTACGTGACCGACTCCTGGGGTCAGGCGCCGACCTTCTGCTTGACCTGAGCCAGCGAGGGGTTGGTCAGCGTCGAACCGTCGGGGAACAGCAAGGTCGGAACCGTCTGGTTTCCGCCGTTCGCCTTCTCGACGAAGGCCGCCGAGTCCGGGTCGTGCTCGATGTTGACCTCGGTGTACGCGATGCCTTCGCGATCCATCTGCCCCTTGAGCCGGCGGCAGTAGCCGCACCACGTGGTGCTGTACATCGTCACAGTGCCCGGCATGTCGTCGGCGCTCCCTTGTCTTGTCCGTCTCGCTGGATGCGGGACCGCACCCGTGCGGTCCCGTACGGGGAACGTACGGGACCTGACGACCATTCCCCGAGGTCTCCCGACCGGTATGACGAACGGCACCCCCTGTGGACAACCGCCGCTGCTGCCCTGCACGACCTGGCAGCATGGCAGGGTGACAGCAGCGACGCATTCCACCCTCTTCCCCCAGGTCCCCGACTCCGCGGACGCCGTGCTCGACGGGCTCGACCCGGAGCAGCGCGAGGTCGCGCTGGCCCTCGGCGGACCGGTGTGCGTGCTGGCCGGAGCGGGGACGGGCAAGACGCGGGCGATCACGCACCGCATCGCCTACGGGGTGCGGGCCGGGATCCTCCAGCCGACGACCGTGCTCGCCGTCACGTTCACCAACCGGGCGGCCGGGGAGATGCGGGGCAGGCTCCGTCAGCTCGGCGCGACCGGCGTCCAGGCCCGGACGTTCCACTCGGCGGCCCTGCGCCAGCTCCAGTACTTCTGGCCGAAAGCAGTCGGTGGTGAGCTGCCGCGTCTGGTGGAGCGGAAGGTCCAGCTCGTCGCCGAGGCCGCGGCCCGCTGCGGGATCCGGCTCGACCGCAACGAGCTGCGGGACGCCACCAGCGAGATCGAATGGGCCAAGGTCACCCAGACCGTGCCCGCCGACTACCCGGCCGCGGTCGTGAAGACCCAGCGCGACGCGCCGCGCGACCCGGCGGAGCTCTCGCAGATCTACGGGATGTACGAGCAGCTGAAGCGGGACAGGGCGGTGATCGACTTCGAGGACGTGCTGCTGCTCACCGTGGGCATCCTCCAGGACCGGCACGACATCGCCGATCATGTGCGCCGTCAGTACCAGCACTTCGTCGTCGACGAGTACCAGGACGTCAGCCCGCTCCAGCAGCGGCTCCTCGATCTCTGGCTCGGTGACCGGGACGACCTCTGCGTCGTCGGTGACGCAGGCCAGACGATCTACTCCTTCACCGGTGCCACCCCTGACCACCTGCTCAATTTCCGTACGCGTCACCCGGATGCGACCGTGGTGAAGCTGGTGCGGGACTACCGCTCGACACCTCAGGTCGTCCACCTGGCCAACGGCCTGCTGAGCCAGGCGAGGGGCAAGGCGGCAGAGCACCGGCTCGAACTGGTCTCGCAGCGGGACAAGGGCCCCGAGCCCGTGTACACGGAGTACACGGACGAGCCCGCCGAGGCGGAGGGCACCGCACGGAGGATCCGCGACCTGATCGCCGCCGGGGTCCCGGCCGGTGAGATCGCCGTGCTGTACCGCGTGAACTCCCAGTCGGAGGTCTACGAACAGGCACTCGCGGACGCGGGCGTGCCCTACCAGCTACGAGGGGCCGAGCGTTTCTTCGACCGCCCCGAGGTGCGGGAGGCGGGCGTGGCCCTGCGCGGCGCCGCCCGCGCGGGAGGCAACGACTCGTTGCTCGACGGTGCCGACGACCTTCCCTCCGAGGTGCGGGCGGTGCTCTCCACGAAGGGATGGACCTCCAAGCCGCCCGGTGGCTCGGGAGCGGTGCGGGACCGCTGGGAGTCCCTCGCCGCGCTGGTGCGACTGGCCGAGGACTTCGAACAGGCCAAGCCGGGCGCCACGCTCTCCGATCTCGTGGCCGAACTCGACGAGCGGGCCGCGGCCCAGCACGCCCCCACGGTTCAGGGCGTCACCCTGGCGTCGCTGCACTCGGCGAAGGGCCTGGAGTGGGATGCGGCCTTCCTCGTCGGGCTCACCGAGGGCATGATGCCGATCGCCTACGCCAAGACGGACGAGCAGGTCGAGGAGGAGCGCCGGCTGCTGTACGTCGGCGTGACCCGGGCCCGCTTCCACCTCTCGCTGTCCTGGGCCCTGTCCAGGTCGCCAGGAGGCCGCGGGAACCGCCGGGCGACCCGCTTCCTGAACGGACTGCGCCCCGGCTCGGCCGCGTCGGTCGCGCGCGGCGGCGCCGGAGGGGGTGGGGGGATCGACCGTGGCTCCCGCGCGGGTGCGGGCACCATCGGGAGGGAGAAGCCGGTCAGGCCGTCCCGGAGGGGCCCGGTGCTGTGCCGGGTCTGCGGCAAGACACTCACCGAAGCCGGTGAGATGAAGCTGATGCGCTGCGAGGACTGTCCCTCGGACATGGACGAGGGGCTGTACGAGCGGCTGCGTGAGTGGCGCGCGGAGCGGGCGAAGGAGATCAGCCAGCCCGCCTACTGCGTCTTCACGGACAAGACGCTGATGGCGATCGCCGAGGCGGTGCCGGGCAGCGAGGGCGAGCTCGTCGTCATCTCCGGTGTCGGCCAACGGAAGCTGACCCGGTTCGGGACCGACGTTCTGGCCATCTGCGCAGGCCAGGAGGTGGGCAGGGAGCCGGAGGAGGGCGACGGCGACGTGTGAGGAAAACTCGTCGAAAAAATAGTTTGCGCCCGCAGCGGCAAGCACCATAGGTTCTTAACCACGGGAACAGCGACTTCTCTGAAGCCCTGACTCCGTGCTGTACTTATCCGAATACCGCAGGATCGGCCCCGGCCGGTCCCTTGAGACGCCGAGAGGAGGCGATTGTCGTGATCAGCATCATCAACACCATCAAAATGACCGATCCGTCGATCGTCTCCGCATGCTCGCTCGGCCTCACCCGCTCTTCGGCGCTCTCGCTTCGTGGCACCGGTGTGTCCGGCGTCTCCGGAGTCAGCCCTCTGTCCCTGGCGAGCCTGCCCGTCCGGGAGCGCAATGAGCGACCGACCGAGGCACCGGAAGCAGCAGCAGTAGTGAAGGGACAGGCCTCGGCCTATGCCTTTGCGGCAGCCGCAGCCGGTGCCGGAGCCGAAAAGCAGACGACGCAGCACCACACGATGTGGGCCTTCCGTGGGCCTGAACCCTGGAGTGATCCAGCCTGATACGAATCAGGCCGGCGCCTTCAGGGCCGCGGAACCCCACTCGGGATCCGCGGCCCTTTTGTTTTGTCCGAACGGATGAGACGAGACGAAGGAGCCTCGGGACAGCAGCACCTGGTACCAGCCGCCAACCGGCCAACAGGCCGGCACGACCAGACGAGGACAACGCCACCGTGCAACTCGAGACGCACGCCCCGTCCGTACCGCCTTCCGACACGATCTCCCCGCCCGGCCTCACGGAGGACTCCACCTTGATCCCCCTCACCGCGCTCACCGCGCTCGACGACGCCATCGAGAACCTCGGCGTACCCGTCCCCTGCCGCTCCTACGACCCGGAGGTCTTCTTCGCCGAGTCGCCGGCCGATGTCGAGTACGCCAAGTCCCTCTGCCGGACCTGCCCGCTGATGGAGGCCTGCCTCGCCGGAGCCAAGGAGCGCCGCGAGCCCTGGGGCGTCTGGGGTGGCGAGCTCTTCGTGCAGGGCGTCGTCGTCGCCCGCAAGCGGCCGCGTGGCCGTCCGCGCAAGAACCCGGTCGCGGCGTGACCGCCGGCCTGGGGGTCATGTCCCCCACACGTAAGAAGCGCATCGGAACCATCGACCGTCCCCAGACCCATGACCCCCGGAATCAGGCACCAATGACCACCACCACGAGGGAGCCCGTCGGCTCCGCGACCCCGGACGTCACCATCATCGGCGCGAACGACTCGCGTCAGAACAGGACCCGCGAGATGCAACTCATCCCAGAAGCCCTGGCTCGTGCGCATATGCACGACCGCCTGAGGGAGGCCGAGGAGGGACGTCAGGCGGTGCGACCGGTGGCCGCCAGGCGGATGCAGCGCCGTGCGGAGCGTGCTTCGATGCGCGCCCGCCGGGCGCTCGCCATGGCCGTCATGCACTGACGGCCCCACCAGCAGTACGGCTGCCTGGCCAGCGCTCGGCCCCGGAGGCAGCCACCTTTCCCCTGCCGCAGGGCCGGTCCGAACGGGCCGGCCCTGCGCCGCGCAGTGCCGCACGAGGTTCGCTCCCCCCCGGAAGCGCCCTCGCCTCATGTCCGGCGTGGTTCTGCTCCCTCGTGACCTCTGCACCTCGGCTACACCTCGACCGCCTGACCGTCCTCGGCGCCGGTGCTGTCCGCGGCGTCCGCCGCGGTGTCGTCCGCGTCCGCGTCGTACTTCTCCTGGAAGCCGGGCAGCCAGGATTCCAGCTCGTCCCGCAGACTGACGGTCGCGCCCAGCTGGCACAACACCCCGATCGTGCTCAGCGTCACGCGGTGTATGAGCAGGTAGGACGGGGGCAGGTTCAGCTGCTTTCCCAGCTGATGTGCCGGGGAGCGGGGATCCGCGATCCTGGCGGCCTGACCGCGCAGCCAGGAGCGGGTGAAGGTGAACTCATCCACCTGCGCGGGCTCGATGATGGGCAGCAGATAATCGAGTACGGCATCCGCTTCGAGATCGATCGACTCCTTGACGAAGCCGGCCTCGCACAGCATGGCGTAGACAGCGTCGGCGTCTCCGTCCAGCGTCATCCGCAGGGCGTTTCCGATGATCTGCGGCAGGCCACCGGGAAGGCGGTCCACCGTGCCGAAGTCCAGAACTCCCAGACGCCACAGGCCGAAATCGCTGTCCGCCCCGTCCGCCTCTGCCCCTTCCACCTCCGCCTCGGTCACGGCTGCTGGAGGAAGCAGCCGGAAGTTTCCCGGATGGGGGTCCGCGTGCAGCAGACCGGTGCGCGCGGGCCCCGAGAACAGGAAACGTGCCAGCAGCTGGCCGGCCCGGTCACGCTGCTCCGTCGTACCGTCAGCGATCACCTCGGACAGGGGAGTTCCCTCCAACCACTCCGTCACCAGCACCTGCTCGGACTGATGCACCACTGCCGGTATCACGACGTCCGGATCGCCCTCGAACTCCGCCGAGTGCTCCTGCTGGGCCCGGGCCTCGAGTTCGTAGTCCAGCTCCTCGGACACGCGGTCGCGGAGCTCCGTGATGAGTGGCTTGATGTCCATCCCGGGGACCAGTGGGCCGAGCAGCCGTGCGAAGCGGCTGAGTTGGGTGAGATCCGACAGCAACGCCGCACCGGCGCCCGGGTACTGCACCTTCACCGCGACGTCGCGTCCGTCATGCCATACGGCGCGATGGACCTGTCCGATCGAGGCCGCGGCGGCGGGCCGGTCGTCGAACTCGGTGAACAGGTCCCGCCAGTCCTCGCCCAGTCGCTCCGCGAGCACCGCGTGAACGGTGCGGGTCGGCATGGGTGGTGCGGCCTCCTGCAGCTTGGTCAGCGCTGCCCGATAGGGGCCCGCGACGTCTTCGGGCAGTGCGGATTCGAAGACGGACAGGGCCTGTCCGAGCTTCATCGCGCCACCCTTCAACTCCCCCAGGACCTTGAAGAGTTGATCCGCCGTGCGCTGCTGGACCTCACGGGCCACGATCTCCGCGGACTTCCCGCCGATCCGCTTGCCCAGGCCCCATGTGGCACGCCCGGCGAAGCCGAGCGGCAGGGCTGCCAGCTTCGCGGTACGGGTGACCGCCTTCCGGGGAAGATCAGACATGTGCCCCTCCAGTTCCCAGACTGCCGTGTCGCGTGCGTATCCGGCTCCGCTCCGTCGGCGGCTGTCACCCGGCCATTGTGTCCTGCGTGGCGCCGGCCGCGGAGGTGAGCTCCACCTCAGTGTGCCCGGCGGCCCCGCAGGCGCAGTCGAAGTGAGGTCCCAGCCGCTCCGACCGCCAGTCCAGCATCGGCATGGCCGCCTCCCACCGGGCACCGGTGCTGGCGGGGAGCTCGCCGTCGAGGAAGGACAGGGCATGGGCCGAGGCGAGGCCGGCCACCGCTGTCGCCAGGCCGAGATCGCAGGCCTGCACGCAGGTGCGCCGTCCCGACCTCCACTGCGCGAGCATCCGCGGCCATTGGGGGTCGGCCTCCGCGCGGTGCAGTGCGAGGCAGCCCGCGCAGCCGGTGCCGCCGGGCAGGACCAACGGCCCGACCACCCCGGTGGCTTCGATCACCCCCGCGTAGAGATGCGGGGTGCCCGCGGCGATCCACGGCGTGGCGATGTCCGGATCGGGGGCGTAGACGGAGAGGCCGTCCCTGGGGGCCACCACGATCAGGGACAGCGCCGGCTCTCCGCCCGCCTGAGCTGCGGCTGTGCCCCCCGATCGTGCAGGTCCGCCGACGGCGGACCTGCGCACCAGCTGCCGGGCCGCCGTGTCCCTGCGCTCTCCGACCGACGATGCCGGGAGTCCGCCGGGCGCGACGTCCCACGGTTCGGTGCGGCCTCCGTCGAGCACCTCGACGTGGCCCACCCCCGATCCGGACAGCACTGCGGCGATCGCCGCGCCGACCCTGCCCGCGCCGCGCACCTGGACCCGCATCGCGCGTCGGGCCGCGAGTCTGCGCAGGCCGCTGCCGGGTGCCGGGTGGACCACGGAGAGTGCTGCCGCGTCGGGGCGCTGCCGCTCGAGGGTCTCGGCCCGACGGCGTAAGGCGTCCGCCTCCGGCCCGCCCGCGTCCGGGTCGTCCAGCAGGCCGGCCGCCGAGAGGCGCGACACGAGAATGTCCACGTGACGGTCCGACAGATCCAGCGCCCTGGCCTCTTCCCGCAGCAGGGGTAGTCCCCGTGTTCCGTCGAGGAGTTCCAGAAAACTGCCGGTGGCGATATCCATCGGCCCCAGTGTCACCGCGTGCGCGGGCGTCACACCGAATTGCACGGTGTTCCGGCCGCGCCAGGCTCGGCGTAGTGCGGGCTTCAGCATCGGATGCATGACTTCTCCCAGGTCGGTGTCGGGATCCGTTGCCAGAATGCAACGTGGCGGCGAATCGGGCCGAAAGTTATCCACAGGCAGGGGCATTAGTCGTTCAAATGGTGCATGCCGAGATGTGGATCTACGCCGAACCGTGGCGGAGGCGGGACTTCCCGTGCCGTCGGCGGGTAACGTCGTGGCGTGCCCGCCGACCCTTCTCCCGGTCTCGCCGGGGATCCCCCTGCGCGCGGTGCCGGACGCCGGCCGCGCAGCGCAGCCACCCAGCAGACCCGTGCATCGGTGACGAGTGCGGTCGAGGTCCGAAGGAGTACCCGGCGCAGCAGAACGGTCTCCGCGTACAGGGAGGGTGATCGCACCATCGTGCTCATCCCCGCGCGGATGTCGGAGGCCGAGGAGCAGCGCTGGATCGGCGTGATGCTCGACAAGCTCGCCGCGCAGGAGAGCAAGCGTGTCATCGGTGACGGCGAGCTCACCGAACGTGCCGAGCGGCTCTCCGGTCAGTATCTGGAGGGCCGGGCGCGGCCCGCCTCGGTGCGGTGGGTGACCAACCAGAACACCCGCTGGGGCTCCTGCACGCCGGCCGAGGGCAGCATCCGTCTCTCGCACCGGCTTCAGGGCATGCCGGAGTACGTCGTCGACTACGTACTCCTCCACGAGCTGGCCCATCTGCTGGTTCCGGGGCACGGACCGCGTTTCTGGAGGCTCCTGGAGGCGTACCCCCGTACCGAGCGTGCGCGTGGCTATCTCGAAGGGATCGTGGCGGCCGACCGGCTTCCGCACCTGCCCGCCGCTCGCGAGGAGTGAGGTCGCCGGTTCTGTACCGGGTCTGTACCGGCTTGGCTCGTTCTCGTGGTTTGCGGTTAGCCTGACGCGACGCATTCACCTTCGGGATGGGGGACGGTCGTTACGCATGGCCAGGGAATTTCAACGCGGCCACAAGGCCAAGATCAGTGATCTCACGTCAGGGACGGATCTGTACGTAGGTGTGCAGATCGCGGGCCCCGGCCTGACGTTCGACATCAGCTGCTTCGGTCTCGACGCCAATGAGCAGCTCTCCGACGACCGGTATTTCATCTTCTTCAATCAGCCGAAATCGCCTGAGGAGTCCATTCAGCTTCTCGGTGCCCAAGCCGGTGACACCGAGTCCTTCCGCGTCACCCTCGACCGCGTTCCGGCCGGTATCCACAAGTTGTCGTTCACCGCGACTCTCGACGGTGCCGGCCAGATGTCGCAGGTCGGCCCCGGATACATCCGGATCGTCGCGGGCGGCGAGGAAGTGGTGAAGTACGCCTTCACCGGTTCGGAGTTCACCACCGAACGCGCGGTGATGCTCGGCGACTTCTATCTGAAGGACGTCTGGCGGTTCGCCGCGGTGGGCCAGGGCTTCGACGGTGGACTCGACGCGCTGCTCAAGAATTTCGGGGGAGAGGTCGCCGAGGAGGCTCCCGAGGCAGCGCCTCAGGGGGCAGCTCCCTCGTTCGCGCCGCCCGCCCAGTCCGCCGCACCGCCCGCCTTCGGTGCTCCGGCCGCCCCGCAGGCGCCGCAGCCCGCACCGGCGTTCGGCGCTCCGGCAGCGCCTGCTCCCGCGCCGCAGCAGCAGCCGATGCATGCCGCGCCGACGATCGCGGCACCCGTGGCACCGGCTCCCGCGGCGCCCGCTCCGTACGGCCAGCCACCTCAGCCGCCGCAGTTCGGCCAGGTACCCGGCCAGGGGGCTCCGCCCGCCGCGCCGCCCTACGGCCAGCAGCAGCCGCCCGCGCCGCCCTACGGCCAGCAGGTTCCGGCCGCCCCGCCCTACGGGCAGCAGCCGCCGACTGCCCCGCCGTTCGGCCAGCAGGCTCCGGCGCCCTTCGGTCAGCAGCCCCCCGGCATGCAGCCAGGTATGCCGCAGGGCGTGCCCCAGGGTGTCCCTGTGGGCGGCGCGGGCCTGCAGGCCGCCCTGCAGCCCTACAAGGAGGCACCCACCGGGCAGCGCTGGACCTCGCAGAACCAGCAGCTCATGCGCGTCGACCTGACGATGGGCGGCATGCCGGTGCTCGCCCGTCAGGGCAGCATGGTGATGTATCAGGGCAAGGTCGACTTCGGTTACAAGGGCGCCGGCTTCGCGGGCCGCATGGTCGGTAACGCGACGGGCCAGGAGATGCAGCTGATGCGCTGTTCCGGCCGTGGCCAGGTCTTCCTCGCCGAGGAAGGGGCGCATCTGCATGCCATCGAGCTGCAGGGTGACGGCATCTGCGTCTCCGCGGAGAGCGTCCTCGCCTTCGACGAGTCCCTGCAGTACGAGGTCCGGAGGATCGAGGGGCACGGGATCCCCGGCGGCGCCCTGTTCACCATGCAGTTCCAGGGCACCGGCACCGTCGTCGTCAAGACCCACGGCGTCCCGGTGGTCCTGCCGGTCACCCCGACCACCTTCGCGGACTGCAACGCCGTGGTGGCCTGGTCGTCCGCCTCCCAGGTGATCCTTTCCAGCCAGGTCCGGCTGCGCCGCAACGCGTACCCGGGTCACAGCGGGGAGACCGTGAACCTCCAGTTCCGGGGAGCACCCGGGAACTTCATCGTCGTCCAGCCCTACGAGGTCTGAGGGAGCCCGTCATGAATCAGCAGCTCGCGGGCTTCGCCCCGACCCCCGTCACGGCCCGCATGGAGAACCACGGCCGTGCGATGCTCAAGGTCGCCATGGCCACCGGCCAGGACCTCTACGCGCGCACCGGCTCGATGGTGGCCTACGAGGGCTTCATCCAGTACGAGCCCAACCCGCCCGCCGTCCGTCAGATCGCCTCCCAGTGGATCTCCGGCGAGGGCGCACCCCTGATGAAGTGCGCCGGTGACGGCCTGCTCTATCTCGCCGACTACGGCTCCGACGTGGTCGTCATCAACCTCGACAACGACGCTCTGTCGGTCAACGGCACCAATCTCCTGGCCTTCGACGGCCACCTCAGCTGGGGTGTGGAGCGGGTCAAGGGGCTGGCCAAGTTCACCGGCCAGGGCCTGTGGAACGTCGGGATCCAGGGCACGGGGTGGGTGGCCATCACCTCGCGCGGCACACCGATCGTCGTCGACTGCGGCAAGGGCGAGGACGAGACGTACGTCGACCCCGACGCCCTCGTCGCGTGGTCCCCGAACCTCAAGGTGAAGGGCAAGCGCAGCTTCAAGGCCGGCTCACTCATCGGGCGGGGCAGCGGTGAGGCGTACCAGATGGCCTTCTCGGGCCAGGGCATCGTCGTCGTCCAGCCGAGCGAGGACAGTACGGACCGCCTGCGGATCCGGCACTGAGCGGGGGAGGAAACACATCATGCAGAGTCCGCTTTTCAGCCACATCGAACAGCAGTCGCAGGACCGGTACACCGTCCAGAATCCGCAGCTCCTGCGGGTCTCGCTGACCGGCCACGACGACGTCCTCGCCCGTAAGGGCGCCATGGTCGCCTACCAGGGGCTCGTGGAGTTCGACGGCGAGTACCAGTCGCAGGGCCAGCGCCGCGCCCGCAGGAACACGGGTGAAGGCCTCGACCTGATGCGCTGCTCGGGTCAGGGAACGGTCTACCTGGCCAACCTCGCCCAGTACATCCATCTGGTCGACGTCGACCACGAGGGCATGACGGTCGACAGCGCCTACGTCCTCGCGCTGGACTCCTCGCTGCACACCGAGGTCATCGCTGTGGACAGCCAGTACGGGATCTCCGGCACGGGCAAGTACCAGCTCAACGTCTCGGGGAGCGGCAAGGTCGCGCTGATGACCTCCGGCCAGCCACTGATGATGCAGGTCACCCCCGACAAGTACGTCAACGCCGACGCCGACGCGATCGTCGCCTGGTCGAGCGGGCTGAGGGTGCAGATGCAGGCCCAGACCCACTCCTCGGGCGTCGTCCGGCGCCGTGGCAACACGGGGGAGGGCTGGGAGCTGAGCTTCCTGGGACAGGGCTTCGCCCTCGTCCAGCCGAGCGAGGTGCTGCCGCCGCAGAACGCCCAGATCGGTCAGGGGGCCGCGGCCCAGCTCGGTGTGGGGCAGCAGGGTTCCCGCGGGCAGAACCAGAACAACGCCTGGAACTGATCCGTCCGGGGCGATGTCGAGGGGCGGTCTCCCATGGGGACCGCCCCTCGCCTCAGCCCTGCTGTCCCAGCCGTGTGCGGGTGCGTTCCAGCAGCCGCGCGACCGAGGCGTCGGCCACACCGGCCACCTCGTCGTAGGGGAACCAGCGCAGATCCAGCGACTCGTCGCTGATCTGCTCCACCGCCCCGGCCGATGCCGTCGCCGCGTACTGCACGTCGAGGTGCCAGTGGCAGGGCGCCGGGATGGGGTGCCGGTCCAGCCGGACAGGTCCGCCTGGCAACAGGGTGAGCCCGGAGATCCCCGATTCCTCCGTCGCCTCGCGGAGGGCCGCCGCCGCGAGGGTGGTGTCCCCGGGCTCACAGTGACCGCCCATCTGCAGCCACATGCGCAGCTTCCTGTGCAGCGTCAACAGGACCCGGCCCCGCTCCGGATCGATCACCAGAGCGCTGGCCGTCAGGTGTCCGGCCCCGCACGCCTTCCACATGCCGTCGGGGTGCTCGGCCAGATGGTCCAGGTACGCCACGCGCAGCTCCGCCTGCTGCGCGTCGCCCCCGTCGTAGCCCTTGAGTACGGAAACCGCGTCGTCATGGAGGCTCACTTGCCGGTGTCGCCCTTGCCGTCGCTCCGCGGGTCGTCCCCCGGCTCGTCCTCGCCTCCGTCGTCGGCGGGCTTCTGCGGGCCCTTCGCCGCTTCGCCGAGCATCTTGTCCAGCTCGGAGAAGTCCAGCTGCTCGTGGTGGACAAAGCCGTCCGGGTCGTCCAGGTCCTGGGCCGTCGGCAGCATGTCCGGGTGTTCCCACAGGTTGTCGCGGCCGTCGACGCCCCGGGCGTCCGTGAGCGAGGCCCACAGCCGCGACGCGTCCCGCAGCCTGCGCGGCCGCAGCTGGAGCCCGATGAGCGTGGCGAAGGTCTGCTCGGCGGGACCGCCGGAGGCCCGGCGCCTGCGCATGGTCTCCCGCAGCGCGTCCGCCGAGGTCAGCCGGGACTTGGCGGCCTCGTGCACCACCGCGTCGACCCAGCCCTCGACGAGGGCGAGGGCGGTTTCCAGACGGGCCAGCGACGCCTTCTGCTCAGGAGTGTCCTCCGGCTGGAACATGCCCTGCTGGAGAGCGTCCTGCAGCTGCTCGGGCTGCGACGGGTCGAACTGGCCGACGACGTCCTCGAGCTTGCTGGTGTCGACCTTGATGCCACGCGCATAGGCCTCGACCGCACCGAACAGATGTGAGCGCAGCCACGGAACATGGGCGAAGAGCCGCTGGTGGGCTGCCTCACGCAGCGCCAGGTACAGCCGCACCTCGTCCTGCGGCACGCTCAGGTCCTTGCCGAACCGCTCGACGTTCAGCGGGAGCAGCGCGGCCTTGCCGGCCGGCGCCAGCGGCAGGCCGATGTCGGTCGAGCCGACGACCTCGCCGGCGAGCACGCCCACGGCCTGCCCGATCTGCTGGCCGAACATCGCGCCGCCCATGGACCGCATCATGCCGATCAGCGGGCCGGCCATGGCCTGCATCTCCTCCGGCAGGACGTCGCCCATGGCCAGGCCGACGCGTTCGGCCACCGGGTCGACCAGCTGCTGCCAGGCGGGCAGCGAGGCCTCGACCCACTCGGCCCGGCTCCACGCCACCGTCGAGACGGAACCTGAGGGGAGCGACGTCACACCGTCCAGCCAGAGGTCGGCGAGACGCAGCGCCTCGTCGACGGACGCCCGCTCCGCGGGGCCGACGCTCGCGTCCTTGCTGCCGTCCGTGGTGCCCTGCGACACGGTCTGGCGGGCGATCTGCTTGGCCATGTCCCAGTTGACCGGTCCACCCTCGTAGCTCAGCATCTGGCCGAGCTGCTGGAAGGCGGCACCCAGGTCGTTCGGGTTCATGGAGCCGAACATCGCGGCGAACGGGTTGTCCCCGCCGGCGCCGGGCCCGATGCCGAACGGGTTCGCCGGTCCGCCCGGGCCCTGCCCACCACCGGTGGGGTCCTTCTTCTTGCCTTCGTCGCCGTCTTCCGGCTCCTCCGGCGGAAGGCCGAATCCGAATGGGGTGTCACTCACGGGTTTCCTCGGCTCGTAGGGCCGCCGGCTCGAACCGACGGCGACTGCCCGACATCACCATCCAGCGTAGACACCGAAGACCGCTCAGGCCCTCAGTGCTCCGCCGGCTCCCGGCCTGCGGCAGGATGGACGCCACCTGGTACGTACGCGTCATTCGGGTACGTACTGAAGACAACCGCTGGAGACGCCCGGTGAGTTCCCCAGATCCGCAGGTTCGCGCAGCGCGAAACCTGGCCGACCCCTCGCCCGAAAGCAAGCCGACGAAAAATTCCTCCCGAAGCCGCGGACCCGTCGTCGCGGTCACCGGTGCCGCCGGCGGCGTCGGTGAGCTGCTCACCGCCCACCTCGCCGCATCCGACGAGATCAAGCAGGTCATCGCCATCGACGAGCGCCGAGGGGACGTCTCCGAGGCCACCTGGCACATCCTGGACGTACGGGATCCCGCCATCGCCGAGAAGCTCCGCGGCGCGGACGTCGTGGTGCACATGGCCCTCGACCTCGACCTGGAGACAGACCCCGCCGCCCGTACCGCGTACAACGTGCGCGGTACCCAGACCGTGCTGACGGCGGCGGCGGCCGTGGGCGTCCACCGGGTCGTGCTGTGCACCTCGGCCATGGTCTACGGCGCTCTGCCCGACAACGACATCCCGCTCTCCGAGGACGCGGAACTGAGGGCCACCGCCGAGGCCACCGGCGTCGGTGACCTGCTGGAGATCGAACGGCTCGGTCGCCGCGCGCCCCGAGCCCACCCCGGCCTGAACGTCACGGTGGTACGTCCCACGGTCCTGGTCGGAGGCACGGACACGGCGCTCACCAGGTACTTCGAGTCCCCCCGGCTCCTCGTCGTCGCCGGCTCACGCCCGGCGTGGCAGTTCTGCCATGTGAACGACCTGGTGAGCGCCCTGGAGTACGCGGCCCTGGAGAAGATCGACGGGGAGTTCGCGGTCGGCTGCGACGGCTGGCTCGAACAGGAGGAGGTGGAGGAGCTCTCCGGGGTGCGCCGCATGGAGCTGCCGTCCGCCGTCGCTCTCGGTGCCGCTGCCCGGCTGCACCGGATCGGTCTCACACCGTCACCGGCCGGCGATCTCGCCTACACCATGCACCCCTGGGTGGTCAGTGTGAGCAGGCTCCACGACGCGGGGTGGCGCCCCCGGTGGACCAACGAGGAAGTGCTTGCAGCGCTCCTGGAAGAGGTCGAGGGGCGCCACACGGTCGCCGGCCGGCGGCTCGGCCGCAAGGACGCCACCGCGGCGGGAGCGGCGGGGGCGACCGTCGCGCTGCTCGGCACGGCGGCGCTGGTGCGGCGGGCCCGCAAGGCGCGCCGTCGCTTCTAGTCCCGCGGCGGCCCGGCTGCCCCGCCTGGTAGGAGGCTCCGAGCGGGCCGGCCCGCCGCCGGTCGAACACGCCATTACGGGATGTCGGTGCCGTGCGGCACGATGGGTCCATGGCACGCACCCACGACCACCCCGGCGAGCAGTCCGCCCAGGACCCCATCCGGCTCCTCGACATCCGTGAAACACCGCTGTCCGTCGACGAGATCTTCCGCGCGGTCGGGGACGACGCCGCGGGAGGCATGGCGCTCTTCGTCGGCACCGTGCGCAATCACGACGGCGGCCAGGACGTCGGCGCCCTCGGCTACTCCTGCCATCCGACGGCCGGCGACGAGCTCCGCAGGGTGGCCGAGAAGGTGGTGGCGGAGTTCCCGGTCCGGGCGCTGGCCGCTGTCCACCGGGTGGGTGAACTGGGTGTGGGCGATCTGGCGGTGGTCGTCGCCGTCTCCTGCGCCCATCGGGCTGAAGCCTTCGACGCCTGCCGCAAGCTGATCGACGACCTCAAGCACGAGGTCCCGATCTGGAAGCACCAGCGATTCTCCGACGGCACGGAGGAGTGGGTCGGCGCCTGCTGAGCGCAAACCGCCCCTGGGGGCATCAGCCCCGATTTGCGTAACCGCACCCCTGCGATGAGCGTTGCTCCTGCAGCTGGTTAATCTTCTGATCGTCAGTTGCGGTCGCTCATGGGGTAGGGAGGTCGTGATGGCAGCACTCGCTTGGCTGTTGATTCCACTCATAGCTGCTCTTGGCGCAGCGATATGGGGAGGGTGGGCAGCCCGTAATCGAACCACCGGCGATGTCACCGAACTCGCCGGCTACGCCAGGTTCCGTGAAGCGATGGAGAAATCGCACTCCGGTTCCGAGGCCGTCTGAACCTCCGCGCTGTACGAGGCCGCCGATCAGGCACCGCACCCCTTCCCGTGCGGACCCGTACGGACCGGCCCCGACCGTGCACCGACAGGCCGTTCCCGTACTGTCGTTCCATGCCACGCCGCACCGCGACGATGCTCGCCTCCACCCTCATCCTCATCGCGCTGCTCTGCGCAGGCGTGCTGATTCGCGTGCCGTATTCCGAGATGTCCCCGGGCCCGACGGTGAACACGCTCGGCGACGCCCGTGGCGAGCCGGTTCTGCACATCAGTGGTCACAAGACCTATCCGACCTCGGGCAACCTCAACATGACGACGGTCCGTGTCACCGGCGCGGACTACGACATGAACATCGTCGAGGCCGTCTACGGCTGGCTGGCCCACGACAGCGTGGTCGTGCCTCACGACACCCTCTACCCGGACGGCAAGACCGAGGAGGAGTCGACGCAGGAGAACGCCGAGGAGTTCAGCCAGTCCCAGGAGAGCGCCAAGGTCGCCGCCCTGGAGGAGCTGAAGATCCCCGTCACCTCCCGTGTGGTGGTCTCCACCGTCGTCAAGGACAGTGCCGCCGAGGGCGAGCTGCACGCGGGTGATGTGATCAAGGCCGTCGACGGCACGGCGGTCGAGGAGCCGGAGGACGTCGCGAAGCTCGTCACGAAGCACGAGCCCGGCGAGGACGTCGTCTTCACGGTCGTCCCCGCGAAGACCGCGGCCGCCGCCGAGAAGGCGGGGAAGGAGCCCCAGGGCTCCCAGGACGTCACCCTCACCACGCGGAAGGCGCCCGAGGACCCCGCGAACCCCTCGGAGGACCGGGCGATCGTGGGAATCCAGGCGGGGACCGACCACACGTTCCCGTTCGAGATCGACATCAAGCTGGCCGATGTCGGCGGCCCGAGTGCCGGACTGATGTTCTCGCTGGGCATCATCGACAAGCTGACCCCCGGGAAGCTGACGGGCGGCGAGTTCATCGCCGGCACCGGCACCATCGACGACGACGGCAAGGTCGGCCCCATCGGCGGTATCAACATGAAGCTGGTCGGCGCACGCGACGAGGGCGCCGAGTACTTCCTGACCCCGGACGACAACTGCGCCGCCGCGGCCTCCGACACCCCGAGCGGCCTCACCCTGGTGAGGGTGAAGACCCTCGACGACGCCAAGAAGTCCCTGGAGAAGATCCGGACGGGGGACACGGCCGGCCTGCCGAGCTGCTCGGCGAGCTGAGGCCGGTCCCCGCCCGGGAGACCGGAGAGGTCAGGACTCGAAGGTCGCCGCGAGTGCCTCGGCCAGCCCCGGGACGAGTCCCGCACCGGTGAGCACCTCGGTCGGGGAGTCCTTCTCCCGCAGGCGCACGGCGGAGTCGCGCGCCCCGTCCCGCAGTACCGCCACGGTCATGCGCACCTCCTGACGGTCCGGGTGCTCGGCGACCCACTTGGTCAGCTGGGCATCGGTCAGGCCGTCAGGCACGGACGCCTCCGCGGACGGCGGCAGCATCATCCGCTCCACGGTCATGGCACAACCGACCACGGCGTCGGGCCAGGCGATCGTGGCGAGGAATTCGTCCAGCGCGGTGCCGTCGGGGAGCTCCTCCTGCTCGACGGGGGTGAGAGTGGCGGTCGTGGTAGAGGTGTCGTCGAGACCGAGCTGGGCGGCGAGGCCGGGCTCGTGGGCGCGCAGCCGGGCGGTGTCGACCAGGGCGAACAGCCGGGCCGGCTGGTCCCAGCCGAGACCTGCCGCATAGGCGTCGATCTCGAGGACGGCGACGGTGAGTGGACTCGCGGCCATCGGGGGGCCTGAGGGGGAAACATTGGGCATGCTCAATATCCTGCCTCCTTATGCCCCGGGAACGGGAACTAGGTAAAGCCTCAGTAAGTTGCATAGGTGGGCTCTACGATCGCTGGGCCTGCTTCACACGACCGCGAACTTCGAGGTGCGCACGTTGGCTTTCCAGATGCCGGACCGCGGCGGAGGCCCGACCGGGCCACGGATGAGAGTCGGCCGCCCGTCCCGGCGCGTCCGTACCCTGCTCATGACTTTGGGCGTCCTGGCGGTTCTCGCCATGGCCTTCGTCATGTTCGCCGGGTTCTGGACGGACTGGCTCTGGTACAGGTCGGTCGCATTCACGTCAGTCTTCACCACCACTCTGTGGACCAAGATCGGACTGTTCCTCGTCTTCGGACTGCTGATGGCCCTCGCCGTCGGCTTGAACATCTGGCTCGCGCACCGGCTCCGGCCGCCGCTGAGCGCGATGTCACTGGAACAGCAGAGCCTGGACCGCTACCGGATGAGCGTCGCCCCGCACAAGAAGTGGGTGCTGCTCGCGGTCACCGCGCTCGTCGGGCTGATCGCGGGAGCTTCCGCGTCGGGCCAGTGGCGTACCTGGCTGATGTATGTCAACGGCGTGTCGTTCGGGCAGAAGGACCCCCAGTTCAAGCTGGACGTCTCCTTCTACGCCTTCGACCTGCCGTGGTACCGCTTCATGCTCGGATTCGGCTTCGCCGCGGTGGTGCTGTCGCTGATCGCGGCGGCGCTGACCCACTACCTCTACGGCGGGCTGCGGGTCACGAGTCCCGGCGCACGGGCGACCGGTGCGGCCACCGGACATCTCTCGGTGCTGCTCGGCCTCTTCGTCGCGCTGAAGGCCGTGGCGTACTGGCTCGACCGGTACGGCCTGGCCGTGAAGTCCAGTGACTTCAAGGCCACGGACAACTGGACCGGCCTGCGGTACGTCGATGCCAACGCCTATCTGCCGGCGAAGACGATCCTCTTCTGCATCGCCGTGATCTGCGCGTTGCTCTTCTTCGCGACCCTCTGGCGTCGTACGTGGCAGCTGCCGGTGATCGGGTTCGGCCTGATGGTGCTGTCCGCGATCCTGATCGGCGGCCTCTACCCGGCGATCGTGCAGAAGTTCCAGGTCCAGCCCAACGAGCAGGCCAAGGAAGCGCCGTTCATCCGGAAGAACATCGACGCGACACGAGATGCCTACGACATCGACGACGCGAAGGTGGACGACTACGCGGGCACGAGCACGACCGATGACAGCACGAAGCTGAGGGCGAGCGCCGACTCCGCCGCCAGCTACCGGGTGATGGACCCGAACGTCGTCTCACCCGCGTTCCAGCAGCTCCAGCAGAAGCGGAACTACTACCAGTTCCCCAAGACGCTGGACGTCGACCGCTACAAGGACAAGGACGGCAAGGAGCAGGACACCGTCATCGGTCTGCGCGAGCTGAACCTCGACGGCCTTCCCAAGCGGAACTGGATCAACGACCACTTCACGTACACCCACGGCTACGGCGCCATCGCGGCCCGGGGCACCACCACGGGCACCAATCCGGTGGGCTCCCCGGACTTCACCGAGTCGGGTCTGCCGACCAGCGGCGAGCTGGACAAGGGGTACGAGCAGCGGATCTATTACGGCGAGAAGACCGAGCAGTACTCCATCGTCGGAGGGCCCCAGAAGGAGCTCGACTACGAGGAGGACGGCGAGAAGACCACCAGTTACGAGGGCGACAGCGGCGTCAGCCTCGCCAACGCCTTCAACCGGGCGGCCTACGCCGTGTCCTTCAGCGAGCCGCAGATCATGTACTCCGGAGCCATCGGAGAGGGTTCGCGGGTCTTGTACAACCGCACGCCCAAGGAGCGCGTCGAGGCGGTGGCGCCCTGGCTGACCATCGATGGCGACGCCTACCCCGTGGTCGTCGACAAGCGCATCCAATGGGTCGTCGACGCGTACACCACCACGAACGGCTATCCGTACGCCTCGCGTACGACGCTCGGTGACACCACGGCCGACTCGCTGACCACCAACCAGCGTGCGGTCGTCGCCCAGCAGAACCAGGTCAACTACATCCGGAACTCGGTGAAGGCCACCGTCGACGCCTACGACGGCACGGTCAAGCTCTACGAGTGGGACACCGAGGACCCGGTGCTCAAGACCTGGAGCAAGGCGTTCCCCGACACGGTGGAGCCGCGGGCGGACATCCCGCAGGAGCTGATGGAGCACCTGCGTTACCCGCAGGACCTGTTCAAGGTCCAGCGGGAGCTGCTCACCCGGTACCACGTCGAGGACCCCCGGCAGTTCTACAGCGGCAGTGACGCCTGGCAGGTGCCCGACGACCCCACGAACAAGGAACCCGGGGCCGTCCCGCCGTACTACCTGAGCATGAAGATGCCGGGCCAGGACTCCCAGACGTTCTCCCTGACCACGACCTTCACCCCGAGAGGGCGCCCCAACCTGGGGGCGTTCATGACGGTGGACGCGGACGCGGCCAGCAAGGACTACGGCACGATCAGACTCCTGAGAGTCACCACCACCGTGAAGGGCCCGGGCCAGGTCCAGAGTGAGCTCAACGGCAACGACGACGTCGCCGAGTTCGTGAGGAACCTCAAGGGCACCGACTCGGACATCGAGTACGGCAATCTGCTGACCGTGCCGCTCGACGGAGGTTTCCTCTACATCGAGCCGGTCTACACGCGCGGTGGCACGCAGAACTATCCGCTGCTGCGCAAGGTGGCCGCCTCGTACGGGTCGAAGATCGTCTTCGAGAACAGTCTCGGGGAGGCGCTCAACGCGGTCTTCGGCGTCGAGGGCGACACGACCACGCCGCCGACGGAGGAGCCGACCGAGCCACCGGGCGACACCACGGAGCCCCCGGCCACCGGTGAGGCGGCTCTGAAGAAGGCCATCGCGGACGCCCAGAAGGCGTACACGGCGGGAGAGGCAGCTCTCAAGGAGCAGGACTGGGAGGCCTACGGCAAGGCCCAGTCGGACCTCCAGGAGGCGCTCGAGCGCGCGGCGGCGGCACAGCCCAAGGGGGCAGGCGGCGCCTCGGACACCGAGGGCGCCACCAAGCCGGAGGGCGACGACCAGGGCAGTTGAGAAAGCCCCACCCCGCGCCGTGGTACTGTTTGAACACAACGGCGCGGGGTGGAGCAGCTCGGTAGCTCGCTGGGCTCATAACCCAGAGGTCGCAGGTTCAAATCCTGTCCCCGCTACTGAAAGGCGAAGGCCCGGATCCTCAAGGATCCGGGCCTTCGTCATGTCGTGTCATGGGACGTTTTTCACGTTGTCGGAGTGAAGTGCGGTTCACGGGGCACGTGTTGGTCCCGATCATGTTTCACTTGTCTCTCTGTGGGCATGTCGACAAAACGCTGAAGTGACCTCACTGGTCGCGGTATACCAGGTGTACGCGGGTTGCGGGTGGTGCGACGATGGTATTTATGGGGGACAGGGCAACTCTGTTGGAGACAGGGCGGTTTGTGCAGCGACGCGGCCGGACGACGGAAAACGTGGCAGATGAGGCATTCGCCGCTGCCCTGGCCGGGACCGTCGACATCGCCGACGGCGCCCGCGAGGCCGCCGTCCTCGCCGTGGGCACCACCGGCACCGGTGCCGATGCCGAGGGGCGCGCCGGCACCGGTGCGTACCCCGCCGGGAACACGGACAGTACGGAGACCGCGGACCACGCCGACGAGACCGAGGCGCGGCACCGGCGCGGAGCGGAAGCCGGGGACCCGGCGTCGATGAGCGTCCTGGGCGCACTCCTGCTGCGCCGAGGCGACCTCGACGGCGCCGAGATCCACCTCCGCGCGGCCACCGCCGAGGGCGACCGGGCCGCGGCGAACAACCTCGGCGTGCTCCTCCATCAGAGGGGATATCCGGACGAGGCCGCCGGTTGGTGGCGCATCGCCGCCGTGGCGGGCTCCGCCGCCGCCGCGCACGCCCTCGGCCGGCACTTCCGTGAGCGCGGGGACGAGCCCGGCGCCGAGTACTGGCTGCGCCAGTCCGCCGAGCAGGGCCACGCGCTGGGCGCGTACGCGCTGGCCGACCTGCTGGAGCACCGCGGTGACGGCGGTGCCGAGCGCTGGCTGCGCGCCGCCGCGGAACAGGGCCACAGGGAAGCCGCGTACCGCCTGGCACGGACGATCGAGCGCAATGCCGTGGGCGATGCGCACGACGCCTTCGGTCTGGGACGCGTCGTGGGCGAGGGCCGCCGGGGGCTGGACCCCGGCATGCCCGCGCGGCGGGACAGTCCCGTCGCGGGGCCGGACGCCGGACGGATGGGCGAGGCCGAGCAGTGGTACCGCCAGGCCGCGGCGCGTGGTCACCGCCGTGCCGCCCTGCATCTCGGAGCCATCCTCGAACAGCGCGGCGAGCTGAAGGAGGCCGGCCGCTGGTACCTCACCGCGGCCAAGGACGGCGAGCCCCGGGCCGCCTGCGCGCTCGGATTCCTGCTGCGCGACGCGGGGGACGAGGAGAGCGCGGCCGTGTGGTGGCTGCGTGCCGCCCAGGACGGCGACGGCAATGCCGCCAACGCGCTGGGGGCGCTGCACGCCGCCAGGGGTGAGCAGCAGACCGCCGAGCGCTGGTACCGGGCCGCGATGGACGCGGGCGACGTCAACGGCGCGTACAACCTCGGCCTGCTCTGCGCCGCTCAGGACCGGATCCCGCAGGCCGAGCAGTGGTACCGCCGAGCCGCTTACGCCGGACACCGTGAGGCGGCGAACGCGCTGGCCGTGCTGCTGCTCCAGGCCGGGGACGCCACCGGAGCCGAGCCCTGGTTCTCCAAGGCGGCGGAGGCGGGCAGTGTGGACGCCGCCTTCAACCTCGGCATCCTGCACGCCGGGCGGGACGAGGACCGTACGGCGCTCGGCTGGTACCAGCGGGCGGCGGCGGCCGGGCACACCGACGCCGCGCTCCAGGTCGGGATGGCACTGCTGCGGGACGGCGACGAGCGGGAGGCCGAGCGGCATCTGCGCTGCGCCGCGGGCGGCGGCAGCGCGGAGGCGGCCTTCCGGCTCGCCGGTGTCCTCGATCTGCGTCAGACGGCACCCGGACCTCCCGCACTGGGAGAGCCGATGCCGGAGAAGACCGAGTGCGAGGAGTGGTACGAGCGCGCGGCCGAGCAGGGGCACCGCCGCGCTCAGGTCAGGGCGGGGATGCTCGCGGCCGCACGAGGCGACATGGTGAGCGCGGCGCGCTGGTACCGCCGGGCCGCCGAGTCGGGCAGCCGCAACGGCGCCTTCAACCTCGGCCTGCTGCTCGCCCGTGAGGGCAGCGAGCGCGAAGCGGCCCTGTGGTGGAGCCGTGCCGCCAACGACGGGCACGGCAGGGCCGCACTGCGCCTCGCGCTGCTCGCCGCCCGCCGGGGTGAGCTCACCGAGGGGCAGCGCTGGTGCGCCCGCGCGGTCGAGCTGGGCCCGGCGGAGGTGGCCGAGCGTGCCGCGCGGCTGCGGGAGGCGCTGCACCAGGAGCTCACCGCGTGAGGGCTGCCGGCCGGTCGTCTCGCGTGCTGCGTTCGGGTGACCGGGGAATGAATTTGCGCTGGTCGGCGGGGCCCCGTAGAGTTGCAATCACAACGGCGCGGGGTGGAGCAGCTCGGTAGCTCGCTGGGCTCATAACCCAGAGGTCGCAGGTTCAAATCCTGTCCCCGCTACTGAAAGACAGAGGCCCGGATCCTTTCGAGGATCCGGGCCTCTGTCGTATGTCCGTAGGCCGGAGTCGAGGAGCCGTCCGCGCTCGGCGCGGAGGCCCGGCGTGCCGAGCCCTCAGGCCGCGGCTGCGCAGCTCGGGCAGATGCCGCGGTACGTCACCTCGACGTCGGAGACGGTGAAGCCGAAGCGTTCGTCGTCCGGCAGGTCCGCCAGCGGGTTGCCGGACGGATGCACGTCCCGGATCGCTCCGCAGCGCCCGCACACCAGGTGGTGGTGGGGGCGGTGGGCGTTGGGGTCGTACCGCTTCGCCCGGCGGTCGGTGGACACCTCGAGGACCTCGCCGAGGGACACCATCTCGCCCAGCGTGTTGTAGACCGTGGCGCGGGAGATCTCGGGCAGCCGGTCGACGGCCCTCGCGTGGACCTCGTCCGCCGTCAGGTGCACGTGGTCCCCTTCGAGAACCTCGGCCACCACGCGCCGCTGTGCCGTCATGCGCCAGCCGCGTCCACGGAGTCGTTCCAAGAGGTCACTCATGGCGTCCAGCCTAACAGTGGGAGGGCTGAGTTCCGAGTGGGTGTGACTTTAGATGGCTGATTGACTTGGATTAAGTCCAATGTAGGATCGGTGGCGTACTGGCCAAGGACAGGCTGCGGCCGAGAACAGGCTGCACAGGGAACGACGCTGTGCAGGACATTGACGCAGGAGGCGCGAGTGACTCAGGGACCGCTCACCACGGAGGCCGGCGCTCCGGTGGCCGACAATCAGAACAGCGAGACCGCCGGCCCGGGTGGGCCGGTCCTCGTACAGGACCAGGCGCTCCTCGAGAAGCTCGCCCACTTCAACCGTGAGCGCATACCGGAGCGTGTCGTGCACGCCAGAGGTGCCGGTGCGTACGGAACCTTCACGCTGACCCGGGACGTCTCGCAGTGGACCCGGGCCGCCTTCCTCTCGGAGGTCGGCAAGCAGACCGAGACCTTCCTGCGCTTCTCCACCGTGGCGGGCAACCTCGGCTCCGCCGACGCGGCCAGGGACCCCCGTGGCTGGGCGCTGAAGTTCTACACCGAAGAGGGCAACTACGACCTGGTCGGCAACAACACCCCGGTCTTCTTCATCAGGGACGCCATCAAGTTCCCCGACTTCATCCACACCCAGAAGCGCGACCCGTACACCGGCTCGCAGGAGGCGGACAACGTCTGGGACTTCTGGGGTCTGTCACCCGAGTCCACGCACCAGGTGACCTGGCTCTTCGGAGACCGGGGCATCCCCGCCTCGTACCGTCACATGGACGGCTTCGGTTCGCACACGTTCCAGTGGAACAACGAGGCCGGCGAGGTCTTCTGGGTCAAGTACCACTTCAAGACCGACCAGGGCATCAAGAACCTCACCGCCGAGGAGGCGGTGCGCCTCTCCGGCACGGACCCGGACAGTCACCAGCGCGACCTGCGAGAATCCATCGAGCGGGGCGACTTCCCGAGCTGGACCGTGCAGGTCCAGATCATGCCGGCGGCCGAGGCGGCGACCTACCGCTTCAACCCGTTCGACCTCACCAAGGTGTGGCCCCACGCGGACTACCCGCCGATCGAGATCGGCAGGCTGGAGCTCAACCGCAACCCGGGGAACATCTTCGCCGAGGTCGAGCAGTCGATCTTCAGCCCGGCGCACTTCGTGCCCGGCATCGGCCCGTCCCCCGACAAGATGCTCCAGGGGCGCCTCTTCGCCTACGGCGACGCCCACCGTTACCGCGTGGGCATCAACGCCGACCACCTGCCGGTGAACCGCCCGCACGCCACCGAGGCGCGCACCAACAGCCGGGACGGCTACCTGTACGACGGCCGGCACCAGGGTGCGAAGAACTACGAGCCGAACAGCTTCGGCGGCCCGGCGCAGACGGGCCGGCCGCTCTGGCAGCCCGTTCCCGTCACGGGCGGTACGGGCAACCACGAGACGCCGGTCCACTCCGAGGACGACGACTTCGTGCAGGCGGGCAACCTCTACCGGCTGATGTCCGAGGGCGAGAAGGAGCGGCTGATCGACAACCTCTCCGGGTTCATCTCCCAGGTCTCGCGCGACGACATCGCCGAGCGGGCGATCGGCAACTTCCGTCAGGCCGACGCGGACTTCGGCAAGCGGCTCGAAGCCGCGGTCCAGGCCCTGCGCGGCCGGTAGCCCCTGCCGTCGGGCGGCGGGCCGGATTCCCGGGAGGTTCCGGGGGTCCGGCCCGCTGTCGTGCGCACGCCCTAGGGCGTGTTTCGGAAGTCCCGCCTGCCTGGCGACGCCTGGCACGCACACTCGCCGCGTTGTCGGGATCACCCCGATACATCCAGTATCGGGGCGACCCTCCGCCTTGCGATCGCACGCACCAGACGCCGCCAGGCCCGCCCTT
>NZ_JBEOVL010000044.1:0-57659 GCF_040295485.1 Streptomyces sp. NPDC002793 | reverse complement strand
GCACCCCGCTACGACGTCGGCAAGACCGTCAAACGCGCCGAGACCCTCAAGGCCATCGGCAAGCCTGGAAGATCTTGGTAGATAAAGAACAAGCTAGAGGGGTGGTGACGGGTCAGGCGGCCGGGCTGTCGAGATCGAGCTCGATCAGGGTGAGTGCCTCGGCGACCTCCTCGGACAGGTCGTCCGTGGGTCCGTAGACCAGGCACAGGTCTGCGTGGAGCGGCGCGAGGACCAACTGCGCCTCCGGTGCGTGTCCCTGGGCCAGCAACAGCATGCCGATGTCCCGGCGCAACTCCACCGCCTCGTCGCTCACGTCTCCGTCCACCGCCCGGACGACGTCCAGAACACCGCGCAGCGCGGCCAGCGCGTCGGTGACCTGGCCCAGTTCGCCGCGACAGCGGGCGGCCTGGGCGCGGCAGGCACGGGCCTGCCTGCTGCTCGGGCCGCCGGTACGCGCGTACGCGTCAGCCAAGGCGTCGAACTCGGGCAGCGCCGCCCGGTAGTCCCCACCGAGCAGCCGGATCGCGGCGCGCTGCGTGCGGAGCTCCAGGACCTTCCTGTTCTCGGCGCCGAGAGCACGCGCGGCCGGCTCGATGATCTCGCCCAGCACCTCGGCGGCCTGGGTGAACCGCTCTTCGTCCAGCAGCGCGTCGGAGTGCGCGTACGCGTCCGCGATCTCCTCGCGCAGCTGTTCCGGCACGACCACGGGAGCCGCAGGCACGGCGTTCGGATCGACCGTCGTCGGGATGGGCCGGGCCGCACCGGCGCGGGCGCGCGGTGCGTAAGGCTGACGGAAGATCCCGGTCGGATCCGGCGCCCCACGCGGCCCCGCCTCACCGGGCACGGGCCTCTCGCCGGGTGAAGGCAGGAAGGGCCGAAGGCGCTCGTACACCTCCTGTACGTCGACGGGCCGCGCCTCGGGCGACTTGAGCAGCAGGTGCAGGACGAGCTCCTCCAGGGCCTCGGGCACGTCCGGTCGTAGCAGGCGCAGCGGGGTCGGCGCGGCGTTCACGTGCTGGTACATCACCAGATACTCGCTGTCGGCGGTGAACAGGTGCCGTCCACTGAGCAGTTCGTGCAACACGCAGCCGAGCGCGTACAGATCGGTCTGGGGACTGGTCCGCCCGCCGCGCACCTGCTCCGGTGCCATGTACTGGTACGTGCCGATGGGGCTGCCGGTCGCGGTCAGCTTGGTGACGTCCGTGCGCAGGATCGCCGCGATCCCGAAGTCGAGGACCTTCACCGTGCCGTCCTGGGCGACCAGGATGTTCCCCGGTTTGAGGTCGCGGTGGATCACGGGCACGTCGTGCGCGTACGACAGCACGGTGGCGACCTGCGCCGCGACGGCGACGGCCCAGCTGACGGGTAAAGGGTGATCAGGGTGGATGTACGCGGACAGCGGGACGCCGTCGACCAGCTCCATGACGAGGAACAGCCGCTCGTACGCCTCGTCCAGCACCGCGTCGAACACCTGCGGAACACCGGGGTGTTGGATGCGCGCGGTGATGCGGGCCTCGCGCTTGAACCGCTTGGCGAACTCCTCCGCCAGCTGCGGTGAGCCGGCCACGGCCTGCCGCCGCACCACCTTCACGGCGACGGGCCGGTCCAGTACGGCGTCGTATCCACGCCACACGTCGCCCATGCCACCGCTGTTGAGCTCCTCGATCAGCTCGTACCGCCCGGCGATCGGCTGTTCCGGCACCTTGCCCCCGTGTGTGCGTGCGCTGATGGCCGGCGCGTGGTGGTACGCGGACCCGACATGGTGGGGCCAAGTTTCGCCGGGCGGCGATCTCCAGTCCAGCGGGGTTGCGGGGGCGAGGGATGGAGGCTCACTTTTCGGTCATGGGAGGGGGAGTGTCCGGTGGTGGGGAAGCCTGCGCCGTTGCGGCACGGGTGATTCGGACTTGGAAACCTGATTTACGAAGCTTGCTTGCCATCAATTCCACGTCGACCAGTGTGCCTCGTAGCCCTGACGAACGCAGAGTGTCAGCCATCTGCTTTGCTTCGGTCAGGGTGATGTCGTGAACCTCCCGCAAGGTCTTGAGCAATGCTGCTCCACGGGAATCGTCACCTGAAAGATGAATCTCTGTTTCCCCGTTGGCAGAAATGATTGCTGCGTGTACAAAATTAGGGGATGTGCCTGGGCCGCCCGTGTGCCACAAATTTCCGCATACTGGGCATGAGCATTCCATGTCCCATCGGCGCTTCCCATCTCTTAGGAACTCGGAAACATCGCATTGTGCCTTTGCGTTGCAATTCTCGCAATTTTCTTGAATGGTTGCCGATTCGTATGTCAAATCCAGCCCCTCATTCTCATGTATCGATCGACGGTTCCATAGAATTTTTCTGATGTCCCAGATCCATCCCTGGGGTGGTGGCTGCCAAACTCTCCTCGATTCCACCACCTATGATGTAGCTCCTCGTGAACCAGTGAAGTTCGCAACTCGTTTCTGGATGCAAAAGGACTAGGGCCAATCTGGGTGCCGTTGCCGTGGCTCGCCACAGCATGCCCGACGAAAGGGCTATATTGAGGAGTATAGGTGAATCTGAGACTTTCGAAGTCCTCCGCCACTATGGCGGCCAACGCTCTGTTGCGGCTCTGTGCAGTTTTTCCGGTTACGTGACTGAGGTCATTCGTCCAACGGGCGCCACGCTCCTGCCCTTCAACTCTTGGATCCGGGGGGCGCCCACTGGTGCAGGGTGCCAGGCCTAGTGGATCGGACCATGTGTGCGGGTTCTGGACGTAAGCGGTTGAGTTGGGGGCTGCGAGTATTCCTAGCGGATCCGGCGACAGATATTGGGCGTTTTCCGGATCGTAGTATCGGTGAACGTTGTAGTGGAGGCCTGTTTCTGGGTCGTGATACTGGCCGGGGAATCGAATGGCGGTGTACGTACTCGCATCAGTGTTCCAGCTTGTGGAGCCCCAAATGGTACTGCGAGTGTGCCAAGCGATGTCCCCCCGTTCATCTATAAGTTGCGTAGGGCTACCGATCAGATCGGTGACGATGCTGAAGAAGCGCTGGTTTATTTCGATCTTGGGGAGGTTGGCGGTTGTGATGCGCTCGATCTGAGTGATGGGGTGCAGGCCCAGATAATCCCACGTAAGAGTCACTGGGTTAGGCACTTGGTTTGAACGTGTTTCCTGTTCGCACAAGTCCGTGCCGTCCCACGTGAAAATTGTCCGTTCCAGGACGGATGTGTGGTCCACATCAAGCCGTTGCTTGGCGATTCTGCGGCCCAGTGGGTCGTATTTGTATCGCCAGCGTGTGCCATCGGGCAAGGTAACGGCTGTGATTTGGTCATCCGCATCCCAGTCGTAGCGCCAAGTGGCCCTTTTCCTCGAGAGGCGCCTCTTCAGGCGAAGGATGATGCGGCCGAGTGCGTCCCGATCGTATCGGATGTTTCCCGCACGAATAAGGGTGGTGCCTGCGTATGAGCGGGGTCCTGTTGCTTCTTGGCTGGTGTGCGAGGTTGGCCAGGAGGCCACGATCTGGTTGCCGGACTGGTCGTACGCGTAGCGCTCGGTCCAGCCCGCTGCCTGGACTGTGGTGATGCGGCCGACAGGGTCGAGGTCGAAGCTCTTGGTGCCGGAGAGTTGGTCGATGAGAGCGGTGAGGTGTCCATCAGCGCGGTAGCTGTAGTCGCGCCGTTGGATGCTGCGGCCTTCTCCGGTCACGTGTTGGGTAGTGAGGCGCCCCATGGTGTCGAACTGTGAGGTCAGGCTGACGCTGTCGCCGATATGCCGGGCAATCTCCTGACCCACCGCGTCATGCTCGAAGGTGAGGACCCGGCCCGAGGTGGTGAGTGAGGTGCGCCGTCCCGCGGCATCGTATGTCCAGGTGCTGACCGCGCCGCTGGGTGTGGTGCGGCCGGTGCGGCGTCCGAGCTGGTCGTACTCGTACGTCATCGTCCGACCGTTGACGCTCTCGGACCGGAGGCGTCCGTAGCGGTCCCGGAGGTAGGTGATCGTGGCGTCCGCGTTGACGGCCTCGGCGAGTTGGTCGGAGAGGTCGTAGGCGAAGGTGGTGACGTCCCCTGCGGCGTTCTTGGAGACGATCCGGTCGAGCTCATCCCGCTCGAAGCGGATGGTCTGGCCGAGGGCGTCGGTGCGGGCGGACAAACGGCCTGCCGCATCGCGCTCGTAGTCGAGGGTGCGGTTGTCGAAGTCCGTTTCGGAGATGAGGTGTCCGGCCGCGTCGTAGACGTAGTCCCAGGTCAGCCCCTGAGGATTGCGGACCTGGATGAGGCGGAGTTCGTGGTCGTGGGTGAACTCGTAGCGCACGCCGTCCGGTCCCGTGCGGGCGGTCAGGAGGTCGAAGTGCGTGTACTCGAAGCGGGAGACAGCTCCCATGGCGTCGGTGTGGGTGAGGCAGTTGCCCTCACCGTCGTACGTCCAGGACTGCGTGGCGCCGTCCGCGTCGAGGCGACGGGACAGGTTGCCCTCCACTGTCCATTCGAGGCGGGTGACCGCGCCGAGTGGATCGACGAGGGTGACAGGGCGGCCGAAGCCGTCCCTCGTGACCTGGGTGATCGCGCCCAGTGGATCAGTGATCTCAAGAGGTAGCCCCGCTGCGTTGCTGCGGATGCGGGTCGTGTTGCCGAGTCCGTCCGTTACGGACGTCGCGTGGCCGGACTCGTTGTAGCTGGTACGTGTCACGGCGCCGGACGGGTCGGTGACAGCGAGACGGTTGCCGTGCTCGTCCCACTCCTGGTGGACCACGGTCCGGTCCGGGTTGGTGACGCGTACCGGCAGCCGAAGGCCGTTGTACTGTGCGGAAGTGCCCCGGCCATCGGGGCGCACTGCTGCGGTCAGCTGACCTGACGTGTCGTACTCGAATTGGCTGGTGCGGCCGAGAGGGTCCGTGCGGGACAGCAGACGGTTGTATCGGTCGCGTTCGAAGCGGGTCGTCGCACCTAACGGGTCGATCTCGGCAACTACCTGGTAGCTGTCATTGACGACGTAGCGGTGGACGGCTCCGCTGCCGCTGGTGACGGTGGTCACACGCATCCCGGTCTCGGGATCGGTCTCGTCGTAGTCCAGGCGCACTGCCATGTGACCTGCGGCGCCGCCCTCGGCAATGCACCGGTCCTGGTCGTCGTAGGCGTACTCATACCGGCTGTTGTTGGTGTCGGTCCACGCTGTGACCCGACCACGGTCGTCGTAGGCGAACTGCAGCGGGAGCTTTGAGGAGTTGCTGACATCAGTGAGGTGGCCATCGTTGTAGCCGTAACGGAGGATCTCCTGGTCCGAACCGTCCGGGGCGGCCCCGGCAAGGTGGAGGGCGGTGATCCGGCCCTCGCTCGTGGTTAGCTTCAGGTGATAGCCGGCTCCGTGGACGATCCCGGTCGGGACTCCGGCCTCGTCGTACTCGAACTGGATCCAGTTGCCGTTACGGTCATCGATCTGCACCAGCAGCGCGATGTCCCCGGAGAGCGGGCTGAAATGCCGTACTCGACCGCTGTCCGGATCAGTGACCGTGTAATGGCCTGTGGTGTCCACGTCGAGGGGCCAGCGGGGGCCGTGGCCCGCCATGACGGGCACACCCGGCGCGGGGTGAGGGTAGGACAGCAGCAGGCCGTCCTCGCATACGAAGACGATGCCCTGGGAGTCGATCTCCAGCCGCTGGTCGGCCGTGGAGGACCACGAGGGGCCGAACCACCGCCCCGCACGGTAGTTGGAGGCGACCCGGCGGCGGAAGACCAGCGGGAGTGTTCCCGGCAGAGCGATGTCCGTCTGCGGCAGGTACATCGTTCCGGTGGCCAGATCGACAGGGTCGGTAGGGTCCTTCTCCACGCCGTTGTCAGGCTTCGACGTTTTCGCCGGATCATCGACACCCTTGCGGGCAGCGCCTTCCACGCCGTCCGTCAGCCCGTGGCGGGCCAGGCCCTTGACGAAGCCCCCGCCCTTCGTTCCGAGCACCTCGGGAAGCATCCGCCCGAAAAACTCCGTCGGGTCTCCCTTGGCCGCGTCCCAGGCGTTCTTCAGTGCGCGGTCGGGGTTGGCGGCGGTGGAGACGAGGCCGGCGAGCGTCATGTTGACGCCCTTGTAGTACTCGGCCGGGTGCGTCAGGTTGTACGGGTCCGTCGGGTTGACCGAGCGGACGAAGTTCACCAGTCCCGCGGTGCCCTTGATGACACCGCCACCGAAGTGCGCCAGCTCGATGCCCTGGCCGACGCCGTAGTCGATGAACTCCTGCTTGGCCCGGTCCAGACCGGTCGGTTCCTTCGGGGCGTGCGCCATCGCCGCGGCGACCGCACCCTTGGCGGCTTCGCCCGCTTCGTTACGTGCCTGCCGGGCGCGCTGGAGGATCTCTTGTGCGTGCCGGCGCTTGGCCGCGCCCGGATCGGAGAACTTTCCCGGATGCGGAAGAGCGTGATCGGTGTTGCGGACCGCGTTGTACGCCTCCGCCTTCTTCTTGAAAGCGGCCGCTGCGGTCTCGTAGTCCTGCTTGCCCTCCTTGTAGAGGGCTATCGCCTCACCCGCCCTGGCCTGGGCGCTGGTGACCACCCCGGCGAACGTCTCCAGCGCCTTGGCCGCGTCCTCGAACGCGTCCGCCGCACGCAGCCAGTCGGTGGGCAGAGTCTGGAACTTGGCCCGGAAGGCGTCGGCGGCCTCCCCCTTCCAGTGACCTGAGTCCAGCTTCTTCATCCCGCCACCGACGAGATCGAACGCCTTCTGGAAGTCCCGGAGGCTCTTCACCGCCGCACTGATCTTCTCCGGCCGGCCGTGGATCAGCTCGTTCGCTTCCTCGGTCTGACCGAGTTGCTGCTCCCCGACGTTCGCGCCCAGCGAGGAGGCGGTCTCATCGCCCCAGTCCTCGACCGCGTCCGCCCACTGGTCCGCGCCGACCTTCTCCAGGCCCGAGCCGAGCACATCGGTGCCCTTGTCGATCCCGGTGCCGACGATCTCCTTGCCCTTGTCGACCACATCGCCGGCACCGTCGTAGAGGGCGTCGCCCCACTTCCCCCAGTCCACCATCAGCGACTCTCCCCCCACCGCGGTTGCTCAGCCTGTTCGATCGTCTCCTGCGACGGGTCGAGCTGTTCCTTCAGCCGTTCGTCCGCCGCCGCTCGCACCTCAGGGTCGAGCAGGCCGTTGCGTTCCATCGAGTCGAGGGCGGCGTCCTCCACGTCGTAGGCGGTGTTCTTCCAGTTCTGGTTCACCTCGTCCTGGGCCTGGATCATCGACTCATAGCTGTAGTCCGGGTTGTCGTACGCGGACTGTGTGCTGATCTCGTCCCAGCTCTTCGTCTTGACCTCGTCCTCGGACAGGTGCGGATTCCCGTTCAGGGAGTTCACGCCGATCTTGATCGAGTCCTTGACGTACTGCTCCTGCTCCGCGTACGAACCCGCCGACAGGCCCACTCCGAGGGCGAAGCCGTTCCCCTTCTGTGTCAGGGCCCGTACTCCCCACTCCCAGCGATTGCAGAACGTCTCGAACTCCGATGTCAGCCCGCCGTGCCCCAACTCCAGACCCGACAGAGCGAGATCGGAGAAACCCCGGCCCGTCGACGCCTGGCCGATGAACCCGAGTTCCTTCAGCTCCGCGTGCGCCAGGTCGATCCCCTTCGCGATCTCCGCCAACGCTTCCGGCGGAACCTGTAGATCAACGTTCTCCCCGCTCACCGCGTCCCCCCGACATCCACTGCGACCGCGTCCGGCACGATGCCCGCCACCGGCGGGAACAACATCCCGCCGTCCGTACTGCCCGCGTCCAGGGCCACTCCTGCCGGGCCTGGCAGGAGTGGCACCATCACGTCAAGCAACCGCGCACCCAGAACGCGCTGATACGTCCACTCCTGCCCGGCGTCCCCACGAGCCAGCGCGAACCGGGCCAGCGCCTCCTCGTCTGAGAACGCACAGATCCAGCGCACACCGTTCTGCTCCGCCGACCACAGATCTCCGGCCTCGTCCAGCGGCACCAACACCGCCGTACGCCGGAATTCGCCCAGCAACACGGCGAACTCCCGCCGGGCCGCCCGCAGTCGTTCCTGCTCAGCCTCGATCGACGGCGTCACAGCGGGCGTGGACTCCGGCGGCGGACCCGGCAGGTCCACCAGGTCCGCCAGCCGTGACCGCCTCTGCTGCTGCTCCGGTATCCCATCCCCACCCGTGGTCATGCGTAGGATCATCACACGCACGAATTTTCGAGTGCAACTGACAATGTCTACTGGCCGGAAACCTGCCCGGTCGAGCACGGCAGGACCTCCAGGACCGCCCACACCGTCTTGCCCGGACCGTCCGCGCAGGGGTACCAGCCCCAGCGTTCGGCGAGCGCGGCGACCAGGAGCAGGCCGCGGCCGCCGTCGTGGTCGGTCGGCGCCACCTCGGCAGGGCAGGGGAGGCGGTCGCCCCGGGTGTCGGTGACCTCGATGCGGATGGCGGTGCCTTCGGCGCAGACGCGGAGACGGAAGTCCCGGCCGGATACGTGACCGTGGCGCACGGCGTTGCTGCTGAGCTCCGCGACGGTCAGCGACAGCGCGTCGTGCGCGTCACTCCCGTACGGGATGCCCCAGGCGTCGAGGCGTTCGCCGGCCAGGCGCCGGGCGAGGCGGGCGCCGCGCGGGGTGGAACTGAAACGCATCGTGAAGTCGTGCCAGGCGAAACGGGCACGAGCGGTGTGGGCCGGGCGGGCGGGGCGCACGGGGAGGGGAGGCTGATTGCTGGTCATGCCTCAACGCTGACGCGTCGTGGCTGACCGTGACCAGAGGTGACGCGCTGTCGCGGCGTGGATGTACGCGGCGTGCGCAGGGCCTGTACGCAGGAGGGGCAGGCCGGTGGCGACCCATTCGGGTGCCTCCGCCCCGCCCCTGCTGTCGGTTCGGGTTCTCAGCCCTTCGGCTGGGTGAAGCGAAGGTGGTTGCCGAAGGGGTCGCGCAGGCCGCAGTCGATGCCGTACGGGCGTTCCGTCGGCTCGTCCGTGAACTCCACGCCTTGCGCCAGCAGCGTCTCGTACGTCTTGCGGCAGTCGTCCGTGGTGAGGATGAGCGCGCTGCCCAGTGCGCCCTTCGTCAGCAGGTCGCGGACCTGTTCGGCCGTCTCCTCGGACATCGCAGGGGGACCCGGCTTCTCCAGCAGGACCTGGCGGTCGGGCTGTCCGGGGATGTTGACGGTGAGCCAGCGCATGAAGCCCATGTCGACGTCGGCGTTGACCTCCAGGCCCAGCTTTCCGACGTAGAAGTCGAGGGCCTCGCCCTGGTCGAGGACGTAGATCTGTGAGTGTGTGATCGCGTTGAACATGTGCATCACACTAGGCAGCAGGACCGACGAAAACTTATCCAGAACTGCTCGGTCGTCGAGGGGTTGCGGAGGTGGCTCAGGCACTGGGCCTCGTCCACGCCTTCGTGAAACACGTCGGTACGTCCACGGCAGTCGTCTCCTTGCGGTACGTCCGCGGTGACCGGCCGACGATGCCGCTGAACGTGCGGCTGAAGGTTCCGGTGCTGCCGAAGCCGACTTCGTAGCAGATGTCCGTGACGCTCCTGCCGGTCTCCCGCAGCAGGTACATCGCCCGCTCGACCCGGCGCCGCTGCAGATAGCGGTGCGGTGTCTCGCCGAAGGTGGCGCGGAACGTACGCGCGAAGTGTGCCGGGGAGACGTGGGCGATCCGGGCCAGGGCCGGCACGTCCAGCGGCTGTGCGTACGCACGGTCCATCGCGTCCCGTGCCCGGAGCATGCGGCGGTTGGTCTCTTCCACGGTGCGGCTCACGGCACCATCCCACCACAGGGCGTTCCGTTGCCGGGCGGCTCTGTCACACCCCCTCAGTACGCTCAGGGCATGAGCGTCTCCCTTTACTACAGTGCGAGCCGGGCCACGCCGCTGACGGATGCCGAGATGGCCGCTGTCGAGCGCATCGTTGCCGCCCACAGGGCATCCTTCCCGTACGAGGACCAGGAAAGCCTCTGCCTGTACGACAGCGATGGCGGAAGTCCGGACGAGGTCGTTGCCGGGTCCACCAAGATGCCGTTCGACCCTGGCAAGGTGCTACCGGTGCTCGACCATGTGCTGGGCTCGGTCAGCGAGTTTCGCCGTGCGCTGCCTGGAGCGGAGTGGCGCGTGCACATGGACGACCTCGACGTCCCGTGGGACGAGACCGAGGGATACGCCTTCCCCGGCATGCGCGACCCGGACCTTGCGGCCGAGCTGGGCAGCCTCTGAGGCTGGGCAGATGCTTGGACGGCTCAGCTCCAGAGCCCCGGAAGCTAGGCCTTGTTCTCTTGGGTGGACCTTCGGTGCCAGCTCAGTTCCGTCACGGCATCCGCCGCTTCCCTGCGCACCTCGGGATGGCGGTGGTAGAGGAAGCGCTCGACGATCGGCAGTGCCGCTCGATCGTGCGTGCAGCCGAGAATGGCCAGGACATAGGCGAGGAGCAAGGGTTCGAAGCCATCCGCCCCAGCAGCGAGCGGCTCAACCACGCGGTAGGGGAGTTCGTAGTACGTGGAGGCGGTGCCGACCGCGTGCAGCGCGGACTCTCTCACCGGGTAGCCCTCATCGGAGAGCGCGAATGTGACGAGGCGTTCGACCGCCCGCTCAGCGTCGTTCTGCGTCAGACGGCTCGTTTCCAGGACATCGTTGACAGCATCGAGGCAGTGGTCCCGGCGCCCGGCATCAGAGCTTGCCAGCTCCTCCCAAGCTGATTCGACCATTGCTGTCAGGCTCCGATAACCGTCCGCGGCCAGAGCATAGGAGACGGTCACAGCCCAGAGGTTCGGGGGGCGTCCGCGGTTGCGCGCCGGTCAGGGCATTCGTGTCAGGTCGCGGAGCCGGCCCACCAGCGCGTGTACATCGCGTCCGGCAGGCGGCGCGGTAGGCGCCGCCGGGGTGGTGTCCGACGCGGCGGCGGTGCGGCAGGGGCGGCAGAGGCCGTCCGGGAGTGCTTCGGGCGCGCCGGGGCGGCCGCATTCGGTGCACTCCGCCAGGAGGCGTCGCCCAGGGGCGGCAGCCGTGGCAGGTGCCGGGCTGCCGGCCACGTGCGGTGGCAGCTTGTCGGTGAGGCGGCGGCGTACGAGGCCGACGGGGGAACCCACCTGCGCGGGGAGCCCCGCCGTGAGGGCATGGGTCAGGTAGGCGGCATCCACGCCGCGTGTGAACCAGGCGGCGGCCAGCGGCTCCAGGGCGCGGCAGTCGGCTGCGGAGAGCGCCAGGCGGGTGTCCGTGCGGCCGAGTTGGGCCAACGCGAGGTACGCGGGGGAGGTAGGGGAGGCGGAGACCGGGGGCGTGGCCTGCGTGCGCTGCTCGGGCACGACGGGTGGCGCGGGCGCGGGTGCGGGCGTGAGGGCCGGCGAGGCCGGGGCCTCGGGACCGGCCTCGGCAGGCGGGGGAGCGGGCGTCGCCTCCGGCGTGGGGCGGCTGCCCTCGGTGGTCAGGAACGCATCCCACCACTCGTTGTCCCGGGCGGTACGCGACCAGTAGGTGCGCGAGACCCATCGGACCTGGCTCCCCTCGCCGGCCAGGCAGCGTACGCGCCGCAGATGCCCGGCCACTCCGAGCGCCTTCAGCGCGCTGGAGACGGCCATCTGGCCGTACAGCGGCAGGTGCTTGGCGAGCGACTTGATGTCCATCGCCGCGCCGTCGGGCAGCCGGTCGACGTAACCGGCAATGTGACGCTCGCGCTCCGGCAACAGTGCGAAGTCGGCCGCATGGGGCGCGCGTTGGCCTGAGGCGGTTCGCTTGCCGTAGCCGGGGCGGGCTTTCGGGTACGGGCGGGAGGATGCGGGTGCGCGAAGGGCGGAGCTAAGGTGCTGGGTAGCCACGGGATCGGTCCGTTCGATCTTGGGTGAGACCCCGGCCTGGTGTTTGCTGCACCGCGTCGGGGTCGATTCGTTGGGGGCACCGTAAGCGGGCGTGACGGAGCGCCGCAAGCTGATCACGTTTAGTCATATCAGCTGGCCGTGACGGGGGAGGGAGGGTGGGGAGGTTTTCCCAAACCCCTTCTTTTACCTACCGGGTGAACAACATCGCTCGAACCCCGGCGCTCGCATCCCGGACCCCGAATCCCGAAGCTCAAGCGTCGGGCCCGGCCCCTCGACGCCGTCCCCCTGAGGAGTGAACGACCCGACCCCGGCGCTCGAAGCTCGGCGCCTGAGTCCCGAGCGTCGAGCCTGCCGGTGTCGGGGCCGGCCACTCCTTCGATGGAACGCGGCGGGAAAGTTGCGCGCGCGAACGACGGGCTCGTTACGGTGCCCGAGTGGGACGAGCCAAGGCGGGCGCTGCCCTCCGGTCGGGCCTCGTCGGCACGGCGGCGCCTCGAAGTGCCGCTCTTCGCTGGTTGGTTGTACGCGACAGGTTGAGGCGTGTTGCGCACGTGGGACAGGCGGTGGCGATGACGCAGGACGAGATGAGCGCGGACGCAGGTACGGGGGAGGGCGCGCAACCCTCGCCGGGGACGCAACCGGAGGGCAAGCCGGAGAACGGGGTTGCGGTCGCGTTCGGGAAGCAGCTGAAGCTGCTGCGGTTGCGGGCGGGGCTGGACCGGGTGGAGTTCGGCAAGCGGGTGGGATACGCGGCGCAGTCGGTGGCTTCGTTCGAGCAGGGGCGGCGGATCCCGCAGCCTGAGTTCGTTGACAAGGCGGACGAGGTGACTGGGGCCGGCGGGCTGTTGGTGGCGCTGAAGGATGAGCTGGCGCGGTCGCAGTACCCGGCGTTCTTCCGGGATGCTGCGCGGTTGGAGACGAAGGCGGTGGCCCTCTGTGTGTATGGCCTGTATGCGGTGCCGGGCCTGTTGCAAACGGCAGAGTATGCACGGGCAGGATTCCAGCAGGAACGTCCGCTGCTTGACGACGATTTCATTGAGCAAGGGGTCTCTGCTCGGCTGGCCCGGCAGGAGATCTACGACCGACGTCCGGCGCCGCTGTTGAGCTTCATCGTGGATGAGGCCGTACTCCGCAGGCCGATCGGTGGCCGGTCAACGCTGTACGGCCAGTTGGAGCGCATGCTGCACCTTGGTGGGAAGCGCAATGTCGAAGTGCAGGTGATGCCTCTGGATCGAGAGGATCACGCAGCACTCGGAGGACCGTTCACGTTGATCGACACCGCACAGGGCCAGCGCATCGCCTATGCCGAAGTGCAGGGAGACAGCCGTCTCTACACAGGCCGTGCAGCGGTCCGCGAGCTTGAAGCCCGCTATGGCATCATCCGGTCACAGGCTCTCACTCCTCGTGAGTCCTCGGAGTTCATCGAGAAGCTTCTGGGAGAGACATGACCATTCAACGCAGCGGGCTGGCGACCCTGGATTTGGTGTGGTTCAAGAGCAGCTACAGCACCGGTAACGGTGGCGAGTGCCTGGAAGTGGCTTGGCGGAAGAGTAGCTACAGCAGCGGCGAAGGCCGTGAGTGTGTCGAGTTCGCTACCGCAGCCACCCGCGTGCACATCCGGGACTCGAAGCAGGTCAACGGCCCCGTGCTGACCGTGGAACCCGGCGCGTGGGCCGGGTTCGTCGGGCTTGTCGCTGGCTGAGCAATGTGCCCGGGAGGGCCCGTCGCGCACCGATACGGTGCGCGACGGGCAGGGTGACCGTGACGATCTTGCCCGTGTCCTGGTACGGCTGCGACCGGGCGGCTCGACCTCAGCGGCGGCGTGAAGGACTCCGGCGGCCGGGTCGCCGACGCGATGCTCTACGCGGGCGCCGAGGCGGGGCTGCGCATCCGGGGGCTGTGACAGCCCCCGCGTGGCCTCGGGCCCTCAAGCCCCAGCCCCCAGCGCTCGGGCCGCTGTCACCGCCACTGGCTACGCCGGTGCGGGCCAGGTCCTGCGTAATCCCCTGGCTACGGGCGTGCCCCCGTATCGCCCCTTGCCGAGCCGCACACCTCATACGAGACGGTCACCAGCAGGTTGTCCAACCGGATGCTCGTCGCGACCGGCGGGCAGGCCTCCTGGCAGTTGACGTGCGGGTGGGCTCGAACAGTTCCACGATGATCACGGCGAAGGGGTCTCCGGCAGATGCCGTGCCGGCGTGCCAGGAGCAGTACGGCGAATGCCCGAAATCATGGCAGGCGCCACCTAACAGCCCGCTTCTACGCCACTGTTCACGAACAAGTCGATGTTGATCGAGTAGCCGGCCCCGGCGGTGAGGTCGGGGCGGCTTCCATGGCCGTTCTCCGCGAGGCCCTCGGCCGTGAGGAAGTCGATCCGCAGGGTCATGTCTTCTTTGACGAAGCACAAGTTGTCGGACAAGGCTTCGGGGTCGGGAACCCAGCCGTTCCGTGCCGCTGCCGTCCGGTAGTGCGCGGCGACGTCGTTTCGCGTGCCAGGAAGAGGCGTATGTCCGGTTGGCGTAGACCGAGACGTCGCCGCTGTCCGCCCAGCAGCCGGCATCGACCTTCTCGAAGCCCCGGGCGACGGTGGCCTCGGCGGGGCGCGACTCAAGGATGTCGAGCGCAGCCGTCTCCTTCACCCGGTCGTCGGTCCCCTCGCAGCCCCTGGCGAGTTCCTGCAGCGCACAGCCGGTAAGCGTCCCGACCGCGAGCACGGCCGGCAGGAGCAGGGCGGTCGGACGGAAGATGACTGTCCGCAGACGCATAGTGGTCTCCAGGAGGAGGGCTGGGCGGAGGAGGGCCGCCGGGCAACAGACCCCTCCGTGCTTTTTGCGGCGGCGCCCTCCAGTCTGTCGGACGACAGCCACAGCTAACGATGGTCCTGGGGTGTGCAGTTGGCTACTCGGCCGGGGTCATCCACAGCTCCACGTCGGTGAGGATCAGCCGACCCGGCCGCTGAGCCGCGCTGTCCGGGACGACGGCCCGTACCAAGGGCCGGTCGCCCTTCTCCACGGTCACCTTCGTGCCGTCGAACTTGGGCGACTCGTCGCTGACGACCGACCGCAGCTCGGCTTCCAGGCTCTGGGCCGCCGCATCGTCCTTGACCACGAAGCAGAGGATTTCGGTGTTCTTGGCGGCGGAGGTTGCCTGCTGGCCGAGGGCTGCCAGGCGTACCGGGTCGGAGGGGTCTAGCGGGTTGAAGTCCGCGCGATAGACGTCGCCCAGACAATCGGCCGCGCGCCGGTAGTCCTTGTCGTCGGCCAGGGAGGAGCCGTCCTCGGGGGCGACGGCCGCCATGGGGTCGGAGTCCCGGGTGGAATAGGAGATCTCGCTCTCCGAGACGTGGAGCGTGGCGCCCGGGCCCCCGTGACGCGCCCAGACCTCCTGGCCGTCCTTCTCGCTGCGCGTGTAGCCACCGGACTTGAGCGACTTGATGATCGCCGGTGCGTCGAACGAACCCACCCAGTGCCCGGCCTCGTTGGTGTCGATCGCGGTGTCGATCTGGGACTGCCTGAATTGCTGCCCCAGGGGCTGGTACGGATTCAGCAGGGGACTGGCGGGCTGCGATACGGAGGTGAACCGCTTCGAGTCGTTCTTGCTCAGTTCCCGGACGCGGGCGGCATCGACGAAGGTCACCTGCTTCTTCCCGCTGTCGGCGGAGAGGTTTCCGAGCCATGTGAGCAGTTCGGAGCCGCCGTCACTGTCGTCGGACCCGGACGAGCAACCGGTGGCCGCGGCAAGAAGGACAGTGGCGAGAGCGGCGGCGCCGACGGCTGACCCGCGTGCTGGTATGCGCATGACCAGGGAGCGTATACCGATGCCCGGCGAACGACACGCGTGCGAGCGAAGCCCGCCCGAGGGCCGGGGCAGCTTCTGGCGGATGCTTCGCCGAGCAGAGTGTTGCAGCCGGTGAGCAGCACGTGCTCCCACTGGGGTTCGCGTTCCTCCGGCGTCTGCGAAGCCCCGCACCCGGTTCGCCGCGTCGAGGCGCTGCCGGACGCCTCGCCACGACCGAGGGAGGGGGCGACTTCTGCTCTCTTGTCGTGCTGATGTTGGATAACTGATGTTTGCCGGAATCATCAGGAGTCCGGCGCCGACCACTGAGGAGAGTGCTGGTCATGAGTGCTGAGGACCGGTATGTGCGGGTGTCCGGGCCACGGGAACTGCAGGCGATGGCCGAGAGCGCGGAAGAGCGGCCCGCACCGGACGGCGTGGTCGTGGACATCACCTACTGCGGCGTCTGCGGCACGGATGTCCACGGGTACACCGACGGGCACATGCTGCCGCCGGCCGTCTTCGGTCACGAGTGGACGGGCGTGATCAGCGCCGTCGGTGACGAGGTGACCGGGCTGAGCGTCGGGCAGCGCGTGGTGGGCGGGGTCGGACCCGCCTGCGGCCGGTGCCGCCAGTGCGCGGCCGGTCACGCGCGCCAGTGCGAGCTGGTGTTCGCCGAGGCGAACGGCGTGGACGAGGCGGCTCCGGCTCACGGGGGCTTCGGGACGCGGGTGCGGGTGTCGGCGCGCAGGGTCATCCCCGTGCCGGACGGTGTCACCGACGTCGAGGCGGCTCTGGTGGAGCCCGCGACCGTCACCTTCCACGCGGTGCGCCGGACGGCGATGGAGCTCGGTTCCGTCGCCGTCGTCCAGGGCGCCGGGCCGATCGGCCTGCTGGCCGCCCAGCACGCGCGCAACGCGGGCGCCGGACGGGTCGTCGTGTCCGAGCCGTCGGCCGCCCGTCGATCCACGGCCGAGAAGCTCGGCTTCCGCGACGTGGTGGCTCCGGAGCAACTCGCCACAATGTTGATGGAGATCACCGACGGGCTGGGCGCCGACGTGCTCTTCGAATGCACCGGTGTCCCGTCACTGCTGCAGCCCTCGGCCGAGCTGGTCAGGCGCGGAGGCACGCTCAGCCTCCTCGGCTACCCCATGGCCGAGTCGACCGTCAGCTACGCGGACTGGCAGACCCGGGAACTCACCGTCATCGGATCGCTGGCCTACAACCACGAGGACTTCGTGGGGACGCTGCGCGCCATCGCGGGGAAGCGGCTCGACGTCGCCACACTGCACACGGGCACCATCGGGCTGTCCGACCTCGGTTCCATGCTGGACGAGCTCGACTCGGGCAGCAGCAGCCACACCAAGGTGCTGGTCGACCCCCGGAAGTGACCCGCGCGTACGCCCGGTTCACGCGCAGGGGTGGTGAGCTCTCCCCGCTTCCCGAGATTCGCAATGATCAAGTATCTTGATCATTGAAATAGTTTCTGCGGTGCCTATGGGGAGTCCTGAGTGTTCTCGTTGATGTTCGCCGTGCTCGCGGCCTCACAGCTGTGCCTGGCGGTGGCCGCGGGGCGCCTCTGGCGTGCGACACCGGGTCTACCGGGCGCCGTCCCCACTCTCGTGTGCTCCGCGCTGCTCTGGGACAACGGTGTGATCGCCGTGGGGAGTATGACGGGAGCGGGGCCCCTGCTGGAGGCGGTGAGCGTCCCCCGCTTCGTGGCGCACGCCCTGCTGACACCTCTGCTGGTGCTCTGGTCGCTCTCGGTGGCGGATCACGCGGGGCTGCGACAGGCGCGGCGGACGTGGGTGCGGGGGGCCGCCGTCGGCCTGACGGTCCTTCTGGTCGCGGCGGGCGTGCTCCACGACGTCCTCGGCCTGTCCCTGCGTGCGGAGCGGTGGGCGGACACCCTGCGCTACGTGAACGACGCCACGTCACCGGTGGGGCCCCTGCCCGCGATCATCACCGGGCTGGTGGTTCTCGCCGTCGGCATCGTGCTGTGGCGGTGCATCGGATTCCCCTGGCTCGCGCTCACCTCGGCCGTGATGGTGGTGGTCTCCGGAGCGGCCACACAGATACCCGTGCTCGGCAACGCCGGGGAAGTGGTCCTCGGCGTCGGGTTGTTGCTGACCGTCCGCAGGCTGGTGCCCGGGCGCGCGGAGCGGCGTGCCGAGACCGGACCGGCTGCCGCGCGCCCGTAGCCGCGGACCCTGGGGGCACCGCTGAGCGGCAGTCGACAGCGTCAAGCGGTGCGGGTGTGGTCCTCGACCCCGGTGTGGTCCAGGATCGCGGCGGTGAGCGGGGCGAGGACCTCCCGGGGTAGCGCGTGCCCCATTCCCGGGATCTCGACCGTGCGCGCCCCGCGGATCACCTGCGCGAGATGCTGTGGGTGCGGGGGAGGGAAGACCGGTTCGGCCGGAGCCGAGATCACGAGGGTGGGTACGTCGGTCGTCGCCAGTTCCTCGGTGCGCAGCATGCCAGAACTGTCGGCGCGGCCGTGAGCGGTGCTGGAGTGGTGGTGGCCGGTGTGTTCGATGATCCTCCGCTCCAGCTCGCGGGCGCTCTCCGGGTCGAAGGGGAGCTGGTCGCCGGCCAGTGCCCGCCAGTGGGCGACGCGGTCGTCCAGCTCGCCCTCCGGGCCGCGCTCCTCGGCGGGCCGGGCCCAGATCTCCAGCACATGGGGAGCGATGCCGGGCAGTTCCTCGGGCGGGACGCGTGTGCCGTCCGGTTGGACGTACGGGGTGGTGCTGAGCGCGGACGTCCCGATCAGGGTCGCGCTGAGCAGGCGGTCCGGATGATCGGCGACGAGCAGCTGGGTGAGCATGCCGCCGAGGGACATGCCCACGACGTGGGCGCGATCGACGCCCAGGCCGTCCAGGACCGAGATCGCGTCCTCGGCGAGGTTGGTGACGGCGTAGGGATGCCGATCGAACGCCCAGGTGGACCGGCCGGTGTCGCGGTGGTCGTAGCGGATGACCCGGTGGTGCGAGGTGAGGGTGTCCACCAGCTCGTCCGGCCAGCCGAGGCCGGAGGTCTGCGCTCCCATGACAAGGAGGAGAGGAGGTGCGTCGATGGAGCCCCGGTCTTCCGCCCAGAGGCGCACGCCGGGTGCCGCGTCGATGAAGTGGTCCATGGTGCTCCTCCGGTGAGAGACAGGCAACGAGTAAGCCGAGACGTATCGTCTCGTGTTAAGCGTAGCGCGTCTGCGTGGCCGGAGCAGGTGAACTCGTCGCCGGAGCCCCGCCCTCGCGGCGTTCGAGCCGGACAGCGGCCGCATCCGCTCGGCCATGGGCGACCAGAAGCCCGGTCTCCTGGTGCGCCCCGTCAGTCGAGTCGGTCGAGTCAGTCGATGGGACTGCTGGGGTGGGCCACGGCGCCGCCGGACGGTGTCCAGCTCACATGGCCGTGCTGGAAGCGGTGGGAACGGTTGTCCCCCGTGCCGGTCTCGTCGGTGGTCGGATAGCCCAGTGAGCCGCGCTCCCAGCCCAAGGACGACCACAGGTCCCTGATCGCGCCGTGCACTTCATGGGCGCCGGTCTGCGGCGTCCAGTAGATGGATCCACCTTCGAAGTGGTTGAAGCGGCCTACGCCGTCGGGGCACACCGTCTCGTCGGTGAGCGGGTAGCCCAGGAAGCCTCCCGATCCGCCCGCCTGCGCGTAGCGCACACGGATGTCTCCGTGCACCTCGTGGGCACCGGTCGCCTGGGACCAGTAGATCGACCCGTTCGCATAGTCGCGGGACGACCCCCGGCCGTCGGGATTCGGCCCCTCACCGCTCCCTGCGCCGGCGTCAGCAGGCGGTCCGATCCACTGAATCTGCGCCCATTTCTCGTCGATGGCTGTCATGACACCTCGACCTCCACTGGTTGTCCGTTGTCGTGCTTGCTTCACCACTGAGGTTTCGCGACGCTCCCGTAGGACCAGGCGGGGCCCTTCGACATCTCGAAATGAAGGTGCGGACCGGTGGAATTTCCGGTGTTCCCGACCTTGCCGATCTGCTGACCGGCCGTCACGGTCTGCCCCTCCTCGACCTGCAGCGCGGACAGGTGGCAGTAGGTGTAGACGTGACCGTTGTCTCCGCGCAGGCCGATCCACGAGCCATAGGCACCGCCCTTGGAGTTGGACCAGGCGATGGTGCCGGAACGTACCGCTACGACGGGGGCGCCCGAGGGGGCGGCGAAGTCGTGGCCCGTGTGCCGGCTCACGCCGTCGGGCTTCCACGCATACGGACCACGGGAGTAGAAGGGGAAGGAGACGCCGTGGCCGGGAACGGGTGAGGGGACCTTCCTGCCACCGGCACCAGCCTGTGCCGTCCTGGGCGGTGCGCCGCTGCAATCCACGGGGAATCCGCTCAGCCGGCCCAGTTCGGTGAGCGACGCGCAACCGGGGGTACCGTCCGCGTCCGCTCCCTTGAATCCCTGGGCGGTCTGCTCCGCGGCATAGGCCGTTCTGGTCTGGTCGCCGAAGAGGCCCGTGGCTCCGTCCGGAATGCTCCTGCCCCGCGCGATCAGCGCCTCCTGCACGGTGCGTACGTCGTCGTTGGAAAGGCCGTACTGAACCTTGGTCAACATCACCATGACCGGTACCCCGCATCCCTCGGCAGCACCCGCAAGTGATCTGTGCGGTGAACGATGGTGCGCATTGATCGCGCCATTCCATTTTATGCCCCGGACAGGGTTCGCGGCCAGCGCAGTTGAGGTCTTCGAGGGACAACCGGGCCGGTGGGGCGCGTGGTTAGCACTGCTCAGAAAACCTGGCTGCATGGTCTGTTAGTCGCCGGGGGAGCGGAATCTCCCGAGGACTGGGCACCGTTTGCGGCAATTCTCCGAGGTGCCAGGATGGACTGAGGGGGGCAGGGTGCGGCATGCACCGTGACCTGTCATCCTCCATATCCTCGCAGCGGATGAGGAGTCGAGTGATGGTACTGCTCAGGAACACCCAATTCGGCAAATCCAACGAGGACGTCCGTGCGGTCCAGCAGGCACTTATCCTCCGGGGCCGCGACATCGTGGACGGCGCCACCGGGTACTTCGGTGAACAGACCAAAGCGGCCTATGCCGCGGAACAGCGGGCCCAGGGATACACCGGGGCCGACGCGGACGGTGTTCCGGGCTGTGCCTCGCTCACCGAGCTGGGCAAGGTGGCCGGGTTCGAGGTGGACTGCGGCGTCGTGGCCGCCACCGGTCGGATCGCGTTGGACCAGGTCACTTTCGACGACCCGGACGACAACTCCGGGCAGGCGGCCATGGACACGTACGCCGCGGAGGCCTGTGCCCTGACGGGCATGGACCCCCGCTTCGGTGTGCCCGCCCTGCGCACCATCAGCAAGCGGGAGTCCGCAAGCAACGACCCGCGTCGGCGGGTGAACACGGTGGACTCCAATGCCCGGGGACGGATCGTGTCCGACGGACACCCGCTCAACTGCTCCCGTGGCGCCACCCAGTGCATCCCCACTACGTTCGCGGCCTACCACCAGACGGGGACGGCGCAGACGCCCTACGACGTCGTCGCTTGCATGTGCGCCACCATCAACTACGTACGAGACCGGTACGGCGTGAGCCGTGACGGCTCCGATTTCGCCTTCCGGGTGCAGCAGGCCGACCCCGGAAGGCCGCCGCGCGGCTACTGAGCCGTGCGGCGGCCGGCGCCCCGGTGGAACAGCTACTTGACCGGCACCGGTGGCGCCTGCGGCGGGCCGGGCGGTGCGCCGGCTGGCCCGCGTACCGCGTCGAGGAGTGCCTGGCCCTGGCTGTCGATGTACCGAGTGAACAGCTGCTGGGAGTAGCCGAACACGATCGCCCACGCGATGATCTGAGCGGTGGAGTCCAGCGAGCTCAGCCCGGGGACGAAGCCGCCGCGCATGAGGAGCAGTCCGAGGACCGCCGTCAGGGCTCCGGTCGGCAGTTTGAGGAGAGCCAGCACCACCGGGACGTCGTACGGGAGCGAGGTGCCCCTGATGCGGCGCAGGGCCGCTGCCGCGGCTATGGCTGCAGCCACCATCCCGATCGCCTCGATGACCAGGTAGTCCGCGTCGTTCGCGACGTTTCCGATCACGCTGCTGGGAATCGGTGCCTGGGCATCGATCAGCTCGCTGTTCGTCGGGCAGACGACGTTGACGCCGCCGTCCACGTCCGGCGTGAAGCACATGGGCACCAGTGATTCCCAGACCACGGTGGCGACGGCGATCGCGAGCACGGCGATGGTGAGCCCGATCGTGACACCGGCGACGACATGGACGAAGCTACGCACTCGCAGCTGTTCCTTCCGGAGCATCTGTCGCGCGACACTCACCGTTTCGGCGAGCAATGCGCGTTCGCCTGGGCGCAGGGTGTTCTCCGTGTCGAGTTCCAGCCTGCGCGCGATCTCGGTGACGCGCACCCTTCTCGGGTCGGTGGCCTGGAGGTGGTCGTCGACCAGGGCGACGATCTGGGGAAGCAGCGCCTTGATGTCGTCCACGGACGCCATCCAGACCATCAGGTTCAGCGCGGCGTCCACATGCGACTGCGCGACGCCCAGATGCGCCCCGCGCCTCCTGGAGGGGTGGTCGAGGTGGGCGAGCGAGCCCCTCGCCTCCGTCAACTCCGCGCGGGCGTTGGCGGCGTACGTGGCCGCCACGTCGCGCCGCTCGGGGTCGGCGGCCGCGCTGGTCGCCAGGACCTCCACCACGGCGTCGAGTTCGGTGATCCGTGCCCGCAGCGCCTCCTTCTGCTCCCACGGGCCCATCTCCGCGCGCGCTTTCTGCCGTGCGGAACCGCTCTTCGTGCCCGCTCCGGCCGTCGAACCGGTCGGAGGGCGCGCCGGATGTCCTGGTCCGCCACGGGTTTCGGCTGTCCGGCGCGTGCGGTCGGCATTCCTCCGCGCCGCGCCGAGTGTCCACCTGGTCATGGGATTCTCCTCGCGAATGGTCCGCCGGTGGTGCCTTCGGGCCGAGGGACCCAGGGTGTCTCTCAGGGTGCCCCGTCGGCCGCGAGGCCCTGCGCGGCCAGCGCCTCGACGAGGGCCCTACGGGTGTCGGGGCCGACCACGCCGTCCGCCCGCAGGGCGTGCGCCTGCTGGAACGCCGTGACCGCGGCGCGCGTGCGGGGCCCGTCCTGGCCGTCCGCCGGCCCGGGATCGAATCCGAGTGCGGTCAGGGCCTCCTGGACCCCACCGAGTGAGGCCAGGTGATGGACCTTCGGCCCCGCTTCGGCGCCCGGTGCGGGCGGTGACCCGTCCTGGGTGAAGGTGACCGTGGTGACGCTCGTCGGCGTCGGGCACCGCAGGAACAACTGGTAGAGGTCGACGCCCTGGTACCGGCCGTCGGGTGCTCCGCCGATGATCTCGACGAGTGCCATGTGAAGGTGCGGTGTGATGCCTCCGAAGGACAGCACGCTGCCGAGACGGTCGCCCCGGGAGATGTCGGTCTGGGCCCCGAGTCCCGCCGGCACATCCTTCATATGGGTGTAGAAGGCCCCCATCATGTCGTTGTGGGAACGCACGAAGAACTGCGCCCCGTAGACCTTGCCGTTGTCGGCCGCCGGGTCGTGCGGGCTGTACTTGGTGATCCGGCCGTCGAAGGCGGCATCGATCTCGCTGCCCTCGGCGGCACCCAGATCCATGCCGTACTGGATGTACCACTCCGGTGGCTGGTGCCCGCCCTGCCCCGGCCCCCCGAGCCCTCCCGTGAATCCGGACGCGATGGGGCCCGAGAGTTCGATGTCGAATGTGCTCATGACTCACTCGTTCCTTGTGTCTGTCCGGCGGGGCCGCACGACGTCCGGTGTCACACGACGGTGCGGCCGAGTTCGGTGACGCGCGTTCCCAGCACGCTCACCGTCGCCGGGTCGTTCCAGGCACCGTTCGGATCGAGGCCGTTGTCCCCCTGGAACGCCCGAACCGCGCCCTGGGTGCTTGGCCCCTCCGCGCCGTCCTGGGCGCCCGGGGAGTAGCCGAGGGCGAGCAATGCGCCTTGTACGCCGAAGACGTCGGCCAGCGACACCGCCAGCCGGTCCGCCGGGAGGCCCCGCTCCTCCACCGTGCCTGCCAGGAGGAAGTGGGACCGGTCGAGCTTGTTGCGGATCCGTATCGTCCCCTCGTCCGGGGTGAAGTGGCACTCGTCGGCGGCACCGCTCCAGTTCCGCGCCTGGACGTGACCCTGGAGCGTGGGAAAGCGGAAGGCCGGACCCAGTGCCCAGCACATGCTCAGTGTCGCCAGCTGTGCGTTGGCCGGCCAGGACCCGAAGTCGGCGAACTCCGGGCGTCCGACGAGGAACGACTCCATCTGGTCGAGCTTGGCGAAGACATGGCGATCTATCTCACCGTCCTCCAGGCGGAGCGCGGTGAGGGGCTCGAAGGCGCGGTGCCCCTGGGACGCCAGATCGAGGCGGGACTTGACCGCGTCCCAGTCGGCCGCCACCTGGTCAGGGGTGGCCGGGGTACCGGAGGTGTCCCGCCAGCCCAGCTCGGTGGCCAGCGCCAGTGACGCGGCCCGTTCGCCTTCGGTGGGCGCGGAGTCGGCGCGGACCGTCTCGTCGATCTTGTTGCCGATTCCCGTGCTCACCCAGCCCTTCTGGTCCAGGTACATGAAATTGACGCGCCCTTCGAGCGGGTCGTTGAATGCGATCCATTGGTCCCGAACGGTCTGATGCATGACGCCCGCCTTTCCGCGCCACCTGGTGGGGCGAGGAGCCGTCGTTCGGTGGCCGGCGACGTCCGCCCCGGCGGGAAGGTTCGGCTGACTCGTCCGACGAGATCGCGACCGTGGACGAATTGCTCTGCCCCCAGACTCCCGCTCCACGGACGGTCGCGCAACTCGGCCGGGTAGCACGGAAGTCACGTCCTCGTCTTCCCGAACTCGATTTACCTGCAAGCGATCTGTGCGGCTCTCATTCCTCGGGGTCATGATTCCATGAATGACGTAGAATCGCAGATGATGGACGGTAACATGGCGCCTCTGTCGCGTAATTGAAGTCTGCACAAATTGTTCCGGCGCGGTTTCTGCCTCCTTTCGGTTCGTCTTGACGGATGTGACCCATCCGGTGAAACTGAAGAAGATGACCCTCGAACCTGCCAAGTGAATGCGGATTTCCGGGCCGTCAGCCGGGCGAGGTGAGGAATCCTCGCGCGCCGTGTTCCCGTTTCCACCAGCTGATCGGGAGGCCGTCGTGGCACCCACGCTCCAACAACTCGGCAGTACGTTCCGGAACACCATGTATGACACGCTCTGCGGCGGCGATGGCAGTCTGCCGCCCAGTAAGTCGTCCTTCATCACCTGGTGTATGCCCGGACTCCCCTATCAGGAAGGAGACTTCGACTTCGCGGCCAACGGCCTCGGCACCGCGCCGACGGCTGAGGCGGAGAAGACGATGCTCCAGCACGCCTTCAACTGGGCGATGCAGGTCGACTTCCTGCCCGACCCGAAAGCCGCCTACACCAACGACAAACAGCAGGGGGTCTACCGGAACGAGGCGGGACTGCGTCTGAGTGAGCTCTACGGCCAGATCCTGAAGTTCTCGAAGGTCGCCAACCATGAGCTGACGGAGGAGCAGAAGGCCAAGCTCGAGGAGTTCCGCAACCTGCTGCGGACGAAGCGCAAGGTCAAGGACATCCTCACCAACGAGGAGAAGGAAGTCACCGAGGACTCCCCGCTGATGCAGATCTACCGCCAGAAGATGCGTGACTTCGTCACCGCTCGGCTGGCGTACAACGCCAAGCGTGTCGCGGCAGCGGCCGCGTCCGGCCCCGAGGGAAGGGGAGCGGTGGCCGACTGGGCTTCGAACGCCCAGCTCTACCTGATGCAGGCCAGGGCCGCGGAGGAGGACTGGAGCTCCGTCGGGCACCGGAACGACGTGGACCGTATCCACGCCTACATCAACCAGGTCACGGAGAAGTCGCTGACGCTGTGGAAAGCGCGTCTCCAGTCCTTCTTCGACGACGCCCTCGCCAACGCGACCTCGCCGGGACAGCGCTTCTACTACACGACGCTGGCACCCGGTAACTTCGCGACCGCACCCGGCTGGTCCGGGTACGGCCTGACCCACAGCATGGTCGACACGACCTCGCATTCGGAGACCACGTCGTGGTCGGCCGGCGGTGACGTCGCCTGGGGCTTCTGGCACGCGGGCGGCGACGTCAGCAGCACCGAGACATCCTTCGACTCGACCATGCAGACGGAGGACTTCGCCCTGTCGTACGAGATGACGCAGGCGCAGATCATCCGGCCCTGGTTCTACCCGGAATTCCTCGTCAACAAGGGATGGACCCTGCGGAAGGGCGAGGGGTGGATGTTCGACCAGATGCCGTCGGACGGTGCGCTGCCGCCGACCGGCATGTTCGTCGGCTACCCGATGCAGGCGGTGTTCGTCCGCAACGTGACGATCACCTCCCAAGCGTTCCAGTCGGCGTACCACCAGTACAGCAGTAAGTTCGACGCCTCCGCACAGGTGGGCTGGGGACCGTTCACGCTGAACGGCAGCTACGGCCACGCAGAGAGCGGCCACCACTTCCACACCGAGAGCGACGGGGCCACGCTCCGGGTTCCGGGCATGCAGGTCATCGCGTTCGTCAACCACCTGCTGGGCAAGACCCCGGACCCACTGCCGGACCTGGCCGAGAGCGACTTCGTCTGAGTCCGCGGTGTCACGGCGGTCGCACCGCCCGAGGAGTGCGGCAGCCGTGGGAGGAGGAATCATGCCCCAGATCACGCCGGAAGGCGTGGACGCCACCGCCGTCTCGGCGGTGGCGTCCAGAATCCGCGAGGTCACCGCACAGGAGGGACGGGTGGTCAGCGTTCCCCCACTCACCATCGGGTACCACGCCGACGCGCTGCGCTTCGCGGAGGGGGCCGAGATGAGCCGGGAACAGGCTACGGCCGCCGCCGAGTTCTCCGAGTTGGTGAACAGGGTGCCTGTCACCGGACCGGTCTGGTCATGGGAGGGGGTCGACCACCTGTGGGATGTCTACTTCGACGTCCTCGGTGCCGATCTGGCCGTCCACACCCGCACGGCTGACGAGGACCGGCGCTACCGGGAGGCGCAGCGGATCCTCCATGAGGAGGTCGGCGGAGCGTCCGTGCCTTCCGAGACCTATCTCGCCTATCAGAGCTGCCGGCATGCGGTGCTGACGGCCCGGACCGCGCTGGCGCAGGCCCGAGGGAGCGCGAAGGAGCGGGCGCTGAAGGAGGCGGTCGAGGCGGCGGAGCAGGAGTGGCTCGTGAAGGGCGGGCGCCAGGTCGTCGAGGCCGCCCTGCACGATCTGAGCAGGCTCGGTGACAAGGACCCGGCGCAGACCTGGGCCGCGTACCGCGCTCAGTTCGACCCCAGCCCCGACTCCCTGCACTGGGCCACGGGCCTCGACGGCAGCCGCTACGCGGTGACCGGGTTCGCGCCGTCCGCCATGTTCGACCAGCCGTGGCCCGAACTGCGCATCGACCGGTCTGCGCTGCCGACCACCACAGCGGACATCGACTCCCTATCGTTCGAATACGCGCTGGTCAACGTCGTCCGGCCGTGGCTGGATCCGGCGATGCTGCGGTCCCGGGCCTGGCGGTTCCCCACGGGAGAGACGCCCCTGTCCGACGGGGCCGATCCCCCGGTGGGCAGGTGCACGTCGTACGTGGAGTCGGTCGTGCTCGCCCGGTCCCTGCGTGTGGTCTGCGGACCCCACGCCCACGGAGGCCCGGCCCACGGCGCGGAAGCCGTCGGGCTCGGCTTCCTGGAGCCGGAGGCCGCCACACTCGTCGCGTCGGAGCAGGCCGTGGAGGGGCTGGTGGATGCTCCGCCAGAATTCGTGCCGACCGAGGAGACCGAGCGTGTGATGGGGCACTACGTGTTCCCCGGAAGCGTCGATCCCGCTCCACAGCCCGCCGTCGAGGACCCCGCCGCAGCGGGCCTGACGGTGCGTACGACACCGGCCGACACGGTGCTGCTCGTCGCCTTCCTGCTGCGGCTGCTGCCGAAGTGCCCCGATCCGGACCCGGCCCTGCGCTGGGGAGAGCCCGAGCCGCCCCGCCCGAGGCTGAAGTCGGTGGCACTGGCGAATGTCCGCTACGGTGCGAAGAACGCGGATGTGCGCGTCGTCCAGAGGGCCCTGATCGGTCGCGGCCGCACCATCAAGGCCGGAGCCACGGGCTTCTTCGGAGCCGCCACGAAGGCCGCCTACGCCGCCGAGCAGCGTGCCCAGGGATATCAGGGGAAGGACGCGGACGGAGTCCCCGGATGCCTGTCGCTGACGGCTCTCGGGGAGGCGAGTGGCTTCACGGTCAAGTGCTGATCGGCGGCGGACCTGGTCCGGCCGGGCGCGCACGAACGATGCGCCCAGCCGGACCGCTGCGTCAGGTCACCACGTCACCAGGCCCTGAAGGTGGCCTCGGGCCGGTCGGCGGCGGCGACGTCCTCGACGTACAGCAGCGCGTCGCGGTGCCGCAGGTAGCGGCCGGGCTCGCTGTAGGACTCGAAGGACGACAGGGACCGGTCGGAGAGGCCGGGCACGCGCCGCCATGTGGCGTCCGCGCGGTAGGCGGCGTCGTCGGTGCGTGTGTCGATCCACACCTCGCCGTCGCGCTGCCGCAGGAAGGTCCCGGGGAAGTTGACCGACTCGAGCGACACCGCCGACGGGTCCGCCAGGCCGGGTACCACCTTCCACTGCATGTCGGCGTACGGCGTGACGTTCGCGTCGACCCGGCCACGGCTCCACGCGTGCCGGATGAACCGGTTCGGGGCGTCGGCCGCCTCGAAGCCGAACACGTTGGAACGGATCGAGACGTTGTCGAAACGTGCGAGGGGCCTGCCCGGTGCCGCCGCACCGGCCTTCGGCGACAGCCCGCCGGTGTGCGGCCCATCGATGTGGAGGCCGTTGGCGCCGGAGGTGAAGCCGGCGTCGGTCGTGCGGATCTTCGGCTTCGCCATGTCATCGACGTAGACCTCGATGGACGAGCCGACCGCCTCGATCCTCACCCGGTGGGTCTTGCCGACCGCCCCCGCGAGCCGTGCCTTCGCCAGCGGTGTCCGTATGTCGCCCGTGGCCTTGCCGAGGACCAGGCCGTCCCGGCCGACGGCGGCGTAGTAGCCGTGGAAGCCCTCGGTGCCGGTCCCCGGCCGGGTGACGCGGAAGGCGAGCCCCGCTTCGCCGCGGCCGTGGCGCAGGGTCACATCGGCCTCGTAGACCAGGTCCGAGAAGTTGGTGTCCTGGAGGGTCAGGCCGCTTCCGGTGGCGGTCGACGTGGCGGAGTAGGCGCCCCGCTCGGGGGACCAGCCGGCGTCGCCGTAGGCGCGCCACCCGACGGCGTTGCCGTCGTCGAAGTTGTCGTTGACCTTCATGGTGACCGGCCGGATCGTGCCGTCCTCGTTGAAGTGGATCCGGTCGTAGGCCAGGGCCCGGTGGTTGCCGTCGGTCTCGCTCAGCGGGCGGCGGTGGTAGACGATGTACCAGATGTCGGTGCCGGGGACGTTGAGGATCGAGTTGTGCCCGGAGCCACGGGCGACGGCCGGGTCCTGCGCCAGCACTCTGTCGATCTTCTTGAACGGGCCGGTCGGGGAGTCCGACATGGCGTACGACACCGAGTAGTTGGGGCCGGTCCAGCCGCCCTCGGACCACATCATGTAATAGGTGCCGTCTCGCTTGAACATGAAGGAGCCCTCGACGTAGTTCTCCGGGGTGATCTCCTTGTAGGTCGTCCCGTCGGGGAAGGTGCCGAGGCTGGTCATGTCCGGGTTGAGCTTGACGACGTTCGCGTGGCCCCAACCGCCGTAGTACATGTACGCCTGGCCGTCGTCGTCGATGAAGACGTCCTGGTCGATCGGTTGGGCGCCGTTGTGGAACCGGGAGATCAGCGGGCCGCCGATGGCGTCCTTGTACGGTCCCTCCGGGCGGTCGGCGACGGCGACGCCGATCCCGCCGTGCTCGGAGTTGCTCTGGATGTCGTTGGCGGCGAAGTAGAGGTAGTACTTGCCGTCACGGAAGACCGGCGCGGGGGCCCAGAGCGCATACTTGGCCCAGGTCACATCGGCGACATTCAGCACCTTGGGGTGCTTGGTCCAGTTCACCATGTCCGTCGAGGAGAACGCGTCCATGAAGGTCTGTTCGGAGTAACTCCGGGACGTGGTCGGGTAGATCCAGTAGCGGTCGTCGTAGACCGCGACATCCGGGTCGGCGTACCACCCTTCGACGAGCGGGTTCCCCGCCTCGGCTGTGGTCGGGACCGGGGCGGCAGGGGCCGACCGGGCGGCAGCCGGTCGCTCGGCCCCCGTGACGGAGGGTGCGAAGCCGGCCAGCAGGGCGGCGGCGGTCAGGGCTACGGAGAGCTTGCGGATGGTGCGCACCATGAGGGCGGAAAGCCTTTCTCGTGAGCGACAACAGCGATCGGAAGCAGGGGGAGACAACGTTGTCGGGCGAGGTGCGTGGCAAGACGTCGGGGCGTGTTCAGGGGTTGCGCGGACCGGGCGGTGAAGGACCGTCACTTCGGCGCGGGCCGGTTGTACTACGTTGGAAATCGAAGTGACGTGCAGCATAAGAACATGGGAGCCGGGTAGTGTCCACCCCGCGCGTGCGGGAACCACACCCCGCAGGGGAGTTCGCCGAAGGCGACACGCATCGCCCACTCGCACGGCGTCGGACGTCTGTGTGGGGGCGCGTCATAGAGGGCTGGTACCGCATCACTACCTGTACCGGCTGAAGGCCCTGCTCGTGCTGTCGGCTACAGAACACCCAGCGCTCGGCAGGCACCGAAGTCGAGCCAGCCGAGCTCGGATGCGGGCCACTCCGGCACCCCGTAGAAGTCGGCCTCGCCCGGGCTCACGGAGACCCCGCCGCCTTCCTGCCGGCCGACGTAGCGGGAAACGCCGCCGTCCCCCACCGACTGGAAGACCTGGAGCTCGGCGCGGCCGTCGTGATCGGTGTCGGTGGCCCGCGCCCCGTACACGAAGGTCGAAATCGGCATACGGATGGTGGCGGTCCGCTCACTGCTCAGGTCACGGGCGAGAGGACCGTAGCGCACCTCGTGCACCACCATGCCGTCCCGTGGGCTGTCGCCGACGTCGTCCTGGCTGTAGAAGAGGGCCAGGTCCGCGTATCCGTCGCCGTCGAAGTCCCCGAAGGTCCCCCTCGTCTCCATGTCCTCCTTCAGTGCGCCCCGCAGCTTCTGCCAGAACCCGCGGGCCTCTCCCACGCCGACGGTGGTGCGGTGATCGCCCCTACGGAAGACCACTGAGCCGGTGCCGTCGCGGTCCTGGTCGTGGATCTCGTCCAGGTGACCGTCCGCGTCCACATCGGCGCGCAGGGACGCGCTGTTGACGGCGCATATCGTCATGGGCGCATGGCCGCCCGGCTCCGGTCCGATGCCCAGGAGGAGCCAGGTGCCGAAGGCGATCGCGACGAGCCCGGCACCGGAAGCCGCGGCGAGCCGCCGCCGGCGCGGCTGCGACGAGGTCACGGCCCCTGGGGCGAGTTCTTTCGGATCATCGGAGAAAGGCATGCCGGCACTCTAGGGAGGGCGTGAAGATCCACGCGGGCAGCCGGTCCGATCGGTGCCCAAAGCTTTACTCAACCTCCTTATAGTGAGGCGGCGTTGATCGCATGGCCGCGACGCGCGAAGCCGTCACCCAGGAGTCCGTACGATGACGACCCCCTCGCCTTCCGCTGTCTCCGCCCCCGGCGGCAGCTGCCCCGTGCCGCTCGGCGGACCCGGGTTCCACACCGAACCGCAGGCCCTGTACCGGACCATGCGGCGCGACCACGGTCCGGTCGTCCCCGTCGAGCTCCCCGGCGGCTTTCCGGCCTGGCTCGTCGTCGGCTACCGGGAGCTCCACCAGGTCACCAGCGACGCCGAGCCCCTGCCCGTGCTCGTCCTCGCCCGCCTCGTGGGCTTTCCAGACGAGGAGGGGGCGGAGATCGCCCGGCTCCTGAAGGACCTGGCCGACGGCGGACCCGGCGCCCAGGAGGCGTACGGCCGCTTCGCTGCGCACATGCGGCGGCTGGTGGAGATCAAGCGGGCGGCACCCGGCGACGACATCACCTCCCGGATGCTCGCCGACCCCGAGCCCTTCACGGACGAGGAGTACGCCCTCGACCTGATGGCGATCACGGCGGCCGGGCACCTCACCACCGCCGACTGGATCAGCAACTCCCTGCGGCTGATGCTGACCGAGGACCAGTTCGCCGACTCCCTCTCCGGCGGCATGCGCAGTGTCGGCGACGCGATGAACGAGGGCTCTGGGAGGAGAGCCCCACCCAGATCCTGGCCGGCCGCTGGGCGGTCCGTGACACCCGGCTCGGCGGCCGGAGCATCCGCGCCGGAGACATGGTCCTGCTCGGTCTGGGGGCGGCCAGCACCGACCCGCTGATACGTCAGGAGGTGGTGTCCGGTGGCGTGGGGCAGCCCGTGGGCAACGGGGCGCATCTGGCGTTCAGCCACGGGGAGTACCGCTGTCCCTTCCCGGCGCAGGAGATCGCGGAGACCATCGCCCGTACCGCGATCGAGGTCATCCTCGACCGGTTGCCCGATCTCGAACTCGATGTCCCCGCAGAGGACCTGGTCCGCCGGCCGTCCGCCTTCCTGCGCGGGATGAACGCCCTTCCCGTTCGCTTCGTCCCCGTACACACGACAGGAGACCCGCTGTGAAATGCCCGCACGCGACCGTGGTGATCGACCCCATGGTCCAGGACCTCGACGGTGAGACGGACAAGCTGCGGGCATCCGCCCCGCTCGCGCGCATCGATCTGCTGGGCGTCCCCGCCTGGACCGTCACCCGGCATGCCGAGGCACGCCAACTCCTCGTCGACACGCGGCTGGTGAAGAATCTGGACGCCTGGGGGCTGTGGCGGAGCGGGGAGGTCACCCACGCCTGGCCGCTGATCGGCATGATCGACGCCGGACGCTCCATGTTCACCGTGGACGGCGAGGAGCACCGCCGGCTGCGGACGAAGACGTCGCAGGCCCTCACCCCCCGTCGGCTCGAGGCGATCCGCCCGGAGATCGAGAAGTTCACCGAGGAGCTGCTGGACGCGCTCGCCGAGCAGGGCAAGGACGGTGTCGTCGACCTCAAAGCCGTGTTCGCGCAGCCGCTCCCGATGAAGGTCGTCGGGCTGCTGATGGGAGTGGACGAGGCGTTGCATCCCATGCTGACCCGGCAGTACAAGGCGTTCTTCTCGATGCTCACCCCCCAGGAGGACCGGCTGGCGCTCCTGGCCGAACTCGATGTCTTCTACGCCGAGTTCGTACGGGAGAAGACCGCGCACCCCACGGACGACCTCACCAGCGCGCTGATCCTCGCCGAGGAGGGCGGGAGACCGCTCACGGAGGAGGAGGTCGTCGGCAACCTCAAGGCGATGGTGGCAGCCGGGCACGAGACGACGATCGGGCTCGTCCTCAACGCCGTACGCGCACTGCTCGCCCACCCCGACCAGCTGCGCAAGGTGCTGGACGGGGAGATCCCTTGGGAGACGGTGATCGAGGAGACACTGCGCTGGGACACCCCCACCACCCACCTGCTGATGCGGTTCGCCACCGAGGACATCCAGGTCGGTGACCAGGTGATAGCCGAGGGGGAGGGGGTGGTGATCTCCTACCGGGCCATCGGCCGTGACGCCCTCCAGCACGGGGACGACGCCGATTCCTTCGACATCACCCGGCCGGCGCCGATCCGGCACATGACCTTCGGTCACGGGCCCCACATCTGCCCCGGCGCCGCGCTCTCCCGGGTCGAGGCCGGTATCGCCCTGCCCGCGCTCTTCCGGCGGTTCCCGCGGCTGAAGCTCGCGATCGCCGACGACGAGATCCGTAAGCTGCCGGTCATGACGCAGAACGACATGGAGGCCTTCCCCGTGCTGCTGCACGGCTGACAGCGAGGCCTCCGGACCGGACGCGCCTGCCCCGTGCGCGTGTCCGGTCCCTACCGACGCCCGCGCCCCTGACGATCGTTCGGGATATCGGACGGCGTCCGGTTTTTCGAAGAATGTGGGTGACGCGCGGCAACCGATGCGGTGCGGGCGGCGACTGCGGGATGCACCCCCATCCCCGACCGTGAAGGAGTTTCCTCGTGAGCCGCACTCTGAGGAGAAGCCTCGCCGTGCTCCCCGCCGCGTTCCTGCTGGCCCTCGTGCCGGTCAGCGCGTCCGCCTACCCCAACCCGGGCGTGGTCAACGGAGACGTCGTCGTCCACGACCCCAGCATGATCCGCAGCTCCTCCGGCCAGTACCTGCTCTACTCGACCGGTGAGGGCCTCCAACTCCGCACCTCCACCGACCGCACCGCCTTCGGCCGGTCCGGCAACGCCTTCACCACCAAGCCGAGCTGGTGGAAGAACTACTCCTCGGCGTCCGACCCCTGGGCCCCGGACATCTCGTACCACGGCGGCAAGTACCTGATGTACTACGCCGTCTCGTCCTTCGGCTCCAACACGTCGGCCATCGGACTGGCGGCCTCCACCACCGGCCAGGCCGGCAGCTGGAGCGACTACGGGATCGTCTACACGTCGAGCTCGTCGAGCGACTACAACGCCATCGACCCCAACCTCTTCGTGGACGACGACGGCAAGTGGTGGCTCTCCTTCGGCTCCTGGTGGACCGGGATCAAGATGATCCGGATCGACCCGTCGACCGGCAAGCAGTACGCCGGAGACACCGCCCGCCGCTCGCTCGCCTCCCGCCCCACCGGGACCAAGGCCGTCGAGGCGCCCTCCGTCGTCAAGCGCAACGGCTACTACTACCTCTTCGCCTCGTACGACACGTGCTGCTCCGGCACCAGCTCGACGTACAAGATCAAGGTGGGCAGGGCGACCAGCGTCACCGGGCCCTACAAGGACCGCAACGGCGTCAGCATGCTCAGCAACGGCGGTACGCCCGTCATGGAGTCGCACGGCCGCTACATCGGCCCCGGCGGCCAGTCGATCCTGGCTGACTCCGACGGCGACCTGCTCGTCTACCACTACTACGACGGCCAGGACAACGGCGCCCCCAAGCTCGGAGTCAACCTCCTGAACTGGAGCAGCGGATGGCCCGTCGCCTACTGACCCTGCTGAGCGCCCTCCTGCTGGCGCTCGCCCTGGGCCAGCCGACGTCCGCGTCGGCTGCCGAGGGCCGCCCGTACACCAATCCGGTCAAGACGCAGAAGGGGGCCGACCCCTGGATCTCGTACCACGACGGCAACTACTACCTGGTGTCGACGAGTTGGACCGACGTCATCACCATGCGCAAGTCGCCGACCCTGGCCGGGCTCGCCACCGCGCCGAGCGTGCAGGTCTGGCAGGGTGACGCCGCCTCGCGCTGCTGCAACATCTGGGCGCCCGAACTCCACTACTCGGGCGGCCGTTGGTATCTGTACTACGTCGCCGGTCAGAACATCACCGACTACAACCCCACGCAGCGCGTGCACGTGCTGCAGAGCACGGGTTCGGACCCCATGGGGCCCTACACGTACAGGAACCAGCTGGGCAGCACCTGGATGCTGGACCCGAGCGTGCTCACGCTCAACGGGTCCATGTATCTGCTGGGCAGTGCGAGCGGCGGCGGGACGCAGAACCTCGTGATCGCGCCGATGTCGAACCCGTACACGCTCAGCGGCTCGTTCTCGACGATCTCCAGGCCCACCCATGACTGGGAGAAGTCGGGCGGCACGGTCAACGAGGGGGCCGAGGTGCTCCAGCGGGGCGGGAAGACGTTCATCGTCTACTCCGCCAGCGGCTGCTGGACCCCCGACTACAAGCTGGGGCAGCTCACCCTGACCGGCTCCGACCCGCTCTCCGCGTCCTCCTGGACGAAGAAGTCCACCCCGGTCTTCCAGCGGAACAACGCCGCCGGGGTGTACGGGCCGGGGCACAACGGCTTCTTCACCTCGCCCGACGGCACGGAGAGCTGGATCGTCTACCACGCCAACGACTCCGCGTCCGACGGCTGCGACAACGGACGTACGGCACGGGCGCAGGAAATCGGCTGGAACTCCGACGGCACCCCGAACCTGGGCACACCCGTCGCCCTCGGTACGACACTGGCGGGGCCTTCCGGTGAGACGGCGGCGACCCCGACGGCGTACACCGTGGTCAGCCGGGCAACCGGGAAGTGTCTCGACGTGAGCGGGGCGTCGACCGCCGACGGGGCGAACGTCCAGCAGTGGACGTGCGACGGAAGCGCCAGGCAGCGGTGGCGGATCGACGACAGGGGGGACGACACGAGCAGGCTGGTGAACGTCGCGACGGGCAAGGTGCTCGACACGGCGGACTGCTCGACGGCCGACGGCGCCGACCTGCGCCAGTGGTCGTGGCTCGACAACACCTGCCAGCGCTTCCGCTTCGTCACCACCGAGGCCGGGGGCTGGGTGCGCATCGTCAACCAGGCCACCGGAAAGGTCGCCGACGTGGCGGACTGCTCGACGGCCGACGGCGCGGACGTGAGGCAGTGGACCTGGCTGGACAACCACTGTCAGCAGTGGAAGCTCACCCCCGTGAGCTGAGCGACCACGGGCCCGGACCCCGGTCCGGGCCCGTGACTCCCGGGCCCGGCAACCTTCGCGGTGGCCGCGGCGACCACTCCCCGGAACCCCACCTCTTCCCTCCCCATCGAACGGATCACACCATGGCAGCGCATCGACGACGCACCACCCTCCGGCCCGTATCCCGTAAGGCGACGGCAGCGGCGGCAGCATTCCTGGCCGTCGCCGGCCTCCAGGTGTTCGGCACGGCATCCGGAGCCGCGGCGGCCACCACCCTCACCGTCGCCAAGGACGGCAGCGGGCAGTACACCACCGTGCAGGCAGCGGTGAACGCGATACCGGCGGGCAACACCGCCCGGGTGGTGGTCGCCATCAAGCCCGGGACCTACCGCGAGCTGGTGAAGATCCCGTCCACCAAGCAGAACGTCACCCTGCAGGGCAGCGGTCCCAGCCGCAACGACACCGTCATCGTCTACAACAACGCCTCCGGCACGCAGAAGCCCGACGGTTCCGGCACCTACGGGACCAGCGGCAGTGCCACCGTCGCGGCCGAGGCCAACGGCTTCCAGGCCCGCAACCTCACGATCTCCAACGACTTCGACGAAGGCGCCAACCAGAACATGAGCGGCCTCCAGGCCGTCGCCCTGCGCACCGCAGCGGACAAGGTCTTCCTCGACTCCGTGATCGTCAGCGGAGACCAGGACACCCTGCTGCTCGACACCGCCTCCAAGGCGACGCTCGGCCGCGTCTACGTGGTCAACTCCTACGTCATCGGCAACGTCGACTTCATCTTCGGACGTGCCACCGCCGTGATCGACAGGTCGGTCATCACACTGAAGAAGCGGTGGAACGGCACCTCCGCCGGTTACATCGCCGCTCCCAGCACGGCCGCCGACCGCAAGGGCTTCCTGATCACCGGCTCGACCGTCAACGGCGACGTCTCGGCGTCCTCCTTCCACCTCGGCAGGCCCTGGCACGCGGGCGGCGACGCCTCGCTCGACCCGATGGCGACCTTCCGCGGCACAACCCTCAGCTCGGCGATCAAGTCCGCGCCGTGGACGGACATGAGCGGCTTCTCGTGGAAGGACGACCGCTTCGCGGAGTACCGGAACACCGGGCCCGGATCCGGTTCGGCGAGCGGTGACCGGCCGCAGCTCAGTGACGCGCAGGCTACGCAGCAGGAGACAGCCGACTGGCTGGCAGGCTGGACACCTTCGGCATCCTGAGCCACGGTATGCGGAAGGGGTCGGCATCCGGCGGTCGAAGCGCTTCGACTCCCACTCTGGACACTGCCTGTGAGCGAGTCTAGGCTCCACGGTGTCTGTGCGCGTCAGAGTGCGAAGGGGAGCACAGCAAGGCGCTGTCGAAGCGCTTCACCCGCTCTCCCTTGCGGTCGCCATCTGTAGGGGAGAAGCCGAATGGTCACGCTTGCCGAGGTCGCCCAGCACGCCGGAGTCTCCGCGAGCACGGTGAGCTACGTCCTCAGCGGCAAGCGGTCGATCTCGGCCTCCACCCGGGAGCGGGTGGAGCACAGTATCCAGCAGTTGGGCTATCACCCCAACGCCGGTGCGCGTGCCCTCGCCAGCAGCAGGTCCAACATCATCGCGCTGATGGTTCCGCTGCGCACGGACATGTACGTGCCGGTGATGATGGAGATCGCCATGGCCGTCGCCACGAGCGCCCGGAACCACGGATACGACGTCCTGCTGCTCACCGGCGAGGAGGGCCCCGCGGCCGTCCGCCGGATCGCGGGGAGCTCACTGGCGGACGCCATGATCCTGATGGACGTCGAACTCCACGACGAGCGACTGCCGTTGCTCCGCGACTCCGGGCGGACCGCCGTCCTCATCGGCCTGCCCGCCGACACCTCGGGCCTCACCTGTGTGGATCTCGACTTCGAGGCCACCGGGGCACTCTGCGTCGACCACCTCGCCGGTCTCGGCCACCGCGAGGTGGCGGTCATCGGTGAGGCGGCCGCAGTCTACGAACGGCACACCGGCTTCGCCGAACGCACCGTCGACGGCATACGGGCCAAGGCGCGGGAGGCCGGGGTGCGGATCCTGCACCGGCCCTGCGAAGGCGGGTACGCCGCGATGTCCGGCACCCTGGGCCGGATCTTCGACGAACGGCCGGGGACGACCGGATTCATCGTCCAGAACGAGGCCGCCGTCGAACCGCTGCTCAACCTGCTCCAGCAGCAGGGGCGCGCCGTGCCCGAGGACGTGTCCGTCGTGGCCGTCTGCCCCGAACAGGTCGCCACGGGTGCCTCGGTGCGGCTCACCTCCGTCGCCATCCCGGCACAGGAGATGGGACGCCGGGCGGTGGAACAGGTGGTCGCGAAACTCACCGGCCGGGGTACGGACGAAGTGGAGTTGCTCAAGCCGGTCCTGACGGAACGCGCGAGCACGGGCCCCGCGCCGGTCTGACCGGCGAGGTGGCCGGGGGACACCCCCCGGCCACCGGCCGGATCAGCTCGACGAGACGCCGAATCCGTTGGTCACGAAGTCCAGACCGCCGGACGACGAGGTGATCTCGTAGCCGAACTGGACGTCACCGATGGTCTCTTTGCCCCACCAGCCCTTGGTGTCCTTGATCCACTTCAGGATCGGCAGGATGTCCACGGTGCCGGCGGACGAGTCGGAGGTCCGCAGGAACGAGAAGACCTCGTTGGCTCCGTTGTCACCCTTGTACACGGCCCAGGAGTGGCCGCCGAGGCTGACGGTCCCCTGCGAGGTGCCGAGAGGACCGACGGCGCCGTTGTGGTTGACCCAGAGCATGACCTCGTAGTCGTAGTCCGTGTCCCAGATGTCGTACGACGTGTTGTACGCCCCGGAGGCCGGGACGGTCACGTTGTAGTCGCTGGTCAGCGACGAGATCGACGTGATCGGCTTGTTGACGATCTTCTTCGCGTTCGGGTACGACTTGATGCCGCCGGTGTTCGGGTGGTTCGCCGTCACGCCCCAGTCGCTCGACGAGTCTGCCCATATGGTCTGGGTGCCCGCTCCCGAGCCCCAGATGTTGTTGTAGAGGATGTAGCCGTCGGACGTGGTGTAGTTCCCCCACTGCTCCGAAGAGGTCCAGATGGCGGCATGGGCCGGAGCCGCCGCGAAGCCGATCAGCGCGGCCACGGCCGCCGTCGGGGCCAGGAGCAGCCTGGTCAGGGTGGTTCGTGCCATGGGGTGTGTTCCTTCCACGTGGGGATGGAGGACTGCTACCGCGCCTCCAGGGTGAGGACGCGGTCCACGCCGGCCGTCAGCTCCAGCGGAGCCTTCGGACGTCCGGCGGAGGTCTCGGTGAGGGCGAAACCGTCACCCGTGCGCAGATCGACACGGGCGTCGCGGGTGGGGCGCAGCACGGCCGTGGCGCCGGTCTCCGACCAGCTCAGGTCCAGGTGCGCGCCGAACCGGGTGCGCACGCCCCGGAGTTCACCCTCCCGGCACGCCGCGGGGACGGCCGGCAGGAGTACCAGGCGGCCGGGTGCCGACTGGACGAGCGACTCGATCACGGCGGCGGGCAGGGTGTGCGCCGCGTCCGCGTTGTAGACGTTCCGGGCCGGGTAGTGCGCGCTCATCAGCGAATCGTGGAAGAAGTCGCCGCCCAGCACCGCGCCCAGCGCCGCCGCCACCCGGGACGGGTCCCGCAGCCGGGCGGCGATCAGGGCGTGGTGCAGATGTCCGTGCGCGGAGTCGTTCTCCGAGCCGCGCAGCTCCAGGGCGCGGTGCGCGGCCGTGGCCAGCTCCGGGGTGTCGTACGGATTGATCCCGTCCAGCGGCCACACCGGGTAGAGGTGGCTCAGATGGCGGTGGTCGTACGTCTCCCGCAGGCCGGGCCACGCCCACTCGGCGAGTGCTCCGTCCTCGTTCACCGTGTACGCGGGGAGCCGCGCCGCGAGTGACCGCCAGACGCCGGCCGACGGGTGCCCGGGGGCGTGTTCGGCGGCCGTCGTCAGGGCGTGGCGGGCCGCGGCGATGTCCATCGTGGCGTTCACCGTGCCCCAGCTCGCGTTGGCCGGCCGGTTCTCCGGGGAGTACGAGGGCACGACGGCCACGTTGCCGCTCCCGTCCTCGCGGCTGAGGAAGTCCTCGTAGAACACGGCCACTTCGACCAGCGCGGCGGTCAGGGCGGTGTCCGGGGAGCCCGTCGCCACCTCGGCGTGCTCCAGCAGCGGCTGCAGCAGCCAGTCCGCCCCCGCCGTCCACAGATGCAGCGGATAGGCACGCTGGAAGTGCCGGGTGTGGCCGGACTCGCCGTCCGTGTGGGACGGCGCGACGACGCCCCGGGCGCCGAACAGGGCCCGTGCGTTGTCACGCCAGTCGGCCAACTGGCCGTACACCAAAGACGCATGGGCCTCGGCGACCTCCGGGAGGGCGGCCGCCGCGGCGGACGCGATCTGCAGGTTGAGGTTGGCGTTCGTGGTGAAGGCCCCCGACCACGCGGTGTCCCAGTCGCCGGTCCACAGACCGGTCAGCCGGGGAGGCAACAGCCCGGAGGAGGAGAGCAGATGGTAGCGGCCCGCCGCGAAGAGCCGCTCCAGCAGCGCGGGGGACTCCGGGGCACGCAGCAGATCGCTGCCGGACAGCTCCCGCCCGGGCGCCGCGTCCCGCAGCACGAACGAGGCGCGCCCGTAGGCGGTCCGGTGCGGCGGCAGGTGGCGGGCCAGCAGCGTGGCGTGGTCTTCACGCGGCAGAGCGGCCCACAGCTCCGTGAGGTCCGGGTGGCCCGCCGAGCGGACCACCCGGGTGATGAGCGTGAGGCTCCGCGCCCCCTCGACGCGGATCCCCTCCCCGGACACGGACACCCGGCCGCCGTCCACCCGCGCCACGGTGACACCCGTGTACCCGAGCCCGCCGCCCGGATAGCCGACCCGCAGAGCCAGGTGCGCGCCCTCCGGAGTGAGAACCGTGGAGCGGCCGACCGCCAGCCGCGCGGGGGCACCGGGAAGACAGGGGTCCAGGAACACGTCGGCGGTCAGCCCGGGGTCGGTGACGTGCTGGACGATCACGTCGTCGGCCCGCGACACGAAGACGCTGCTGCGCCACGCCTCGTACGACGCGGTCACCTCGCCCGTCGTGAAGTCGACCTCGCGCCTGTATCCGGCGACGGCGTCGTGCAGCCCCCGGCCGCGGCGCACGCTCGTCCGGAACGCCGGGTGGAAGGGCTGGACCCACATCAGCGGACGTCCCGCGCCGAAGTCCTCGGCCGCCCTCGTGTCCCCCGACAGGAGTGCGTCCTGGAGGCGGCCGAGCCGGTCGGCGAGCTCCGGCGGCCGGAGGTCCTCGCTGCCGTTGGGCCGCACCAGGGTGTGGTGGTTGACGATCACTCGGTCGTCCGCCGGATCGCCGTACACCATTGCCCCGTGGCGGCCGTTGCCGCTGAGGAACGCGTCCTCCCAGCGGGTGGCGGGGCAGGGCTCCCAGGTGCCGTCGTTCATGCGGAGACGCTTCTGAGCACGGCCACGCCGTAACGGCCCAGCTCCACCGCGCTGTCGGCCTCGGAACCCGTGAGCAGGTCCAGATGCCGTCCCGGCAGCTCCACCCGAACGGGCGACCGCCCGTGGTTCAGCAGGAACAGCAGCGCGCCGCGCCGCACCGCCTCGACCCCGGCGGGCAGCCCCTCCAGCACGGGCCGCACCCCCGCCCCGGCCGCCACCCGGCCGAGCAGCTCGCGCAGCGCCCCGGGCTCGGGCAGCGTGGAGACGTACCACGCGCCGCCCTTGCGGAGCACCGCGGGAAGCCCGTCCAGCTCCCCGCCGCGGTACGCGGCCACCGTCTCCGCGGTGCCGTCGGGTTCCAGCTCCTCCGACCACAGGGTGCCGCCGAAACCGTCGCACTCCACCGTCGTGTCCGCGTCCAGCGGCCACCACTCGTGCACCGTGCGGATCCCGAACAGCTCACGCAGTCGAATGTCCATGCCGCCCGGCCTGATCCGGTCGTCGACGTCCGCGACGCCGGTGAAGAAGCCGCACACCAGGGTGCCGCCGCCCCGCACGTACGCGACGAGGTTGTCGGTCGCCGCGTCGGAGAGGAGCTGGAGCTGCGGGACGAGCACCATGCGGTACGTGCTCAGGTCGGCCTCGGGGCGGGCGAAGTCGGTGCCGATCCCGCTCTCCCACAGGGCCCCGTGCCACGCCTGGAGCAGCTCCGGGTAGGAGACGAGGGAGGACGGCCGGCCCTGCTGGGTGCTCGACCACCAGGCGTCCCAGTCGTGCACCACGGCGACCTCGGCGGGAACCCCGGTGCCGCTCACCTCGGGGCCGAGCAGCGCGAGTTCGGCGCCGATCCGCTTGACCTCCTGGAAGGTGCGGCCGTGCTCGCCGGCGTGGCTCAGCATCCCGGAGTGGAACTTCTCCGCTCCCTGCCGGGACTGCCGCCACTGGAAGTAGCACAACGCGTCCGCGCCCCTGGCCACCGACTGCATCGACCAGAGCCGGTTGAGGCCGGCGGGCCTCGGGTGGTTCACAGCACGCCAGTTGACCGCCCCGGCCGCCTGTTCCATCACCATCCACGGTCCGCGGGCCTGCGAGCGGGTCATGTCGGCGAGCATCGCGTTGTACTGCCCGCCTCGCGGGTCCTTCGGGTCCGGGTAGACGTCGACGGAGACGATGTCCTCCTGCTCCGCCCACGCCCAGGCGTCCTGGCCCGACCACAGCGGCATGAAGTTCGTCGTCACCGGGATGTGCGGGGTGTGCCGGGCGACGATGTCCCGCTCGGCGAGGTAGCACTCCATCAGGGCGTCGGAGGTGAACCGCTTGAAGTCCAGCTCCTGCGCCGGGTTACGCATGTACTGGGCGCGGCGCGGCGGCAGGATCTCCGCCCAGGTGTCGTAGCGCTGGCTCCAGAACGCCGTGCCCCAGGCCTCGTTGAGCGCGTCCAGGGTGGAGTAGCGGGAGGCCAGCCAGCGGCGGAAGTGCGCGGCCGTCTCGTCGCACCAGCAGTGCGTGCAGTACTCGTTGTTGATGTGCCACACGGTGAGCGCGGGATGGTGCGCGTACCGGGCGGCGAGGTCCTCCGTGAGCGCCGCCGCATAACGCCGGTACACCGGTGAGCTCGGGCAGAAGTGCTGCCGTGAACCGTAGTTGACGACCGCCCCGTCCTCGGTGCGCGGCAACGTCTCCGGGTGGAGCGCTCCCATCCACGGCGGCGGCGAGGACGTCGGGGTGGCGAGGACCACGCCGACGCCGTGGGTGTGCAGGAGGTCCATGAGCCGGTCCAGCCAGCCGAACTCGCGTGCACCCGGGCGGGGTTCGATCATCGCCCAGGAGAAGACCCCGACGGTGACGGTGGTGACCCCGGCCTCCTTCATCAGCCGTACGTCATCGGCCCACACCTCCTCGGGCCACTGCTCGGGGTTGTAATCGCCTCCGAAGAGGACGCGGCCACGGGTGGCGTCGTGCAGGGACGGCATGGACGTCTCGTTCCTCTATACGGGGAGTCTCCGCGGGGAGCTCTACCGGGGGTCTGCGTACTGGATACCGCGGCCGTTGGTGCCCAGGTAGACACGGCCGTGGACGCGGGGGTCGCCGGTGATGACCTCACCGGTCCACCCCCACCGGTGGGAGTCGTCGTTGATCCGGACCCAGGTCGCCCCCGCGTCGTCCGAGCGCAGCACCGCCACACCGTCGTACGTCGCGGAGGCCCGCCCGGTCTGGAAGACCGCCGGGTATCCGGCCCGGCCCCTCCCCGGGGCGGCCCTGCCGAAGCCGAGGGCGTACGAGGCCTGGCAGCCGGCCACCGGGGTGAACGTCCGGCCGCCGTCCGTGGAGCGCAGCAGCCCGCCCTCCTTGGCGGACAGCCACAGGTCGCCGGAGCGCCCGGGGGCCGCCGCGATGCGGAACTGCACATCACCCGAGGGGAGCCCCTTCGCCCCCTCGGTGAAGGTCGCGCCCTTGTCGGTGGAGAGGAAGACCGCGCCCGTGTCCGTGTCGTAGACGTAGAAGCGTGCCGGGTCGAGCGGGTCGGCGACCGGGGTGCCGCCCTTGGGGAACGTGGCCACCTCGGCCCAGGTCGTCCCGCCGTCAGTGGAGCGGTGCGCGGCGTACTTGGTGCCGTCCCAGTGGACGAACGACCAGAGCAGCGTCGCCCCGTCGGCGGAGACCGCCACCGGGCCGGGAGCCGTGGCCGCGATCGGCGGCTGGGAGGCGAAGGGCCGCCAGCTCGCACCGCTGTCGTGGGAGTACGCCCCGGCCGAGCCGGACCCCGAGGGCCAGCCCGTCCGCACGACGTACGACGGCTTCAGCGTGGCCAGGGCCAGCCCGGTCGCCGTGCCGAAGACCGGGTTCGACGCCATGCCGCGCGACGGGGAGACGGTCAGGGAGTCGTGGCGCATGACCCCGATGTCCCCCAGGCCGCTGAGCAGCCGGGCCCCCGAGGGCGGCGCGATCAGCTGGCGCACCGACGTCTCCTCCAGCCCACGGATCTCGGGAGCCCAGTGGACCAGGTCCCGTGTCCCGTAGACCGTGGCGCCGGTGCCGTACACGATGTGCCGCGAATCGTACGGGTCGACGGCCACGGCCTGGATCCACCAGCCGAACTTGGGCTCCCCGCCCCACTTCAGGTACGGCGTCTCCGAGACGTCCAGCACCGCCGTGTCCTTGAGGGAGGTCCAGCTCGCCCCGCCGTCCGTGGAACGGAACAGGGTGTCCACGGGACCCCAGCGGTTGTTCGTGGAGACCACGACGGTGCCGGTGCGGGACGCGTCCACCGCCACTCCGCCGTACCCGAACGCGTCGCCGGCGCCCGGGGCCACCGGGGTCACGTCGGTCCAGGCCCCGGTCACCGTGTCGAGGCGGTGCACCGAGCCGTCCGTCTGGTTGTTCGGGCCCGGCCCGTCCGCGTAACTCACGTACAGCGCACGGCTGCCCGCGTCGTACGCCGCACGGACCGGCACCCTCGTCGACGCTCCGGCGGACGGCTGCCCGGGGACGGCCTCCCAGCCGCCGGAGGCGTCCCTGCGGTGGAGCGCGGCGCCGCCGTCCCCCCAGCCCGCGTACACCGTCCGGCCGGCCGCCACCAGCAGCGTGACACCCTGACCGTTCGCCGACGGTGTGGCCGGGAAGGAGGTGTCGACGGCCCAGGTGGCACCCCGGTCCGTGGAGCGCAGCAGCCCGTCGTGGCGCGTCCCGAGCCAGAGCGTCGCGCTGTCGCGCGGATCGACGAGGAGTCGCTCGCCGCAGCCCCGGCCGTCCTCGTTGGCTCCGAGGCGCACGGTGAGATCCGTACGCGCCCAGGTCGCGCCCCGGTCCTCGGACCGGAGCACCGCACCCGGGGAGGCGTACGCCTGTGTGTACGTCCCGAGCGCCAGGTACAGCCGGTCGGGGTGCGCAGGGTCGACGGCCATCGCCTCGACACCCATCAGGTTCCAGTCGTCCCACCCGATGTGGTCGATGAGCGCCGTCCACCGGGCCTTCCGGTCGTCCCACCGATAGGCGCCGCCGATGTCGGTGCGGGCGTAGGCGAGACCCCGCACGGCCGGGTGGAACAGGACACCCGTCACGAAGCCCGTGCCGCCGATCGCCGCGGTGCGCCAGCGATGGGGCTGGGTCCTCGCGGGCCGCGGGGAAGCCACGGCGGCCCCCGCCGGAGGCAGCGCGGACGCCGCCGCCGCGGCCACCGCCGCCCCGGCCAGGACGGTACGGCGCCGGGGGCGCGGGGCGGGTTCTGACTGCGGGACGGACGAGGCGCGCATGACGAAGACCCTCCGGTGGGGGAGTGACGGGGTGGATGCGGTGCGGGGTTCAGCCCTTGACGGCGCCGGTGAGCATGCCCTCCTTGAAGTGCTTCTGCACGAACGGCGACAGGACCGCCACCGGGATCAGCGCCAGCACCATGACCGCCATCTGGATGGCGAGCAGGGACAGCTGGCCCGTGTTGATGACCTGCGTCAGACCGGTGGGCCGCTCCTGCTTGAGGACCAACTGGTTCATCACGTTCTGCAGCGGCATCATGTCCGGGTCGCTGAGGTAGATCGACGCGTTGAACCAGGCGCTCCAGTAACCGACCGCGTAGAACAGCGTGATCACCGCGATGACCGCGCGGGACAGCGGCATGACGATCTGCCACAGGATGCGGAAGTCACCGGCCCCGTCGATGCGGGCGCTCTCGATGAGCTCCTGCGCGGTGCTCATGAAGAAGGCCCGCAGGACCAGGATGTTGAAGACGTTCAGGGCGCTCGGCAGGATCAGCGCCAGATAGGAGTCGGTCAGCCCGAGCCCCTGCACCACCAGGTAGGTGGGGATCAGGCCCGCGCCGAAGAACATCGTGGCGAGCATGAACAGCAGCAGCGGGCGGTGCAGCACGGAACCGGTCCGGGACAGGCCGTACGCGCACATGATCGAGACGGCCATGCTGAAGAGCGTCCCGACCACGGTCACACAGATGCTGATCACGGCCGCGCGGGTGACCTGGCCGCCGCCCAGGAGCTCCTGGTAGGCGACGAACGTGATGCCGCGTGGGATCACCACCAGTCCGCCGGCCTCGGTGATGGTCTTCACCGAGGACAGACTGGTGACGATCACGATCCAGAGCGGGAAGAGGACGGCCAGGCAGATCAGGACCAGGACCACACCCTTGGAGGTGAGGCCGGCCTTCGACGGCTCCTCCTCCCACACCGGCCGCAGCCGGCCACGCGTTCCCGGCTTCACACCGGCCAAGCCGGTCATACCGGAGAGCAGGCTGCTCACTTCTTGTACACCCCCTGCTCACCCATGAGATGGGCGACCTTGTTGGCCCCGAGGACCAGCAGCAGACCGAAGATTCCCTTGACGATCCCGACGGCCGCCGCGTAACTGAACCCGCCGTTGGTGATACCGACGTTCCAGACATAGGTGTCCAGCACCTCGGAGGCACCCGGGCCGACCGCCGTGCGCTGGAGCAGGATCTGCTCGAAACCGACGGTCAGTGCGTTGCCCACCTGGAGCACCAGCAGCAGGGCGACCACGGGGCGCAGGGCGGGCAGGGTGATGTGCCACATCCGGCGCCAGCGGTTCGCGCCGTCCATGGCGCTCGCCTCGTAGAGGTCCGGGCTGACGGCCGCCAGGGCGGCCAGGAAGACGATGACGCCCCAGCCGGCGTCCTTCCAGATCATCTCGAAGGTGATCAGGAACTTGAACAGACCGGGATCGGTCATCAGGTCGAAACCCTCGTGACCGTTCTCCCGCAGTGTCTGCGCGACGATCCCCGCGCCCCCGAACATCTGCTGGAACACGGTGACGACCAGGACCCAGGAGAAGAAGTGCGGCAGGTAGAGGATCGCCTGCGCCACCGCCCGTACCCGGGGCCGCACGAAGCTGTTGATGAACAGCGCGAGCAGGATCGGCACCGGGAAGAACAGCGTCAGCTGCAGCAGGAAGATCGCCAGCGTGTTCTTCAGCGCCGACCAGAACAGCCGGTCGTCCACCATCTGCTGGAACCACTCGAACCCGACCCACGGGCTCTGCGCGATCGCCTGGAACGCGTTGTCCGCGACGTACGGGTCGTAGTCCTGGAAGGCGACGACGTTGCCCGCCAGGGGGATGTACGCGAAGACCAGCAACAGCACCATCGCCGGCAGCGTCATCAGGATCATCGTGCGATCCCGGCGCAGCCGGTGCCGGAGCGGCATCTTGCTCGCGACCGGCGGTACGCCGGACGCCTCTGTCTTGACCGGCGGCGTCCGTGACTCCCGCGCGCGCCGGCCCTCTGTGCTCAGTGCCATGTCAGGAAGCCGACTCGCCGGTCTCGTCGAGCAGCTTCTTGTACCAGTCACGCAGCTTGTCGCCGCCCTGGGTCTTCCAGTCCGAGACCTGCTGCTGCATGTCGCCGACCTTCTTGCGGCCGCGCACGATGTCCTTCTCCAGGTCCTCGAACTGCGCGTTGAGCTCGGTGTACCGGGTGGGCTCCTGGATCTGCATCCCGTGGAACAGCGGCTTCCTCAGGTGCGCGCCCTGACGCTGCTGCCACTCGATGACCCCCTTGGCGACGTCCGGGTAGTCCGGGTAGGCGCGGTACGGCTTGGAGGTGGCGACGTACTCGTAGGTGGCGAAGACCTCGTTGTTGCCCTGCTCGTTCTTGACGAGGACGCCGTCCTTGAGCGTGTGGTGCGTGCCCTCGAGACCGTACGCCCGCAGACGCTGTTCCTTGCTCCCGTACGGGGCGGCGGTGAAGTTGGCCAGCGCGAGGAGGTCCTCGACGACCTTCTTGTCGGCCTTCTTGCTGACGAAGCACCAGATGTTCGAGGGAGAGGCCTCGTAGATCACGGGGTCACCGCCGTCGTGGGCGAAGAAGTCCATCGCTCCCATCCGGAAGTCCGGCTTGTCCAGCCGCTGCACGGCGGTCGCTGCGTACCAGTCGGAGATGTCCGCGTTGTACATGAGGACGTTGCCGGAGGAGAAGGTGGTGCGCATGTCGCCCGTCTCCGCCTTGGCGTCCGGGTGCACGAAACCGGCCGAGTACAGCGAGCGCGACCACTCCAGCGCCTCCAGGTACTCCTGGGTCTCGTAGCGGTTCACCAGCTTGCCGTCGACCAGCTGCCAGTAGTAGGGCTTCTCCGGCAGCACTCCGAAGAAGACGAAGGCCGACCACGTCATGTCGCTGCACGCCCACACCTTGCTCCTGGGCGCGTTGATCTCCTTGCAGAGGTCGTAGAACTCCTGCGTGGTGGTCGGTACCTCGTATCCCTTCTCCTCGAAGATGTCGGCACGGTAGAAGGGAGTGATGTTGGGCGTGGCCTCGGCGGGCATCGGGATCCCGCGGAGCTGCCCCGCGAAGATGCCGCGCTGCCAGGCGCCGGTGGGAATGGCCGCCAGGTTGGGGTACGCCTTGACCTTGTCGCCCGACAGATAGGGTCCGAGGTCGGCGAACTTGTTGGCGATGGCACTCGGGATCTTGCCGCCGAGTTCCCAGCCCGGGACGACGACGGCGTCCGGGATGGAGCTGGAGGCGAGCACGGCGCCGAGCTTCTGCCCGTAGACGTTGCCGTCCTGGTTCTGCCACTTGACCTTGACGCCGGCGGCCGTGTCCATCGCGGTCCAGTAGGCGTTGCCCTCACCGGGCGAAGTGCCCCAGAGCGGCGCCATGATGCTGATCTCGCTGCCCTTGCCCAGCTTCTTGGGCACCGACACCGCCAGCTTGTCGGCGGGGAGCGCCGTGGTGAAACCGTCGGCGGAGCCGTTCTTGCTGGGGATGTCAGGGGTGACGGCCTTCGAGGGCACGTAGGCCGGAAGGATGTCCTTCAGCTTCTGACCTGTGGTCGTGCCCTCGTTCTTCGAACCACCGGAACCGCCGCCGCAGGCGGCGAGGAGCGGCATCCCGCCGCCCACGGCTGCCGCGACAACCACGGAAGAGGCCAGGAATCGTCTCCGGCTGGGTGCGGAGGGGGAGTTCGGCGTCATTGCGTCAACCCTTCGTGGTGCAACAGGACGGCCCGCGGCGGCGACTGCCGCTCGGCCCTGTGTCTGAGGTAGGGGCGTTACCGGCCGAGCCGGTCGGTAACGGCACCGGCTGGGCTGAAGCGGTCAACGGGCTGCCTCGTCGAAGCGCTTCGATGTTGCAGCGAGATTAAGTGAAGGGTTACGGCCGCACAAGAGTTCGTTTCGATATTCCTCCGACCTGTTTCCGAACCGTTTCCCGCCATGGCAAGGGTTCGATGTGTCCGGAAGGGTCTCTTTGAGCCTGCCGCACCCTTGACACCCAGCGGGTTGGCCGCAGAGCATCGAAGCGCTTCGAAAGATCTTCTCCCCGCGTCGACGGCCCCTTCGCTGCCCGACGCCCCTGAAAACCTCCCACCTCTCCAAGGGGACCCGCACGTGACGGACCATCCGCTTCCCTTCCGCGACCCGCAGCTGTCCTTCTCCCGGCGCACCGACGATCTGCTCGGACGGCTCACGCTCGACGAGCGGATCGCGATGCTGCACCAGTTCGCCCCGGCGGTGGAGCGGCTGGGCCTCGGCCCGTTCCGGACCGGACAGGAGGCCCTGCACGGGGTCGCCTGGATGGGGCCCGCCACTGTCTTTCCGCAGGCCGTCGGTCTCGGCGCCACCTGGAACGACGACCTGGTCCGCCGCATCGGTGAGGCCGTCGGCAACGAGGTGCGCGCCAAGCGCGCCCAGGACGACCGTGTCGGGCTCAACGTCTGGGCGCCGACCGTGAACCTGCTGCGCCACCCGCTGTGGGGCCGCGGCGAGGAGGGGTATTCCGAGGACCCCGCCCTGACCTCCGCCATCGCCGTCGCCTACACCCGCGGACTGCGTGGCGACGACCCCCACTACTGGCGCACCGCCCCCGTACTCAAGCACTGGCTCGCGCACAACAACGAGACCGACCGCGACACCGCCTCCTCCTCGGTGCGCCCGCGGGTGCTGCACGAGTACGACCTGAGGGCCTTCCGGGACGCCGTGCGGGCCGGAGCGGTGGCCGGGGTCATGCCCGCCTACAACCTGGTCAACGGACGCCCGAACCACGTCTCCCCGCTCCTGGGGCAGCACCTGCGGAGCTGGACCGACCAGCCGCTCGTCGTCTGCTCGGACGCGGGCGCACCCTCCAACCTGGTCGACTCCGAGCACTACTTCGACACCCACGAGGAAGCCACCGCCGCCTCCCTGAAGGCCGGTGTCGACAGCTTCACCGACCACGGCACGGACTCCACGGTCATGACCGGCCGCATCCGCGACGCGCTCGCCCAGGGGCTCATCGACGAGAGCGACATCGACACGGCGGTCCGCCGGCTGCTCGCGATGCGCTTCGCGCTCGGCGAGTTCGATCCGGAGCTCGACCCGTACGCGAAGGTCGACGCCCTGGACACCGAGGAGCACCGGGCGCTCGCTCTGGAAGCCGCGGAACAGGCAGCCGTCCTGCTGAAGAACGACGGGCTGCTGCCGCTGCGGCCGGAGCCGGGCCGGACCGTCGCGGTGGTCGGGCTCCTCGCGGACGCCTGCAAGCTGGACTGGTACAGCGGCACGCTCATGCACCGCTCGACCCCGCTCGACGGCATCCGCGAGCGGTACGGGGCCGAGAACGTCCTCTTCGCGGAAGGCGTGGACCGGATCCGGCTGAAGTGCTCCGACGGCTGGCTCCGGGTACCCGCCGCCGACGGGAGGACGGACGCCGAGGCGCGGGGTGCGGAAGGCGCCCTGGACCCGGCCCTCCTCGCCGGCCGTACCGACCTGCCCCCGCTGACCTGCGGCGAGGAGGCCACCGAACTGGCCCTCGTCGACTGGGGCGACGGCGTCCTCACCCTGCGCACGGACGAAGGGCTGTACCTGTCGGTCGCCGACGACGGATACGTCAGGGCGTCCGCGGACGAGCCGGGCGGCTGGGTCGTCCAGGAGACGTTCCGCCTCGAAGCGGTGGAGGGGCACGACGGCGGGCACCGCCTTCTGCACATCGGGACGGGTGGATACGTCTCGGTCGCCGCCGACGGCGCGAAGGTTGCCGAATCCGGCGAAAAGATTTCCCGGGACGCCGCCACGGTCTTCGAACGCGAGACCGTCGAGCACGGCGCCGACGCCGTGGCCCGGGTCGCCGCGGCCGCCGACACCGTGATCGTCGTCGCGGGCAACGACCCCCACATCAACGGCCGCGAGACCGAGGACCGCACGACCCTCGCCCTCCCCGTTCAGCAGGACCGCCTGTGGCGCGCCGCGCACGCCGCCAACCCGCGCACGGTCCTCGTCCTGGCCTCCGCCTACCCGTACGCCGTCAACGACGCGGCGGACGCGCTGCCTGCCCTGCTCTGGACGGCGCACGGCGGCCAGGCCGCGGGCACGGCGCTCGCCCGGGTCCTCGCCGGCGACGTGTCCCCGGCCGGCAGGCTCCCGCAGACCTGGTACGCGAGCGACAGCGATCTGCCCGGCCTGTTCGACTATGACATCATCGGCTCCCGGCAGACGTACCTCTACTTCCAGGGCACTCCGCTCTTCCCGTTCGGCCACGGTCTCGGTTACGCGGACTTCACCTACTCCGGCCTCCGGGCGGAGGTGGACGGTGACCGGCTCCGGGTATCACTGACCGTCACCAACGTCGGTGGACGCGCGGCCGACGAGGTGGCCCAGGTCTACGTGCGGGCGGCGGATCCCTCGCGGGAGGGCCCGCCCGCCCACAAGGGGCTGGGGCGCGCTCTGGGACGCCTGACGGGACGGGGTGGGCCAGTAGAGCTGCCCCTGCGCAAGCTGGCCGCCCACCGGCGGGTGCACCTCGCGCCGGACGCGTCGGAGCGCGTCGAATTCGACGTACCCGTCGAGGAGTTGGGTCACTGGAGCGTGGCACACGGCCGGTGGGTCGTCGAGTCCGGCACGTACGAGGTCCTCGCGGGCGCGTCGAGCGCCGACATCCGTCTCACCGCCCCGGTGACCGTCGAAGGCGAGACATGGAGCCCTCGCCCGGTGGTGTCACGAGGGCTTGAGGCCGCCGACTACGACTGGCAGCGGGGCACGGAGATCGTCGACCGCGCGAAGACCGACGGAGACGCCGTCACGCCCGCCTCCGCCGACGGGGAGGGGCGCCTCGTCTACGGGGTGTGCGACTTCGGCGAGGGAGTGGCCGGACTGTCGTTCCTGGTCTCGGGGGCGGGGACCGTCTCCGTGAGCGGAGGCGGGCTCGGCACGGTGATCCAGTTCCCGGACACCGGCGGCCCGTACGACTACCGGGCCGTCGAGATCGAGGCCGACCTCCGCGGCGTGGTGCCCGAGCTGTGCATCGACCTCACCGGGACCGTGCGTCTCGCCCGCATCGACGTCATCCACGGCAAGGAGTCCGCATGAGGTTCACCGACGGCTTCTGGCTGATGCGTGAGGGCGTCCGCGCCTCGTACGCCACCGAGATCCGTGACCTCCGGGTCGACACCGACCGGTTCACCGCGTACGCCGCGGTCAAGCGGGTCGCCGCACGAGGCGACACGCTCAACACTCCGCTCATCACCGTCGAATGCTTCTCCCCCGCGGAGGGCATCATCGGCGTACGCGCCACCCATCACGCGGGCAAGGCCCGGCGCGGGCCGGACTTCGAGCTCCTCACTGACGACACCACGGCGCCCGCGGCCCGCACCCGCCGAGACGGTTCCGTCACCGAACTCACCAGCGGACCCCTGACGTTGCGGATGGACGGCGACGGCCCCTGGGGCCTCACCTTCCTCGACGCCGACGGCCGGCGCCTCACCGGGGTGGACCCCAAGGGCACGGCGTTCGCGACCACGCCCGACGGCGCCCACCACATGATCGCCCAACTCGCCCTGGACGTCGGTGAGAACGTCTACGGCCTCGGCGAACGCTTCACCCCCTACGTCAAGAACGGCCAGACCGTCGACATCTGGCAGGCGGACGGGGGCACCAGCAGCGAACTGGCCTACAAGAACATCCCGTTCTACCTCTCCTCGCGCGGCTACGGCGTCTTCGTCAACCACCCCGGCAAGGTCTCCTTCGAGGTCGGCTCGGAGTCGGTCGGGCAGGTGCAGTTCAGCGTCGAGGACCAGTCGATCGAGTACTACGTCGTCGCCGGGCCGACCCCGAAGGACGTACTGTCCCGCTACACCGCCCTGACCGGCCGCCCCGCGCTGCCGCCGGCCTGGTCGTTCGGCCTCTGGCTCACCACGTCCTTCTGCACGTCCTACGACGAGGAGACCGTCACCTCCTTCGTCGACGGGATGGCCGAGCGCGGCATCCCGCTGAGCGTCTTCCACTTCGACTGCTTCTGGATGCGCGAGTACCAGTGGTCGGACTTCCTCTGGGACCCCGAGGTCTTCCCCGACCCCGAGGGGATGCTGGCCCGCCTCAAGGAGCGCGGACTGCGCATCAGCATGTGGATCAACCCCTACATCGCCCAGAAGTCCGCCCTGTTCGCGGAGGGCGCCGAACACGGCTACCTGGTGCGGCGGCCCAACGGTGACATCTGGCAGTGGGACCTCTGGCAGCCGGGCATGGCCCTGGTGGACTTCACCAACCCGGCCGCCCGCGCCTGGTACGACGACAAGCTGCGCCTTCTGCTCGACCAGGGCGTCGACTGCTTCAAGACGGACTTCGGCGAGCGCATCCCCACGGACGTCGTCTGGCACGACGGCTCCGACCCCGAGCGGATGCACAACTACTACGCGCAGATCTACAACCGCACCGTCTTCGAACTCCTGGAGAGGGAGCGCGGCGCGGGTGAGGCGGTGCTCTTCGCCCGGTCCGCCACGGCCGGCGGACAGCAGTTCCCGGTGCACTGGGGCGGCGACTGCTTCGCCTCCTTCACCGCCATGGCGGAGTCCCTGCGAGGCGGTCTCTCGCTGAGCCTGTCCGGCTTCGGATTCTGGAGCCACGACATCGGCGGCTTCGAGGGAACGCCCGACCCGGCGGTCTTCAAACGCTGGCTGGCCTTCGGCCTGCTCTCCTCGCACAGCCGCCTCCACGGCAACGTCTCCTACCGCGTGCCGTGGGAGTTCGGTGAGGAAGCCGTGGACGTGGCACGGCAGTTCACCCTCCTCAAGCACCGGCTCATGCCCTACCTCTACGGGGTGGCCGCCGAGGCGCACCGCACGGGCATCCCGATGATGCGGCCCATGCTGGCGGAGTTCCCCGGCGATCCCGCTTCCCGCACCCTGGACCGGCAGTACATGCTCGGCCCGGACCTGCTGGTCGCCCCGGTCTTCACCGAGGACGGCGCGGTCGAGTACTACGTCCCCGAGGGCACCTGGACCTCGCTGCTCACCGGCGAGCGCGTCACCGGCCCCGCCTGGCGGCACGAGACGCACGGCTTCGACAGCCTGCCCCTGCTGGTCAGGGACGGCGCCGTGCTGCCGTGGGGCGCCGACGACCAGCGCCCGGACGGCGACTGGCTGGACGGCCTGACCCTGCGCGTCTTCGGGGCGGGCCCGGACGAGCGCACGGTCACCGTCCCGGACCTGACCGGCAGCCCGGCCGCGACGTTCCGCGTCGTACGCGACGACTCGGGTACGCGCGTCACGGCGGAGGGCACGGACCGCCCCTACCGCGTGGTCGTCGAGGAGTCCGGATCGGCGGGGGAGGGGACCGGAACCGTGTCCCCCGCCTGACCGCCCGAGCGCGGCGAGGCAGCTCCGCAGAGGTCCGGCGCGAAGGCGCCGGGCCTCTGCGGCACCGTCAGGTCACGGGAACACGGGCCCCACAGGCGAGATCCGGCGCATCCGATGGCAAGATCAATGCAACTCACTGACGAAGTGGGGCCGTTGACCGGACAAACTCTGGAGACGTCGTGTCCGCTCGTTCCGCACTGCCTGTCATATTCACCGCCACCCTCACCGCGGTCGCCGTACTCACGGGCTGCACCAGCACCAAGCCCTCCGCGTCCGGCGGAACAGAACTGGAGCTGGTGACCCCGGGCAAGCTCACCACCTGCACACACCTGCCGTACGAACCCTTCCAGGTGCGCAAGGGCGACGCCGTCGTCGGCTTCGACGTGGACCTCGTCGATCTGGTCGCCAAGAAGCTCGATGTCACCCAGGAGATCGTGGACACGCCCTTCGAGGGCATCCAGACCGGCGAGGACCTCAACGCCCGCAAGTGCGATCTGGCCGCGGCGGGTATGACGATCACGCCGGTGCGCGCGAAGAACCTGGACTTCTCCGTCGGCTACTTCGACGCCACACAGGCCCTGATCGCCAAGAAGGGTTCCTCCCTCACCTCGCTGGCGAGCCTCAAGGGGAAGAAGCTCGGGGTCCAGCAGGGCACCACGGGAGAGACGTACGCACAGAAGAACGCCGAGGGCGTGACGACCGTGCAGTTCGAGGACCTGGCGCTGCTGCTCACCGCCGTGAAGACCGGACAGGTCGACGCCGCCGTGAACGACAACGGCGTGCTCTTCGAGTACGTACGGAAGAACCCGGACACCCAGGTCACCGCCGAGTTCGACACGGGGGAGGAGTACGGCATCGGGGTGCGCACCGGAAACGACGCCCTGCGCAAGGAGATCGACGCGGTGCTCGCCGACGCCAAATCCGACGGCAGTTACGACCGGATCTACAAGAAGTGGTTCCCCGCCGCTCCCAAGAAGTGAGGAAACCGCTACCGATGTCCCTATCCCGCAGACAACGGACCCGCGCCGTCCGGGGCGCTCAGTACGCGGTCCTCGCCGCCGTACTGCTCGTCGTCGCCCTGGCCGCCGACTGGGGTGAGATCCGACGGGCGTTCTTCGACGTCGAGGTCGCCAAGGCACAGTTCCCCGACATCATCACCACGGCCCTGCTCAACACCGTGGTCTACACCCTGCTCGGCTTCGGTTTCGGACTGGCCGCGGGGCTGCTGCTCGCACTGATGAGACTGTCGCGCGTCCCGCCGTACCGCTGGCTGGCCGTGGCGTACATCGAGTTCTTCCGCGGCGTTCCCGCGCTGCTGGTCTTCATCGCCCTCGGCTTCGGCGTACCGCTCGCCTTCCAGGTGGCGCTCAACCAGTACGTGACCGTCATGCTGGCACTCGGCCTCGTCGGCGCCGCCTACATGGCGGAGACGATACGGGCGGGGATCCAGGCGGTCCCGAAGGGGCAGATGGAGGCGGCGCGTTCGCTGGGCATGTCGCAGACCCGGGCCATGGTGTCCATCATCATCCCGCAGGCCCTGCGCATCGTCCTCCCGCCGCTCACCAACGAGCTGATCCTGCTGACCAAGGACTCGTCCCTGGTGTACCTGCTGGGCCTGTCGCTCTCCCAGTACGAACTGGCCAAGTTCGGCCGGGACGCCCTCAACCAGAACCGCAGCCTGACGCCGATCCTCATCGCCGGTCTGTGCTATCTGATCATCACTCTGCCGCTCGGCCACCTGGTCCGGCGGCTCGAAGCGCGTACGGCGAAGGCGAGGTGACCGCGGTGAAGGAGGTCTCGACGGCAGACGGCGCGGCGGCGGGGGGAGGTCCGGCGATCGACGTGCGGGGCCTGCGGAAGTCGTTCGGCACGCTGGAGGTGCTCGCGGGCATCGACTTCTCCGTGGCCCGGGGCGAGGTGGTGTGCGTCATCGGCCCGTCCGGTTCGGGCAAGTCCACGCTGCTTCGGTGCGTGAACCTGCTGGAGGAGCCCACGTCGGGGACGGTCATGGTGGGCGGCGCCGAAGTCACCGACCCGGACGTGGACATCGACAAGGTGCGCCGGCGGATCGGCATGGTCTTCCAGTCGTTCAACCTGTTCCCGCACCTCACCGCGCTGGAGAACCTGACGCTCCCCCAGCGACGCGTACTGGGGCGCGACAAGGCGGAGGCGGCGCGGATCGCACGCGAACGGCTGGCCCGGGTGGGCCTGACCGACAAGGAATCCGCCTACCCGGCACAGTTGTCCGGCGGCCAGCAGCAGCGGGTGGCCATCGCCCGGGCTCTGGCCATGGACCCGGAACTGATGCTCTTCGACGAGCCCACCTCCGCGCTCGACCCGGAGCTGGTGGGAGACGTCCTGGCCGTGATGCGCTCCCTGGCCGACGAAGGGATGACGATGCTCGTCGTCACCCATGAGATGAGCTTCGCCCGGGAGGTCGCGGACCGCGTGGTCTTCATGGACGGAGGGGTCATCGTGGAGGAGGGGACCCCGGAGCAGGTGATCGGCGCGCCCGGTCATGCCCGCACCCGGTCCTTCCTCGCACGTCTGCTGACCCCGGCCACCGCGGACCTGGCGGAGGCCGCCGGGCCCGCCGACGCGGCGGAGAAGGGGCCGGACCCGGTGTAAGGGCTGTCCCGCAATTCCCGGCGGGCGCCCGACGACAGCTACGGCACCTCGCCGCGTTGTCGGAACATCCCCATACATCCAGTATGCGGACGTCCCTCCGCCTTGCGAT
>NZ_JBEOVL010000043.1:0-58754 GCF_040295485.1 Streptomyces sp. NPDC002793 | reverse complement strand
CCCGAACCCCCGCCGTCACCCTCGCCACATGAACGGGACCGAAACCCCCAAAACCGACAGCGCAGGATTGACGAACGACATAGAGGCACCCCCCCAACTCCCCCGGGCCTCCGACGTGATGGGAACGAGTACGCGAAAGGGCCCGGACAGGAAAGCCTGTCCGGGCCCGACGGCCTTTCGGCTGCCGTTACTTCTCGCTCTGCTTGCGCCAGCGGATCCCGGCCTCGATGAAGCCGTCGATCTCGCCGTTGAAGACCGCTTCCGGGTTGCCGATCTCGAACTCCGTACGCAGGTCCTTGACCATCTGGTACGGGTGGATGACGTACGAACGCATCTGGTTGCCCCAGGAGTTGCCGCCGTCGCCCTTGAGCGCGTTCATCTTCGCCTGCTCCTCCTGGCGGCGGCGCTCGAGGAGCTTCGCCTGGAGGACGTTCATCGCGGACGCCTTGTTCTGGATCTGCGAGCGCTCGTTCTGGCAGGAGACGACGATGCCGGTCGGCAGGTGGGTCAGGCGCACCGCGGAGTCCGTGGTGTTGACGCCCTGACCACCGGGGCCCGAGGAGCGGTACACGTCGACGCGGAGCTCGGACTCGTCGATCTCGACGTGGTCCGTCTGCTCCACCACCGGCAGCACCTCGACACCCGCGAAGGACGTCTGGCGGCGGCCCTGGTTGTCGAACGGCGAGATCCGGACGAGCCGGTGGGTGCCCTGCTCGACGGAGAGGGTGCCGTAGGCGTACGGCACCTCGACGGCGAAGGTGGTCGACTTGATGCCGGCCTCTTCGGCGTACGCCGTCTCGTAGACCTCGGTCTTGTAGTTGTGCCGCTCGGCCCATCGGAGGTACATGCGCTGCAGCTTCTCGGCGAAGTCGGCGGCGTCGACGCCACCGGCCTCGGCCCGGATGGTCACCAGGGCCTCGCGCGCGTCGTACTCGCCGGAGAGGAGGGTACGGACCTCCATCTCGTCCAGTGCCTTCCGGACGGACTCGAGCTCGGTCTCCGCCTCGACGAGGGCATCCGCGTCGCCCTCGTCCTCGGCGAGCTCGAACATGATTCCGAGATCATCGATGCGGCTGCGGAGCGCCTCGGTCTTGCGGACCTCGGCCTGGAGGTGCGAAAGCTTGCTGGTGATCTTCTGCGCCGCCTCCGGGTCGTCCCAGAGGGACGGCGCCGCCGCCTGCTCCTCGAGCGCGGCGATGTCAGCCCTCAGCGCATCGAGGTCCAGGACGGCCTCGATCGACCCCATGGTCGAGGAGAGGGACTTCAGCTCTTCGGAAATATCGACGACTGCCACGGGTCCAGCGTAACGGCTGGACGAGTGAACCTGCCCCTCCCCCGGACACCGGCCCCTGCCGGGCGCCTCTCAGGGGCCCGCGGGCGCCGAATTCCGGGTGTCCTCGGGCGTGGCGCCCTCGTCGTCGCCGCTCAGGGCGAGCCAGCCGCCCACCCCTGTCGCCGCGCAGAGGACGACCGCGGCGAGGCCCACCGTGATCCGGCGCTTGCGGACGGCCGCCGACTTGTTCCGGGCCGAGCCGGGGCGCGGCCTGCCGGGGGCGCGGGGGGCGCGGGCCGTGCCGAGCGGGCCTCCGGAGAGTTCGTCGGGGGCGGGGACGCGCATGCTCGTGTGGGTGTCCCGGTTGGAGTCCGGGGAGGAGCCGGGCACCAGGGGGACCGCGCCGCGGCGACGACGGGGCTCTTCGGGGGCCGGGGTGTACTGCTGCTCGTCGTACTCCTGCGCTTCGGCCTCGCCGTCCGGCTCGTCGACCTCCAGCGGGGGTATCCCGGACAGGAGCGGCAGCAGCTCCCGAAGCCGGTTCGCGAGCTCCGAGGCACGCAGCCGGGAGGCCGGTGCCTTGGCCAGGCACTGGACCAGGAGCTGCCAGAGCTCCTCGGGGATGCCGGGGAGCGGGACGACCCTCTCGGTCACATGGCGACGCAGGACGGCCCCGGGGTGGCCGCCGCCGAAGGGGGTGAAGCCGGCGAGGAGCTCGTAGAACACCGTCGCGAGGGCGTAGATGTCCACGGCGGCACGCGGCGGGAGGCCTTCGACGATCTCGGGGGCCAGGTAGTCCGGCGTACCGATGATCTTGGTGGCCTTGGTGCGGCGCGGGGTGTCGATCAGCTTGGCGACGCCGAAGTCGGTGAGCAGCGCGGGGTGCGAACCGCCGGGGCCGAGCGGTCCCTCCATGTCGAGCAGGATGTTCTCCGGCTTGACGTCGCGGTGGACCACTCCGGCGCGGTGCGCGGCGGCGAGACCGTCGGCGACGTCCGCGATGATCGCCGCGGCGGCCTCGGGCGCGAGGCGGCGTTCCCGGTCCAGCCGGGTGCGCAGGTCGGTGCCCCGCACGAGGTCCATCACGAGCGCCAGGTCGGTGCCGTCCACCACGAGGTCGCGGACGGCGACGACGTGCGGATGACCGAGCCCGAGCAGCGCGGTGCGTTCCTGTACGAAGCGGCCCACGAGCTCCTGGTCGGACGCGAGGTCCTCGCGGAGCAGCTTGATGGCGACCGGGCCCTCGGGCCCCTCGCCGAGCCACACCGTGCCGGCGCTGCCGCGCCCCAGGATCTGGTGGGCGGTGTACCGGCTGCCGATATTCCGTGCCAAGACTGCTCCCTCAGCGGCTGGCGTTGACCCCCGGTCGACAAAGTTACGCGGCGAACGGGGCGTTGCGTGCCCTGGACGGCGCCAACCTTCACTTCTGCGGGCGAATTGGGCCCGCGGAAGTCGACAAAGGCACGGAGTGGGGCAGGTTACTGGCCGGTCGTACCGTCGGAACCGCTCCCGCCGATCTCCTCGAACCAGTCGGTGACGTTGGTGATCCCGTCCCCTATGGCGTCCCAGAAGCTCTTGCCCTGGGCGACCCAGTCCTGAAGCGGCGTCAGTTCCCAGATGAGCCAGCCGGCGACGATCAGCAACACCACCGAGAACAGACACCCCTTGAGGCATCCGAGGCCGGGGATGCGCATCGGGTTGGCGCTGCGCTGCCTCGGCTGCCGCGGAGCCGGCGGCTGGGGTGCCGGCTGCTGCGGGGGCGCGTACTGCTGGCGCTGCGGCTGCGGGGGCGGCTGCTGACGCTGGGGCTGCTGCGGGGGCCGCTGGGGCTGTTGCTGCTGCTGGTAGCGCTGCGGCTGCTGCTGGTACTGCGGGGCCTGCTGCGGCTGCCGGCTCTGGGGCTGCTGACCCTGCGGCGGCTGCTGGCGCTGCGGACGGCGGCGCAGCGGGTCCTGGCTCGGGTCGAGGTACTGGACCTGGGTCTGCTCGTTGCGGTCCCGGGCGGCCCGCAGCTGGGACTGCCAGGGGTGCGGGTCGTCGGGCTGCGGAGCGCCGTCGGGGCGCGGCGGTACGGGCGGCATCATCGCGGTGGGGTCGGCCCCGCCGCCCCCGCCCGGGGTCTGCGGCAGCACGCTGGTCGGGGCGGCCGGATCGTACGAGCCCGCGTTGCTCGGCAGCACCTGGGTCGCATCGGCCGCGCCGGGGGTCTCCGGGACGGCGGCGGGCGCCGGATCGGGGGCGAGCAGGGCGCCCACGCCCTCGGCCGCCGCGATCTGCGCGGAGTTCGCGTGCACGCCGACACCCGCGCCGACGGTACGCAGCGCACGGGCGAGGTTCACGGCGCTGGGCCGCTGGTCCGGGTCCTTGCGCAGGCAGCGCTCTATGACCGTCCACAGCGGCTCGGGGACGGAGCCGGGGCGCTGGGGGTCCTCGCTGAGGTGCCGGTGCAGGACCTCCAGCGCGGTGCCGCCCGCGAACGGCGGACGGCCGGTGACCAGCTCGTACAGCAGGATGCCCGCGCCGTAGATGTCCACGGCCGAGGTCTGCGGACGGCCCTCGGCGGATTCGGGCGCCACATAGGCGGGCGTGCCGACGAACTCATGGGTCCGGGTCAGCCCCGGGGAGTCCGCGAGGCGGGCGATGCCGAAGTCGGTGAGCATCGGGTGCATCTCGCCGTCGCGCTCGTCGACCAGCACGTTGGCGGGCTTCAGGTCACGGTGCACGACTCCGTCGGCGTGGCTCGCGGCCAGCGCGTCCGCGATCTGGGCGGTGAGCAGCGCGGCGGCGACGGGGGTGAGCGGACCGTTCTCACGCAGGTAGCGGTGCAGGTCGGGGCCGTCGATCAGGTCCATCACCAGGGCGAGGAGATCGCCCTCGACGACGAGGTCCCGGGTGCGCACGATGTTCGGGTGGGTGAGCCGCAGCAGGACGGAGCGCTCACGCAGGAACCGCATCACGACATCCGCGTCGTTGGCGAGCTCCTCCTTGAGCACCTTGATCGCAACGGTCTCGCCGGGCTGCCCGGCGACGGCCGCCTCGGCGCCCGCGGTCTCCCGCTGGCGGGCTCGCCAGACGGTGCCCGTGGCGCCGCGTCCGAGCGGCTCCTCGAGCAGGTACTTGCTGCCGACTGGCCGCACGTCACGCGCTCCCTGCTGATCGTTGTGCTTCGCGGTTCCCGGGGGCCGCCCGGGCGTTCCGGCCCACTCTAGTGCCGCCGTACGGGGTACAGGTCTGCCGACTTCCGGTCGTGTTGCCACCGTGTCCACGAGTGTGCCCACGGGAAGACGCGAACACGAAAGGGTTGGTTGCCGAACGAGTGTGCAGTACGTACCCGGCAGGGCCAAGCAGGCACTTTTGCACGCACACTCGGCCATTCATGATCACTTAGCGGCCACCCCCGGGCGTGTTGTCAGCGGCAGGTGCGAGGATGCCTCCAGCACAGAACCGTGAGGTAGGGAGCCTCACGTTCCGTGACGACCTGTACCGGACGACGCGTCCGTGCCGGGTGGGGGGAATCACAGGGCATTTCCCCTGCCGGGCACCCCGCGCAGAAGGGACCGCTGACGGCGATGCAGATCCGGCTGACCGTCCTCGCGCCGCCCAGCGGCCAGACCCCGGCGCGCACCTGCGACGTGCTCGTGACCGCCCCCGCCGGGACGGCCCTCGCTGCCGTCGCCTCCGCCCTGGCCACCGCGGTGTGCGGCCCGGAAGGATCCCTGGGCGGCGGCGCCCCCGTGCTGTACGCCGGGCGTGAGCGCCTCGACCCGCAGCGCTGCGCCCTCGGCGAACCGCCCCTGGTGGACGGCACGGTGCTCTCGCTCCAGGTGCCCGGCGACGACGAGGTGACCGACGACGCCGTACCGGCGCGGCTGCACGTGATCGCGGGCCCCGACGCCGGCGGGGTCCATCTGCTGCACGGCGGACAGATCCGGATCGGCCGCTCCGCCGAGGCCGACGTCCCGCTCGACGACCCCGACGTGTCGCGGCTGCACTGCGCGGTGACCGTCTCCGACGACGGCCGGGTCTCCGTCGCCGACCTGAACTCCACCAACGGCACCTCGCTGGACGGACAGGACGTCCACGACCGCCCGGTGCGACTGGCCCCGGGCGCCCTCCTGCGGCTGGGCGAGTCCACGCTCCGCCTCACACCGGGCGACCGCGAGCCCACGCTGACCACGACGCCGGACGGCGAGGGGCACCTGCGGGTGGCCCGCGCGGACGCGGCGGGCGCTCCCCCGGGACGGGCCGGGGAGCCGGGCACCGGACCGGCCGGCACCGAGGGGCACGGCCACGCCTACAGCCCCGCCCCCACCGCGCACGGCACCCACGACACGTACGACGGCACGCTCGACACGTACGACGGCCCGTCCGGCCACGACGCGCACCGGAGTGACGCCTTCCCGCAGGCCACCACCCACGGCCGCGGCGCCGTCCTCAGCCCTGGTGGGGATGCCCCCAGACGCGGCATAGGCGCCTGGGCGCGGCGGCTGGCCGGTGGCAAGGGGGAACAGCCGCACGGAGTCCCCGCCCCTGGCGGCGCGCCGACGGCCGGACCGGATCCCGAAGCCGCCCCGCACGCCCCCTCCGCACCCTTCCGCGCCCCCTCCGCCCCTGCCGGTACCTGGCCGGACCCCGCGACGGTGCTCCTCACCGCGCTGGGCCCCGGCCCCCGGCTCTGGGAGCGCGACACCACGCACCCCGAGGCCCTGGTCGTACGCCTCGGCACGACGGAGCGGGCCGACCTGCCCGCCGTGCCGGTCACCGTGGGACTCCGGGAGGCCGGTTCGCTCGGGCTCGCGGGACCGCGGGACCGGCTGTCCGGACTCGCCCGCTCGACCGTGGCGCAGCTCGCCGCTCTGCACTCCCCCTTCGACCTGGAGATCGTGCTGATCAGCACGGACCGGGCCCGGAGCCTGGAGGAACGGCGGCGCGAGTGGTCCTGGCTCGGCTGGCTGCCCCATCTGCGCCCCATGCACGGCCAGGACTGCCGCCTCCTCCTCGCGTACGACCGTGAGCAGGCGGGCGCCAGGGCGGCCGAGCTGGTGCGCCGCATGGAGGAAGGGCCGCTGGGCCCCGGCTGGGCGAGCGCCGACCGGTCCGCCGTGGCCGACGCGGCCCGCCGCCACGACGGGCCGTACACCGTGGTGCTCGTCGACGGCGATCCCGGCTCCTCCGCCCTGCGCGAGACCACCGCGGGGCTGGCCACCGCCGGAGCCGCCGCCGGAATCCACCTGATCTGCCTGGCCGAGACCCCGGCCGCCTCCCCGACCTCGCCCGTCGCCGCGACGTACGACACGGCGTGCCGGGCCTCGATCGCCTTCCGCGAGTGCGGAGCGGTCGCCATGCTGAGCGGCGATGTGGCCACCGCGCTGCGGCTGCTGCGCACGGCGGGCGGCCAGGCCGCCGGCCACGGCACCGTCGCCGCGGTCGACGCCGTGTCGGCGGCCTGGGCCGAGCGGTTCGGCCGCGCCCTCGCCCCGCTCCGCGACGAGGGCTCGGCGGCCCTGTCCGGCCGTCCCATGGCGGCTGCCCTGCCTCCGTCCGCCCGGCTGCTGGACGAGTTGGGCCTCGCCAGGGCCACCCCCGCCTCCCTGATGGCCCGCTGGGCCTCCACGGCCGAGGACCAGCCCGGCGCGACGGTGCGCACGCCCACGCCCGACACCGCGGACCCGGACAAGGCGGGCTCCGGCCGCACCGTGAGCACCGGACCCCGGGTGGGCGCGCAGCGCGAGTCCCCCGACTCCGGCAACACCCCCTTCCGGGGCAGCGGACCGACCAGCTCCGGCTCGGGCCTCTCCGCCTACACCCCCATGGCCGGGGGCGGCTCGCCCCGGATCGGCGCGCAGCGGCGGGACAGCGGAGCACCGGAGACCGGGCCCACCGGAGCGTCCTCCGGTTACCCGGGGCGGCCGGTGATCGTGCTCGGCGCCGGTCCCCGCGGCCCGCTCTCCGTGGACCTGGCCGACGAAGGACCGCATCTGCTGGTGGAGGGCCCGGCGGGCAGCGGCCGTACGGAGCTGCTGCGCGCCGTCGCCGCCTCCCTGGCCTCCGCCGCCCGCCCCGACAGGCTCGGCATCCTCCTCATCGACGGTGCGGGCGGCGAGCACGGTGAGCGCGGCGAGGGACTGCGCCCCTGCACGGAACTGCCGCACGTCTACACCCACCTGGTGGCCTCCGACCCCGTACGGATGCGGGAGTTCGCCCAAGCGCTCGGCGGTGAGCTGAAGCGCCGGGCGGAGCTCATCGGCACGCTGGACTTCACCGAATGGCACACCAGATACGAGCAGTCCCAGGAGCTCACCGGCCGCCGCCCGTCCGGCGCGGCCGAGCAGCGCGGTGACCTCGAATCGCCCCCCAGCGGCACCCTGCGCCTGCGCACCACCGCGGCCCGTCCGGCGGACCCCGGCCCCTCGCCGCTCCCCCGGCTGGTCGTCCTGGCCGACGACTTCGACGCCCTGGTCGCCCCGGCGCTCGGCAGCCCCGGCCGGCCGTCCGCCGGGTCCGTCGTCCGGGTGCTGGAGGCCGTGGCCAGGGACGGCGGGCGTCTGGGCGTCCACCTGGTCGCCACGTCCGGCCGCCCGGACCGCACCGAGGACACCGAGCTGGCCCGGGGCGCGCGGCTGCGCATCGTGCTCGACGCGCCCGTCGTCCCCCCGTCCCCGGACGAGGCCGCCCCCGGCCGGGGCAGGCTGGGGCATCCGGACGGCCGGGTGACGCCGTTCCAGGGCGGCCGGGTCACCGGACGCATCCCGCGCACGGCGACCCTGCGCCCCACCGTCGTACCGCTGGAGTGGGAGCGGATGGGGGACCCGCCGACCCGCCGGCCGGTCCGCGAGCTGGGCAACGGGCCCACCGACCTGGCCCTGCTGGCCAGCGCCCTGGAACGGGCCGCTCGTTCGGTGAACGCGGAGCCGCTCCCTCCGCTGATTCCCTGATCCTCGGCGCACCGGCGGCCGTCGGCCTGACGGGACGTCACGAGCCCATCACGATCATGTAGTTGACGTGGGCGACGGTATTGCGGCCCCGGTGCGCCGGGCATAGGACTGTGCGCACGGACGACGTGAACCGCACGATGTGAGACGTGAGCGGCACCGCAGGGCCCCACCGTTGGTGCCGGTCCGCGCTCACGCGCGCGCAGGAGAGACGGGGCAGGGAATGCGCAGAACCCTTCGCATGCGTAGGGCCGCACTGGTGTTCACCGCGATCGGGGCGCTGGCCCTCACCGGGTGCGGTGGCGACGGTGGCAAGGACAAGCCCGGCAACGACACCGGCAAGGACGAGGAAAGCGCGTCGAGCGTCGAACTGCCGAAGCTCGAAGGCGAGAAGATATCGGTGGCCGCGGTCTGGACCGGCCCGGAGCAGGCCAACTTCACGAAGGTCCTCGACGAGTTCGAGAAGCGCACCGGAGCCACGGTCACCTTCGTCCCGGCACAGGACCCGATCGTCAACTTCCTCGGTACGAAGATCGCGGGCGGCCAGCCCCCGGACGTCGCCATGATCCCGCAGGTGGGGGCCATCCAGCAGGCCGTGGCCAAGAAGTGGGCCAAACCGGTCGGCCCGGAGGCCCGGGCACAGCTCGGCCAGAACTACGCGAAGGTCTGGCAGGACCTCGGAGCGGTCGACGGCACCCAGTACGGCGTCTACTTCAAGGCCGCCAACAAGTCCCTGATCTGGTACAACGCCAAGGCGTTCGAGAACGCGGGCGCGAGCGAGCCGAAGACCTGGAAGGACTTCCTCGCCACGGCCGAGACGATCTCCGCCTCCGGGGTCACCCCGGTCTCCGTCGGCGGCGCGGACGGCTGGACTCTCACCGACTGGTTCGAGAACGTCTATCTCTCCCAGGCCGGCCCGGAGAAGTACGACCAGCTGGCCGAGCACGAGATCAAGTGGACGGACCCGTCCGTCAAGGACGCCCTCACCACGCTCGCCGAGCTCTTCGGCAAGCCGAACCTGATCTCCGGTGGCGCGGACGGCGCCCTGCAGACCGAGTTCCCCACGTCCGTCACCCAGACGTTCACCGGCGGGGACCAGCCCAAGGGCGCGATGGTCTTCGAGGGCGACTTCGTCTCCGTCAACATCGCACAGACCGAGGCGAAGATCGGCACGGACGCCAAGGTGTTCCCGTTCCCCGCCGTCGGCACGAACTCCCCCGTGGTGACGGGCGGCGACGCGGCCGTGGCGCTGAAGGACACCAAGGGCGCCCAGGCGCTGCTGACCTGGCTCGCGTCGAAGGACTCGGCGAAGATCTGGGCGGAGGCGGGCGGATTCATCTCGCCCAACAAGTCGCTGGACGCGGCCGCCTACCCGAACGACGTGCAGCGCACGATCGCCGAGGCGCTGATCGACGCCGGTGACGACGTACGGTTCGACATGTCCGACCAGGCCCCGCAGTCGTTCGGCGGGACGCCCGGCAAGGGTGAGTGGAAGACCCTCCAGGACTTCCTGAAGAACCCGAAGGACATCGCGGGGACTCAAGCGAAACTGGAGTCCGACGCGGCCAAGGCGTTCACGAGCTGACGGGATGACCACTGCGACAGCGGGGGGCGCCGGCAGCGCGCCCCCCGCCGACAAGCGTCCTGGCACGGGCAAGCGCCCACGCGGAAGCGTGACCGGCACCCGGAGGGTCATCGCGGCGGCGTTCCTGCTGCCGGCCCTGGTGCTGCTCGGCTCACTCGTCGTCTATCCGATCGTCTACTCCGTCTACCGCTCGTTCCTCGACCAGTCCGGGACCGGCTTCGTCGGCCTCGACAACTACAGGGCGCTGTTCACGGACGACACCATCCGTACGGCGGTCAAGAACAACGCGATCTGGGTGGTGTTCGCACCGACGGTCGCCACCGTGCTCGGGCTGATCTTCGCGGTGCTCACCGAGCGGATCCGCTGGGGTACGGCCTTCAAACTGATCGTCTTCATGCCCATGGCGATCTCCATGCTGGCTGCCGGGATCATCTTCCGGCTCGTGTACGAACAGGCGCCGGAACGCGGGGTCGCCAACGCCGTCGCGGTGGGGGTGCACGACACGTTCGCGCAGTCCTCGGGCTTCCCCAAGGCACACCCGCTGCCCGTCCATCCGCTGAAGGAGGGCGGCGGCGGTTCCTTCGTCACGAAGGAGACCGTGCGCGCCGGGGAGCCGGTGAGCCTGCCGCTGGTCGGCGTGGTCCCGGCGAAGATGCCGGACGACGCGTCGCCCGCGAAGGCACCCGCCGCGTCCGGTGACGGGATCACCGGGACGGCCTGGCTCGACTTCACCAAGGGCGGCGGCGGCAGACCGAACGTCGTCGATCCGAAGGAGCTCGGCCTCAAGGGCATCACCGTGGAGGCGGTGAAGGACGGCAAGGTCGTCGCCTCGGCGACAGCCGGAGCGGACGGGGTCTTCACTCTGCCCGCCTCGGCGGACGGATCCCTGCTCCGGCTCCCCGCCGACAACTTCCGGGAGCCGTACAACGGTGTCGACTGGCTCGGGCCGTCCCTCGTGACGCCGGGGATCATCGGCAGCTACGTCTGGATGTGGGCCGGCTTCGCGATGGTGCTGATCGCGGCGGGCCTGGCGGGTCTGCCGCGCGAACTCCTGGAAGCGGCACGCGTGGACGGCGCGAACGAGTGGCAGGTGTTCCGCCGGATCACGGTGCCGATGCTGGCACCGGTACTGGCGGTGGTCCTGGTCACCCTGATGATCAACGTCCTGAAGATCTTCGACCTGGTCTTCATCATCGCGCCGGGCTCCTCCCAGGACGACGCGAACGTCCTGGCCCTCCAGCTGTACCGCTCCTCGTTCGGCACGGACGCGGACCTCGGGGTCGGCAGCGCCATCGCCGTACTCCTGCTGCTGCTGGTGATCCCGGTGATGCTGTTCAACATCCGCCGTATGCGGAAGGAGGGGCGCCGGTGACCCCCCAGGTCCAGCCCGCACCAGCCTCCTGCCGGGGGTCCGGGGGTCGCCCCCCGGGAAGACACAGCAACATCCGCCGTATGCGGAAGGAGGGGCGCCGGTGACGACGACCGGAAGCACAGAGGCAAAGCAGTCCCTCGCCGCGCGGATCGCCGCCCGGGCGGGCGGCGGCGCCATGCGGGTCTTCCTCATCCTGGTGGCCCTGTTCTGGCTGATGCCGACCATCGGGCTGCTGCTCTCCTCGCTGCGCGGACCGGAGGACATCGCGGCGAGCGGCTGGTGGAAGGTCTTCACCGCCCCCTCCGAGCTGACCTTCGACAACTACCAGCGCCTGCTGGACAACTCGACCATCACCGGTTCCCTCCTCAGCACCGTCATGATCACGGTCCCGGCCACGTTCCTGGTGGTCGTCATCGGCTCGCTCGCCGGTTACGCCTTCGCCTGGATGGAGTTCCCCGGCCGTGACTGGTGGTTCCTGGTGGTCGTGGGGCTGCTGGTGGTCCCCGTACAGGTCGCCCTGATCCCGGTGTCCGAGCTCTTCGGCACCATCGGGATCTTCGAGACCACCTTCGGTGTGATCATGTTCCACACGGCGTTCGGCCTGCCGTTCGCCATCTTCCTTCTGCGGAACTTCTTCGCCGAGATCCCACGCGAACTCCTGGAGGCCGCACGGCTCGACGGCGCGGGCGAGATCCGGGTGTTCACCCGGGTCGTCATGCCGCTCGGCGGACCCGCGATCGCCTCGCTCGGGATCTTCCAGTTCCTCTGGGTGTGGAACGACATGCTGGTCGCGCTGATCTTCGCGGACTCGGAGTCCCCGCCGATCACCGTGGCCCTGCAACAGCAGGTACGGCAGTTCGGCAACAACATCGACGTGCTGGCACCCGGCGCCTTCGTGTCCATGGTGATTCCGCTGGCGGTGTTCTTCGCCTTCCAGCGCCAGTTCGTCTCCGGCGTGATGGCGGGCGCCGTCAAGTAGAACGAGGCGGCACAGCACACACGTTCGTCAATACCAGGGCGGCCCGTTCATTCTCGACCGGGCCGCCCTACCTCGCATTTCCCCCGGATGCCACATCCCGCGTAACCAAGTCACTCCATCGGCCGTTTGCGGGCCACCTGCCCGCCCGCGAGCCACCCCTGGATGTGTTGTGCCCCGGTTCAGTGTCATCGTGCCCGCGTACCGGGTCCAGGCGTATCTGCACGCGTGTCTCGACTCCGTGCTGGACCAGTCCTTCAAGGACTACGAGATCATCGTGGTCGACGACTGTTCACCGGACGCCTGTGGCCCCATCGCCGACGAGTACGCCGTACGCGACCCCCGCGTCAGCGCCGTCCACCTGCCGCGCAACCGCGGCCTCGGGCCCGCCCGCAACGCCGGCGTCGCCAGGGCGACAGGTGACTACCTGCTCTTCCTCGACGGTGACGACACCTTCACCCCTGAGGCGCTCCAGACGATCGCCGACCGTCTGGAGGCCACCGACGACCCCGACGTCCTGGTCTACGACTACGCCCGTACGTACTGGTCGGGCGAGAGCGTGCGCAACACCTTCTCCCGCTACCTCGCCGAGACCGGTCCCGCCACCTTCCGGCTCGGCGAGCGGCCCGAGCTGCTCAAGGTCCTGATGGTCGTCTGGAACAAGGCCTACCGACGGGAGTTCGTCGAGGCCGAGGGCTTCACCTTCCCGCCCGGCTACTACGAGGACACCCCCTGGACCTACCCGGTCCTGATGGCCGCCGGGTCGATCGCCGTGCTGGACACCGTCTGCGTGGGGTACCGCCAGCGGCGGCGGGGCAACATCCTCTCCACCACCACCCACCGGCACTTCGACGTCTTCGACCAGTACGACCGGGTCTTCGCCTTCATCGACGCCCGCCCCGAACTCGCCGCCTGGCGCCCGGTGATGTTCCGCCGGATGCTCGACCACTTCTCGACCCTCTTCACCTCCCGGGGCAGGCTGCCGCACGGCACCCGCGCCCAGTTCTTCCGCCGCGCCCGCGCCCACTGCCGCCGCTACCGCACCCCCGGCGCCCCCGTGCCCCGCCGCACCCGGCTGCGGCACGCCCTGTTCCGGCTGGGCGCCCACCGCACCTACCGCGCCCTGTGGGCCGCCCAGCGGCTGCGCGGGCGGCTCGCGCGTACCGCCACGGCGGTGCACCGGCTGGTGCGCGGGGCGGCGCTCCAGCTGCACTACCGCGTCCAGCTGCGGCTGCCCGTCCGGAGCGGGGACGCCGTGTTCGCCGCCTACTGGCACCGGGGCTACACCTGCAGCCCCGCGGCGCTGGAGGCCACGGCCAGGGCCCTGGTGCCCGGGCTGCGCACCTCCTGGATCTGCCGCCCGGAGGACGCGCACACCGTGCCGGGCGCGACCCGCGTGCTGCACCCGGGCACGGCCGCCTACTGGACGGCCCTGGCGCGCTCCAAGTACCTCGTGAACAACGTCAACTTCGACCGCCGACTCGTGAAGAGACGAGGCCAGGTACTGCTCCAGACCCACCACGGGACCCCGCTGAAGACCATGGGCATCGACCTCGTGCACCGCCCCGCCGCGGCCGGCTCCATGGACTTCGACCAGCTGCTGCGCAACGTCGACAAGTGGGACTTCTCCCTCTCCGCCAACCAGCACTCCACCCTCGTGTGGGAACGCACCTACCCCTCCGGCTACACCACCCTGGAGTACGGCAGCCCCCGCAACGACGTCTTCCGCCGCACCGGCCCCGAGGAGACCGCGCGGCTGCGCGAACGCCTGGGTGTCCCGGACGGCAGCACCGCCCTGCTGTACGCGCCGACCCACCGGGACTACCGGCGGGCCCAGCAGCACTCCCTGGACCTGGAACAGCTGGTCCGCGTCCTGGGCCCGCACTTCGTGATCCTGGCCCGCTCCCACTACCTGGACGCGACGGCCCGGGCCACCGCCGGCCACACCCGGCACCCGAGGATCATCGACGTCAGCCGCCACCCGTCCGTCGAGGAGCTCTGCCTCGCCTCCGACGGCCTGATCACGGACTACTCGTCGCTGATGTTCGACTACGTCAACCTGGACCGGCCGGTCGTCCTGCACCTGGAGGACGCGCAGGCGTACGAGAGCGCCCGGGGCACGTACTTCGACCCGGCTGCCTTCCCTCCCGGGGCGGTCGCCCGTGACCAGGAGGAGCTGCACGAGATCTTCGCCACCGACCACTGGCGCGGGCCGCGTTCCACGCAGCGCCGGGCGGCGTTCCGGGCCCGCTTCTGCCCGTACGACGACGGGCACGCGGCGGAGCGGGTGGTGCGCCGTGTCTTCCTGAACGACATGTCGGGCCTGCCGCTGCCCGCCCCGCTGACGGGCCGGGGGCCCACCGGGGTCCCGCGTCAGGTGCCGGTGCGGGAGTACACGAACGGGTGAGGCCCACGGCCCCGGGTGCCGGGCACCCGGGGCCTCCGGCGCTCCTGTTCAGCGCTCCAGGAACGCGAACAGCTCTTCCCAGCGGACCATGATCTCCGCCTCGGAGAACCGCTGGACGTTGGTCCGCGCCCGGTCACCCATCGCGTCCCGCATCCGGGGGTTGCCGGTGAGCCGGAGCAGCCGGTCGGCCAGCGCCCCGATGTCGCCCGCCGGAGCGAGCAGGCCGTCCTCCCCGTCGCGCACGATCTCCCGTACGCCGGGCGCGCAGTCGAACGCCGCACACGGCACCCCGCTCGCCATGGCCTCCAGCAGCGCGAGCGGGAAGCCCTCGCCCCGGGAGGACTGGACGAAGACGGACGAGCCGGCGAGCGCGCCGGGGACGTCGTCCGTACGCCCCCGCCACTCGACCGAGGGGTCCAGTCCCAGAGCGGTGCACCGCGCCCTGAGGTCCGCCTCGTCCTCGCCCGTCCCGTACACGTCCAGCCGCCAGTCGGGCCGCTGCGGAGCCACCAGCGCCCAGACGTCCAGGAGCATGTCGATGCCCTTCTGGTCGGTGAGCCGGCCGATGCTCGCGACGGACTTCTCACGGCGCGGGGAGGGCACCTCGGGCAGCGCGGCCAGGGCGTTGGGCATGAAACCGACGTTGTTCATCCCGTCGCCCGCCCACTGGTCGGCGTCCTCCTCGGTGAGGACCAGCCACCGGTCGAGAGCCGGGTAGTGGTTCTTGATCCAGCGGTAGCGGTGGCTCGCCCGGGAGTAGTCGTAGGACTCGTGGCTCATCCCGATGACCCGCAGACCGGTGGTGTCCGCCTCGCCGACCCACTCCATCGCCCAGACCTGGCTGACGATGACCACCCCGCCGGGCCGGGCGGCCCGGAAGATCTCCGACAGCCGCTCGACGGCACGCCGCTTCCGGGCCACCCGGTCGGCCTCGGCGCGCCGGGAGGGGATCCGGAAGCGGTCCCGCAGGCCCTTGGGCGCCCAGGGGGTCGGTGGGTGCCGCGGATACAGGGCGGTCACGGGGTAGCCGGGCTGATCGGGCAGGGCCATCGTGCGCTCGGCTGCGTGGACACCGATGGCGTGCACCTGGTGGCCCGCCTCCTGGAACAGCTGGGCGGTGCGGTGCATCCAGCCGGTCACACCACCGAGCTCGTCGGTGCTGTTGGAGACGATGAAGACGTCACGGTCACGGCTCATCGGCCGGCCTCCCCGGTACGGGCGGTACGGGACGGGACGAGGTGCCGGGCGAACACGGTGTCGACGACGGTCCGCGCCGCGTCCCCGCGGTCGTAACCGCCGAACTCCTCGGCGAAGGCGGCCCGTCGCTCCTGGAATCCGGTGTCCGCGGTCTTCAGCCGTGCCAGCGCGTCGAACAGCTCGTCCTCCGTCTCCGTCACCGGCCCCGGCGCCTTCTCCCGCAGGTCGAAGTAGCTGCCCCGCTCGGCGGCGTAGGCGTCGAGGTCGGGGGCGAACAGCACGATCGGGCGGTCCAGGAGCGCGTAGTCGAACATGATCGACGAGTAGTCGGTGACCAGGACGTCGGCGAGTGCGAGCAGTTCGCTGACGTCGTGATGGCGCGAGACGTCCACGACCGTCCCCGGCGGGCAGACGGGCAGGCTCGCCGTCTCCAGGTAGTGCGCCCGCACCAGCAGTGTGTACGTGTCGCCGAAGCGTTCCGCGAAGCGCGCCGCGTCGAACAGGAGCCGCTGCCGCTTCCGCCTGCCGGGCCCGCCCCGGAAGGTCGGCGCGTACAGCACGACCTTGCGGTGGTCGGGCAGGTCCAGTGCCGCGCGGGGCAGCCGCCCCTCGGTCTCGTCCCGGGCGCGCGCGACCGCAAGGGCGTCGTTGCGCGGGTAGCCGGTGCGCAGCAGGGTCTCCTCGGGCAGCCGGTAGGCGCGGGCCAGGGTGCGTTCGTCGTGCTCGGAGCGTACGAGGAAGTGGTCGAAGCGCCCCACGGCCCGCTGGAGCCGTTCCCGCTGCGGGGCGTTCTGCAGGCGGACCCGGGTCTCGTCGAAACCCATGCGCTTGTACGCCGATCCGTGCCAGGTCTGCAGGTACGTCGTGCCGGAGGGCTTGTCGAGGTGGAGCGGGAAACCCTGGTTGTCGACCCAGTACTCCGCGCGGGCCAGGGCCCACAGATAGCGCCAGGACCAGCGGCGCACGAGCGTGGCGTCCGTCGGGAAACCGGCCGGGGAATCGGCGTACGACCAGACGCAGCGCAGCGGGAGTCCCCGGGCGCGCACCTCCTCGTGGACCGCCCGGGGGCTGTCGCCGTAGCAGCTGCCCATGTGGCTCTCGAAGACCACGGAGCCCTTGCGCACGGGCAGTCGGAGCAGCCAGGAGCGGTAGACGGAGACCTTGAAGCCCCTGCTGTGCAGCCGGTCCCGGCGCTTGCGCACGGCCCTCAGCAGGAGTTTGGCCCGGCGGGCGGGACGGAAGTGGGTGGCGTAGTGGACCAGCCGACGGGCCGTGCGGGCGGGCCTGCGGCGGGCTTCGAGCCGGAGCGCCAGGTGGTCCCGGAGCGTGACGTAGGGCTGCCAGGTGTCCCCGGCCACCCTGCCCAGCCGGGGCAGCGCCGGTGAACGGTCTCCCGGGCCGACGAGGTCGTGGGGGGCGAAGAGGTCGCTCACCGAGCGGGTCCTGCCGTCCTCCACCACCAGCCGCACGTCCCACACGGTGTCGCGGGGTCCGAGGGGACGCAGCAGCCGGGTGAGCTCGGCTCGGGCCGACCAGCTGATCCCGGTGGCGTCGGGCCGCACCACGTCGACCGGGGCGTGGAAGGCGCGGGAGCCGTCGCGTACGCGGAACTCCAGGTGGGCCGTGAGGGGGCCGTCCGAGTCGGGCCCGGTGTGGGCGGGCAGGACGAGGCGGCCCGCGAGCAGGACCCAGCGGCCGTCGGCCTCGTAGCGGGTGAGCCTGTTCATCAGCTTCAGCTCGCCGAACGTGCGGTACCTGTGGCCCAGTTCGGTGACGTCCAGCACGGGGTCGGGACCGCCGGGCCAGTACACCCGCCCGTCGTCCGCCGTCATGAGGGGCGCCGCCACGACACCCCTCCTGCGCAGCGCGTACGCCGCCGTGAGTACCGCGTCCGCGCTGCCCCGCTCCAGCAGCCGGACCCCCACCCGCTCGACGGGCGGGAGGCTGAGCAGGGCCGGTTCCGGCACGCAGCCGGGCAGGACCCGGGCCGCCGTCGCCGCGATGCGCTCGCGTTCGGCGGCGGGCCGCTCGGGGAAGGTGCGCACCAGCGGCACGAGATGATCCAGCGGGAAGGCACGGTCCCGCTGCTCGCGCAGCTCCGTCAGCCCTTGGGCCACCAGCACGTGGCCCACGCGCCGGTGCGCCTCCACCAGCCCGGCGAGGTCACGCCCGGCGTCCGGCACGGCCCGCCCGGAGACGATCCGACGGCGCACGAGTGCGATCCGGCCGACCACGGCCGCCGCCAGGAGGCCGAACAGGATCCCGCTGTGGGTGAGGTCCTCGTCGTAGCGCAGCGCGTGTCGCTCCACCGCCGCGCGGCGCAGGCAGAATCCGGTCACCAGGGCGTCGTGCACCGCGAGTTCGGGCGCCTCGTCGAAGCGGCGGACCGTGCGGGAACGGAGGAAGAGCGGCTGCTGCCAGGCCGGTTCCCGTTCCTTGGACCCGTTCCCGGTCAACCGGCTCCAGCGTCCGGCGACCAGGTCGGCGCGGGTCCGCGACCCGGCTTCCCAGAGGTTGCGGCAGGCGTGCCGCTGGAGGCGCTCGCCGGTGTCGAGGACGAGGACGTACGTGCCGCGCGCCGCGTCCAGGCCGGCGTTGCGCAGCACCGCGACGGTGTCCCGGCCCGGGGCGAGGACCTCGGGGAGATCAAGGACCCGGACGCGGTCCGCGGAGCGCCGGGCGAGCGCTCCCGCCGTCTCCCGCAGGACGGCGGGTGCCGCGGCGGGCAGGACGACGAGGGCTTCGACGGCACGAAGACTCTGGTCGAGCACGGACTCCACGGACGCCGTCAGCGCGTCCTCGCCGCCCTCCGCGGCGGTGACCACACAGCTGAAGTCGAACGTGCTCATGACCGCACCCCCCGCAGCATCCGGTCCACGACCCGGGCCGCCGCCGTCCCGTCGTCGACGTCGCAGAACGCCTCACGGAAGGCGGCGTACGCCTCGCGGTGGCCCGCCGTCGCGGTCTCCGGATCGCGCAGCGCCTCGATGACGGCGGCCGAATCGGTGATCAGAGGGCCGGGTGCCCGGTTCTCGAAGTCGAAGCAGAAGCCGCGGAGGGTGTCGCGGTAGTGCTCCAGGTCGTAGGTGTGGAAGAGCATGGGCCGTCCCGTCTGCGCGAAGTCGAACATCAGGGACGAGTAGTCCGTGACCAGCACATCGCTGATCAGCATCAGTTCGCCGACGTCGGGATGGCGCGACACGTCCCGGACGAAGTCGCTCTCCGGGATGCTCCCGCCGACCAGGTAGTGGCGGCGCACCAGCAGGACGTGGTCGTCACCGAGCGCCTTGCGCGCCTGTCGCAGGTCGAGTTGGAGGTCCAGCCCGTACAGTCCGCTCCGCTTGGGCAGGTCCTCGCGCCAGGTCGGGGCGTACAGGACGACCCGCTTGCCGTCGGGGACGCCGAGCGACCGCCGGACGGTCTCGGCGACCTTCGCCCGGTCGGGGGCGTACAGCAGGTCGTTGCGCGGGTAGCCGCATTCGAGCACCTCGCCCGTGTGCCCGAACGCGCGGCGCAGGATGGGCGTGGAGAAGGTGTTCGGCGAGACGAGCACGCTCCACTGGGCGGCCCGCCGGGGCATCGAGTCCATGTACGCGGTGTCCGCGAACGCGGTGCCCGCCAGGTCGCGGCCGATGCGCTTGAGCGGGGTGCCGTGCCAGGTCTGGACGACGCACTGCCCCTCGGACCGCTCGAACCACTCGGGCAGCTGGGTGTTGGTGACGATCCACCGGCTGCGGGCCAGGGCCTCGTACCACTCGGTGCTGTGCAGGGCCACGGCGCGGACCCCGGTCGGCACGGCTGCCTGCTGGTCCCGCACCACCCAGAGGTGCTCGACCGCGGTGCCGCGCCCGGCCAGCTCCTCGTGGACGGCGCGGGGCGAGTCCGAGTACTGGCGTCCGTCGAAGCTGGAGTACAGGACGGTGTCCCACAGCTCCCGGCCCCGGAGGCCCGCATACCGCTCACGCAGCCGGCGCTGCCCGTACGCGCCCCGCTCCCCGGGGGCCAGGGCGCTGGCGGACCGCAGGACGAGCCGGTCGTGGAAGCGCCGCTCCAGGGTGAAGGCGCGCCCTCCCGCCTCGCGTCCCGTCGGGAGGCCCGCGTGCAGCTGGTGCACCACGCGCAGGGGGACGCAGCGCTCCGGGTCGGTCTCGCCCCGCCCCCGGAGGAAGGGGTACCACCGGCCCTCGGCGAGCGGCAGCGTCCCTCCGGCCCCGTCGACGGCCCCGGGGCACAGCACCGCGCGGAAGCCGGTGCCCGTGCGCTCCACGGCGAAGGTCTTCTCCTCCTGGTGGCCGCTGTGGCGCAGGACCAGCTCGACCGGCCGGTCCTGGACGGCCGGGAAGGTCCCCTCCAGGGCCAGGCCTCTGTCGTCCGTCCACGACACCGAGGTGACGACGGGCCGCACCTCACGGTCGGTGAGCACCAGGTCCCCGGAGGGGTTGGCGGCGGCGTAGACCTCACGGCCGCCGGGCAGCGGATACCGCGCGGCGTCGGTCTCCGGGCGGGCGGCGACCGCCGGCCGGCGTGAGCCGGCGACCAGTTGGACACCCCAGTCGCCGTCGGAGCCCCGGAAGGTCACCAGCGGCACCTCGGCGACGAGGGTGCGGCCGTCCGCTCCCCCTGCCGCGTCCTCGTCCGCCGTCAGGGGGAACTCGCGGTTCTCCTTCGTGCGCCACTCCTGGATCCGCAGAGCCGTCGGCGCGTCCCCGCCCAGCCACCGCACCGCGATCCGGATCGCGTCGCCGGTCGGCGCGTGACCGGCGAGCACCGCGTCGACCCGCTCGGCGCGCAGCTCCAGCTTGTTCCCGGCGAGCAGCGGGACGACCCGGGTGCGCTCGTCGACGTACCGCACGGCGGGCGGGGCCGGATTGCCGAGCAGCCGCATCGGCCCCCGGCGTGGCCGTCCCGCGCCGACGACGAAGGACTCCAGCTTCCACAGGGTGCGGGCGCCCCGCGCCGTGCCCCGGGTGACGAGCCGGCGCGGGTCGACGACGGTCTCGAAGCCGGACCGTTCGTAGTGGTGCAGCGAGCCGGCCGATCCTGCCGTCGCCTCGTCCGTCACCGTCCTGCGCAGCCGGAGCGGGATCAGCCGACGGCCCGACCTCAGCCAGCCGGTCCCGGCGGATCCGCCGGGGGCGTTGCGGACGTACGCGTACCCCTTGAGGTGCAGCAACCCGTCCCGCCACACGGCCTCCGTGAGGTGGGCGTGGACGGGGAGGTCCTCGGCGGTGAGTGCGGTGACCTTGCGCGGGAGGGGGGCGGCGACACCCGGGTACGCGGCCCGGGGCCGCAGCCGTCCCCTCACGTGGAAGGTGTCACGGTCGGTGGACTCATGAGCCAGGAGCGCGAGCAGCTCCTCCGTCCTGCGCTCCCGGATGAGCTGCCACTTGACCCGCAGATGGAGGGGCAGCCCGTCGAGGACGGCCGGTTCGACGGTGTCGGCGAAGGCGTTGGCGTGGGTGAGGAAGGCCTCGTGGAAGTCCTCGTCGCCGTCCGGCAGCGCCTCGATGAACAGCCACAGGTCACCGGAGAGGGCGTGCGCGTCGTAGCGCCGCTTCGCCTCCGTCATCTCCCGGTCCGCGAGGAACCGGCTGACCGTGGTCACGGCGGTGACCCGGTCGCGGATGCCGCGCGCCACGGCACGCCGGGAGGTGATCGAGCCGTCGCGGTCACGCCAGTGGTAGACCGGCTCCTCCACGACGTCGACGCTGCGGGCCAGGAAGTGGGCCGGCAGGACCACGGAGATGTCCTCGTACAGGACACCCGTCGGGAAGGCGAAGGCGTGCAGGTCCCAGAAGGCCCTGCGGAACACCTTGTTGCACGCGATGCGGTCGCCCAGCAGGATCCAGTCCCGGGTGACATGGGTGGCCCGGCGGGCCTTCTCCATCGGCCTGCGGAACATCGGGGACTGTTCGAGCACCCCGTTCGCCCGGAGCCTGTGGACGTTGCCGGTCGCGAAGTCGGAGCCCGACGCGTCGAGTTCGCGGAGCATCCTGGCGAAGGCACCCGGCGGTACGACGTCGTCGCTGTCGACGAACGCCAGGAACCCGGCGTCCGGATGGGCCTGTGCGGCACCTGCGTTGCGTGCGGCCCCGAGCCCGGCGTTCTTCTGCCGGATCAGCCGGAAGCGCGGGTCGCGCCGGGAGAACTCCATCGCCACATCGGCGCTGCCGTCCGTCGAGCCGTCGTCGACCATGACGACTTCCAGGTCGGCCATGGTCTGCCCGGCGAGCGAGTCGAGGCAGGCTCCGAGGTACTCCTCGACGTTGTAGAGCGGGACGACGACGGTGAGACGGGGTGCCATGGCGCTGCGCACGATCCTTCCGGACGGACGAACGGACTTCCTCTGTATGGAACGAGCCCCGTGCCGGGGAGGCACGGGGCTCGCGGCGGGGCACTGCGCATCAGGGTTTGACGGCGATGCGGCCCTCGTCCATGCGCAGCAGCAGGAGTCGCTCGCCGGTCTCCTCCAGGAACTCGTCCACGGCCTGGCGCGAGCCCTGCCAGTAGCCGTAGTCGTCGATCAGCAGCACCCCGCCGCTCACCAGCCGCCCGTACAGGTGCTGGAGCTCGTGCTTGGTCGACGCGTACCAGTCGGTGTCCAGGCGGAGGATGGAGATCCGCTCCGGTGCCTGTTCCGGGACGGTGTCCTCGACCTTGCCCCGCACGTAGTGGATGCGGTCCTTCGGGTACGGCACCTGTTCGAACCCCGCCTGTACGTCCTCCAGGGAGGCCACAGCCCAGATGGGGCGGTCCTTGCCCTGTGCGTCCAGCAGTTCCTGGGCCGGCCTGCCGTCCCGCCGGAGGTCCTCGGCGGTGGGCGGCGTCATCCCCTCGTACGTGTCGAAGAGGTGGAGCTCGCGGTCCGTCTCACCGAGCGACAGCAGCGTCCTGGCGCAGGCCTGCATGGAACCGCCGCGCCAGACACCGCACTCGACGATGTCCCCCGGGATGCCGTGCCTGACGACGTACCGGGTCGCGAGGACGAAGGCGTTGAGCCGCTCCGGGGAGGTCATCGTGTACGGCTTGACCGCGCGGATGACGTCCTTCGCCTCGTCGTCGTAATCGGCGGGGAACTGCGGGGTCTTCGCCGCGGCCGGCTTCGGCGCCGCGTTCTTCTCCGCCACGTTCTTCGTCACCGCCGGCGGCTCCGCGGGGGCCGAGCGGGGGGCGGGCAGAGCCGCGCGCCTGAGCTGGTACCCGGTGAGTTGCTGAAGGACGCCGTTGACGGCGTTGCGCCAAGCCATGGGGCCGGACAGTACGCGCGCTTTGTGGCTCATGTCATCTTTCGTCAACCTTTGGTTGATGCGACCGTACGACTGTCCGGCCGCCCGCACCGGCCCCTGCCGTCCAGTGGGCGCGGCAGCGGCACCCGGTCCACTCCACCGGCCCGGTTGGCCCACCACACCGCCGTCTCCCGCACGGCGAGGTCGGCCAGCGTGTTCTTCAGCCGTGTCACCGGCCGCCGATGGGGCTGCGGCTTGCGGAAGACGCCCACCGAGTCGCCCCAGTAGGCGGCCTTGGCGTCGATGGAGGCGTAGTCGTGCCAGATGCCCTTGGCCGGCGGGAAGTCCGTGTACGCCTCGCGGAGTTCGAGGCGGGAGTGGGCGGCCATCGCCCGGAAACCGTCCGGGTAGTAGCGCCAGCAGTCCTGCGCGTCGTGGGCGTGGCCGCGCGAGGGCGCGGTGATGAAGGCGTAACCGCCGGGCCTGAGCACCCGGGCGATCTCCATCATCGACACCCAGAAGAAGGGGATGTGCTCGAACGCCTGCCCGGAAAGCACCACATCGGCGCTGCGCGACTTCACGGGGATCCGGTAGGGCCTGGTCATGACCGCGTCGACATTGGGGCCGTCGAGGACGTCGACCCCGACGTAGTCGATGTCGTGGTCCGCCAGCAGCCCGCGGTGGGTGCGGGTCTGCTTGCCCGAGATCCGCGAGCCGAGGTCCACGACACGGTGCCTGCGGGTCCTGGGCAGGTACTCCTCGACACAGAGCTGCATCTGCTCGTAGGCCGACCGGTGCATGAGCTTCTCCCGACGTTGCCGTGTGCGCTGTTGAGCACAACGACGGCGGGGTGCGGAGGGCTCGCCCCGTACGGGTGACACGCGCTCCGGTTCAGTCGGACGGCACCGGGAAGACCCGCCGCACCACGCGCTCCGCCGCGTTCCCGTCGTCGTACGGGCAGAAGCGGCTGCGGAAGGCGGCGCGCAGCGCGTCGGCCTCCGGGGACCTCCAGGCGCCGCTCAGCAGCACCTCGCGCAGTCCGTCCTCCGTGGTGGCGACCGCGCCGGGGGTGTCGCCGGGGCGGCCGGACAGCAGGTCGAAGTAGGTGCCGCGGGAGGCGCGGTAGGCCTCCCAGTCCGGTGCGTAGACGACGATCGGGCGGTCCAGGCACGCGTAGTCGAACATCAGGGACGAGTAGTCGGTGATCAACGCGTCCGCGGCCAGGAAGAGTTCCTCGACGACGGGGTGGCCGGTGACGTCGACGATCCGGCCCCCCGCCGCCGACCCCGCCGAACGCCCGTAGAAGTAGTGGGCGCGCATCAGCAGCACCCAGTCCGGGCCCAGGTCGCCGGTGAGGCGCTCCAGGTCGAGCCGGGGCAGGAAACCCCTGCGATAGTCGCGGTGGGTCGGCGCGTACAGCACCACGGTCGCCCCGGGTGCGATGGAGAGCTCCGCGCGGATCTTGTCGGTCCGCTCCGGGGTGGCGGTGCACAGGATGTCGTTGCGCGGGTAGCCGTACGGGAGTTGCTCGTACGAGGAGGGGTAGACCCGGTCCCAGACCTCGCTGCTGTGCGGATTGGCGGAGAGGCTGAAGTCCCACTGGTCGGCGTGCGCGACGACGCGTTCGAGACTGACACCGTTGGTGAGGGCGGGGTAGGGGAGCTGGTCCAGGCCCATCGTCTTCAGCGGGGTGCCGTGATGGGTCTGCAGATAGATCTGGCCGGGCCGTTTGGTGAAGCCGCCGGGAAAGCTCGAGTTGTTGACGAGGTACGTCGCGGTGGCCATGGCCCGCCAGTAGGCGCGGGAACCCTCGATGACGTACGGCACACCGGCCGGCATCCGGTCGCGGTGCCGGGAGGAGACGGCCCAGACGCCCCGGATGTGCGGGACCAGCTCGCGGGCCTTGGCGTGGACGGCCGCCGGATTGCAGGCGACGCCCCTGTTCCAGTAGGCCCCGTAGACCGCGAGACGGGGATCCAGAGGCCGGCGCAGGTCGACGCGGTACACCGCCCGCATCACGCGGGCGCGCAGCGACCTCCTGCCCGCGCGCGCGACGGCACGCGCCCGGGTGCGCGCGGCGCGGACGGCCTCCCTGATCCGGTGCGTGGCGTACCGGCCGGGAAGCCCCGCCGCACGGAAGAAGGCGGCGCGGTCGCCCGGGGCGATCCGGTTTGGGTCGCCGAGCACGGCCGTCAGGTGCGCGGTGCGCACGGCGGCGACCCTCGGATCACCACCGGTCCCGGCGGCCAGCCGCTCGTACGCGTCGACGACGGCGAAGTGCGTGCGGCCCGGCGCCGTGGCGGACGTGCCGGAGCGGCGCAGCCGGTGGCGTACGCAGACGCGGTCGAGCGAGGCCAGGGTGCCCGCGTCGGAGGCGAGGAATGCCGCGCGGTGGACGGGCACGACGTCGCCGTACGGGCCTTCGGTGAAGCGGAGCCGGTGGGCGTCCCGGAAGGCGCGGCGGAGCAGCTGGTTCCGCGCGGCCGGCAGGGTGTCACCCGGCCGGACCGTGCCCCACCAGTCGACCTGGTCATGGCCCAGGCACAGCACATCGGGCCGGCCCTCCGACAGCCGTACGGAGATCTCCGCGAACGCCCGGGGGAGGAGCAGGTCGTCCCCGTCGAGGAAGAGCAGATAGGTCCCACGCGCCGCCGCCGCACCGGCGTTGCGGGCCGCGCCCGGGTCCCAGGGGCCGTCGTGCACGAGCACGCGCACCCGGGGGTCGCGCGCGGCGCACTCCCCCGCGACGGCGAGCTCCGGCCCGTCGTCCGACGCGCCGACGACGATCAGCTCCAGGTCCGCCGGGCCGTCCTCCGGCGGTGGCCGCCGCTGCTCGGTCACGGACTCCAGGGCCGCCCTCAGGTACCCCTGAACGCGGTGGGCGGACACGACGACACTGAGGAGCATGGCAGCCGAGCGTAACGGTGACCGTGCCGCCCACCCCAGGAGTCTTCACCCGTTCGGGTCGGCGGCGTGACCCGTGGCGCTCCCCCGGGTTGAGCCGTCCATGAAGCCACTCCTCAGCGTCGTCGTCCCGGTGCACAACGTCGAGGACTATCTGGAGGAGTGCCTGGCCTCGCTGGCGGGACAGTCCCTGAAGGACATCGAGGTGGTGCTCGTCGACGACGGCTCGACGGACGGGAGCGGCAGGATCGCCGACGAGTTCGCCGCCCGGGACGACCGCTTCCGCTGTGTCCACCAGGCCAACGCGGGCCTGAGCGCGGCCCGCAACACGGGGGTCGCCCACACCACGGCCGGTGTCCCGTACCTGGCGTTCGCCGACAGCGACGACGTGGTGGTCCCGGACGCGTACGAACGGATGCTGGCGTCCCTGGAGTCGACCGGATCGGACCTGGTGACGGGCAATGTGTGGCGTGTCGACGAGCGGGGAAGGCGGCAGGCCTGGCAGTACCGCTGGCTGACCTCCGACCGGCTCCGCACGCACATCACCCGCGACCCCCGGCTGCTGGCCGACCGGGTCGCCTGGAACAAGGTGTTCCGGCGCTCCTTCTGGGACCGGCACGCCTTCACCTTCCCCGTGGGCAAGCTCTACGAGGACACGCCGGTGATGATCCCGGCGCACTACCTGGCCGAGTCGGTGGACGTGCTGCACGGACACGTCTACCACTGGCGGGTGCGGGAGGGATCGATCACCCGGCGGCGTACGGACGTACGGGGGGTGCGGGACCGGATCGCGGCCTGTGAACAGGTCAGCGCCTTCCTCGCGGACCGTGACGCCGCGCAGCGACCGCGCTACGACACCTCGTGCCTGCGCGACGACTTCGTGTACTTCCTGGAGGGGCTGCCCATGGGCGGGCCCGACTACCGCTCGGCGTTCATGGCGGACGCGGGCGCCTTCCTCGACCGGGTGGGCGACGCGGCCCTGGCCGGGCTCCCGGCCGAGGCGCGCGTCCGCTGGCAGCTGGTGCGCGAGCGCAGGGCCGGTGAACTGCTGGCCCTGCTGAAGTTCGAACGGGCCAACGGGACGGGCACGTTCACCGTCGCGGGCCCCCCGGGCCGGCGGCGCGCCGTGCACCCCGGCGTCGTGGCGGGCCCCGGGGTGCGGCTCGGCAAGGGTGACCTGCCCGCCGTGGCACGGCTGGTGGAGGCGTCGTGGGGCGAGGACGGCAGGCTGCGGCTGCGCGGATACGCGTACATCCGCAACCTCCCGGCGCGGGCGGCCCGGCACTCGCTGAAGGCCGGCCTGGTGCGGGAGGCGGCCGGCGGACGGCCGCGGGCCGTGCCGGTGCGCACGGTCCGGACGGACCGCGCCACCGTGGACTCCGGCCAGGAGCTGCACGACTACGGCTACGCGGGCTTCGAGATGGTCCTCGACCCGGAGCGGCTGGGTCCGGGCGCCTGGCTGGTGGGCGTGGTGGTGGCCGGACACGGCGTCGTACGACGGGCCGCGCTGCGCGCCGTGGAGGCCGCGGCCTCGCAGCCGCTGGTCCACGACCTGGGCGAAGGGCTGCGCGCGGTGCTCGGCTACCAGGACGGCAGGCTGCGACTGACCGTGACCCGGCTGCCCGCGGTGGCCACCGGCCACGACCTCGGGCCGGACTCCCTGGAGCTGACCGGCCGGCTGTACGGGGACGCCGCCCGGCCGACGGCCCTCGTGCTGAGCCGTGACGGGGCCGAGGAGCACGTCTGCCCGGTGCGCTGCGACGGCGGGGACGGCTTCGGCACCCGGATCCCGCTCGCCGCGCTCGCCACGCCCGCCTCCGCGCACGGTCCCGGGGCCCGGTGGCGGGCCTCGCTCCTGGCCGACGGTGTCCGCGTACCGCTCGCCGCGTCCCCGGAGCTGCCGCCGCCCGCCTTCGCGGACGCCGGGGGCCGACTGGTGGTGGACGTCTCCGGCGAACCGCTCGTGGACCGCGCGAGGCCCGCACCGGACGGCGGGCTGCGGATCGAGGGGGCGGGGTCCGGCGCACTCGTGCTGCGGCACAGCACCCTCGGCGAGACGCTGCCACTCCCTGTCGTACGTCAGGCCGACCGCTTCGCGGCCGTGCTCGCCCGGCCTCCCCGTGACGGCGACTGGGAGGTGCTCCTGGACGGCCGCCCGGTGCGCGTCGGCACGGCGCTCGCCGCCGCCCTGCCGATGAGCGCGGGGAGCACCGTCGGCGCCCGCTTCCGCCTCGACCGCCGTCACGGTGACCGGCTGACCGTGCACAGCGCGCCTCCGCTCGACGACACCGAGCGGAGCGCGTACCGCCAGGGCCGGCTCCGGACGGCGCACTACCCGGCGCAGCGCCGGCTGCCGCTCCGGGACGCGGTGCTCTACACCGGTGAGGGCTCCCCGCGCGCCGTGCACGCCGAGCTCGTGCGCCGGAGCACGGAGGTCGAGCACCTCTGGGTCACCGACGGGTCCGAGGGCGCCACGACCCGTGTCCCGCCCACCGCCGTCCCCGTCGTGGCGCACAGCACCGCCTGGTACGAGGCGCTGGCGCGGGCCCGCCGGATCGTCGCTGCCGGGCAGCTGCCCGTCTGGTTCGAGCGCCGGCCGGACCAGACCGTCGTACAGACCTGGCACGGCTCCCCGCTCGGCCGGTTCGGTCTGGACCTGACCGGGACCCTGTACGCCGATCACCAGGACCTCGCCACCCTCGCGCACCGCTCCGCCCAGTGGTCGCTGCTGCTCTCCCCCAGCGCCTTCGCCACCCCGCTCCTCCGCCGCGCGCTGGCCTACCGCGGCGAGGTGCTGGAGGCGGGCTGCCCGGCCGACGACCTGCTGTCCGCACCCGGCCGGGAGAAGACGGCCGAGCGGGTACGCCGTGGGCTTGGCATCCCGGACGGCCACCGCGTGGTGCTGTACGCGCCGACGTACCGTGATCACCTCGCGCACCCGCCGTCCGCCGGGACCGGCGGATCCGACCCGCTGTACCGCTGGGACCCGGCGCTCGACCTGCCCGCACTGGCCCGGTCCCTGGACGGCCGCACCACCGTGCTGGTGCGCAGGCACCCCCTGGTGACCGGCAGCGTGCCGGTGCACCCCGCCCTGCGCGACGCGTCGGCGCACCCGGACGCCACCGAACTCCTGCTGATCGCCGACGTCCTGGTCACCGACTACTCGGGCCTCATGTTCGGATTCGCGCACACCGGCCGCCCGATGCTCTTCCACACGTACGACCTGGAGCACTACAGGGACACCGTGCGCGGCTTCTGCCTGGACTTCGAGACCCGCGCCCCGGGACCGCTGCTCGTCACCACCGATGAGGTGGCGCAGGCCCTGCGAGGCACACCGGCGTCGAGGGAGCTGCACGCGGAGGCGTACGAGAGCTTCCGGCGGGACCACTGCGGTCCCGCCGACGGCGGAGCGGCCCGCCGCGTCGTTGACCGGCTGCTGTCCCCGGGCCCCGTCAGGCCTTGAGCGCCCGGACCGCCGAGGCCGCGAGGTCGTCCAGGTACCCCTTGGGGAGATCGCCGCGGACCACGACGAGGCGCCAGTACAGCGGTCCGACGATGAGGTCCAGCGCACGGTCGGGGTCACTGCCCTCGGGCAGCTCGCCGCGCGCCACCGCCGCCCGTACGACCACGGCGGCCACCCCCTGCTGCTGATCCAGCAGGGCGGCCTTGATGGCTTCGGAGATCTCCGGGTTGCGGGCCGCCTCGACCAGCAGGTCGGGGATCACCTGCGAGGCGACGGGGTGGCGCAGGGCGTACGCCGCCAGTTCGAGGACGGCGCGCACATCCCCGTACAGCGACCCGGTCGCCGGGGCCGGCATGCCCTGCGCCGCGACGGCCGCGACCAGGTCCAGGACGAGGTGCAGCTTGGACTTCCAGCGGCGGTACACGGCCGTCTTGCCCACCCCCGCGCGCCGGGCGATGCCCTCGATCGACATCCGCGCGAAACCCACGGCGGCCAGCTCCTCGAAGACGGCGCCGCGGATCGCGTCGGTCACGTCCTCCCGCAGCACCGCGGCACCTGCCGGGGTGCGGCGCCCGGTTCGCCGTTCGGTGGTCATGGCCCGAATGATAGACCGTAACGACGAAACGGTTGCGTTGCGACGCACAAACGTCCTACTGTCAGCGTTGCGACGATACGGTGCCGTCCCATCCGGACGGCCCGTTCGCCCCGATCCCCCCGCCTCCCGTCGAAAGCGACCGTGGTGAGCCAGACAGCAGCCCCGCCGGCCCCGGTGGACACCGCATCTCCCGCCCTCCTCCCCTCGTACGAACCAGGCGAGCTGGCCGCGCTCGCGGCCCGGCACGGGCTGACGGTCAGCGGGGCCCGGCCCACGCTCGGTGCGTACGTGCGGCAGCTCTGGGGGCGCAGGCACTTCATCACCGCCTTCGCCACGGCCAAGCTGACCGCGCAGTACAGCCAGGCGAAGCTCGGCCAGATCTGGCAGATCATGACCCCGCTACTCAACGCGACGGTCTACTACTTCATCTTCGGCGTCCTGATGAACACCAAGCACGGAGTCCCCGACTACGTGCCCTTCCTCGTCACCGGGGTCTTCATCTGGACCTTCACCGCCAGCTCCATCACGGCCGGCACCCGGGCCATCAGCGGCAACACCGGACTCGTCCGGGCCCTGCACTTCCCCCGCGCGTCCCTGCCGATCGCGCTGGCCATCCAGCAGCTCCAGCAACTGATGTTCTCCCTGGGCGCGCTGTTCCTGATCCTCCTCGTGTTCGGCCAGTACCCGAGGCCGTCCTGGCTGCTGGCGATCCCCGCGCTCGCCCTGCAGGCCCTGTTCAACACCGGCATCTCGATGGTCATGGCCCGGCTGGCCGCCAAGACCCCCGACATCGCCCAGCTGACCCCCTTCGTCCTGCGCACCTGGATGTACGCCTCGGGCGTCATGTGGAGCCTCGACACCCTCCTCACCACCGACCGGGTGCCCCGCCTGGTCCTGCTGGCGCTGGAGTGCAACCCGGCAGCCGTCTACATCGACCTGGTGCGCTACGCCCTGATCGACAGCTTCACCGGCGCGCAGCTGCCCCCGCACGTGTGGGCCGTCGCGACGGGCTGGGCGCTCGTCTGCGGCATCGGCGGATTCGTGTACTTCTGGAAGGCCGAGGAGCGGTACGGACGTGGCTGACACCCCCGACATGCGTGTACCCACCGTCGTCGTCGACGACGTCCACATCACCTACACGGTCAACGGCGCCCGCACCGGCAGGGGCAGCGCCACCTCCGCCCTGAACCGGATCGTGTCCCGCCGACAGCCACGGGGCGCACGCCAGGTGCACGCCGTGAAGGGCGTCAGCTTCGCCGCGTACAAGGGCGAGGCCATCGGCCTGATCGGCTCCAACGGCTCCGGGAAGTCGACGCTCCTCAAGGCGATCGCGGGGCTGCTGCCCCCGTCGAAGGGCCGGGTCCACACCCAGGGCCAGCCCTCGCTGCTCGGCGTGAACGCCGCCCTGATGAGCGACCTCACCGGGGAGCGGAACGTGGTGCTCGGCGGCCTCGCCATGGGCATGACGCGCGAACAGATCCGCGAGCGCTACCAGGACATCGTCGACTTCTCCGGCATCAACGAGAAGGGCGACTTCATCACCCTGCCCATGCGCACCTACTCCTCCGGCATGGGGGCCAGGCTGCGCTTCTCCATCGCGGCCGCCAAGAGCCATGACGTCCTGCTGATCGACGAGGCGCTGTCCACGGGCGACGCGAAGTTCCAGCGGCGCAGCAAGGACCGGATCATGGAGCTCCGTGAGGAGGCCGGCACGGTGTTCCTGGTCAGCCACAGCAACAGGTCGATCACCGACACCTGTGACCGGGCGATATGGCTGGAGGCGGGCACCCTGCGGATGGACGGCCCTGCCAAGGAGGTCGTGGCCGCGTACGAGGAGTTCACCGGGCCCGCGAAGGCCAAGAACCCCAAGAAGTGACGCGGTGAGAGCCGTCCGCCGGACGGGCCCGGTCGGCCCGTCCGGCGGACGGCTCTGTGCTGTCGCGGCTCGCTCGGCCGCGTCGGGTCAGGCGTGCGTACGCAGCAGGGTCCGCATCGTCCGCATGGCCACCGACAGGTTCGCCAGGTCGAAGGAGTCCGAGCTCCGGATCTCCTCCAGTGTGGAACGCGAACGCGCCAGGATCGCCGCGTTCTTCTCCTCCCAGGCCTTGAAGCGCTGCTCGGGCGAAGACGTGCCGTTACCGACGGACAGCACGTCCGACGTCAGCGCGGCGTGCGCGGCGTACAGGTCCTCGCGGATGGAGGCGCGGGCCATGGACTGCCAGCGGTCGGCCCGCGGCAGCTCGATGATCCGGTCCATCAGCTGGGTGATCCCCAGCCGGTCGGCGAGGTCGTAGTACACCTCGGCGACGGCCAGCGGGTCCTTGTCCGTACGGTCCGCGATCGCCACGATGTCCAGCGCCGGGAAGGCCGACGAGAAGCCCGCCACCCGCCCCGCCAGCTCGTCGGGGACGCCGGCCGAGGTGAGCTCGTCGAGGATCGACTGGTACCACTCGATGTCGGCGCCCCTGAGCAGCTTGGGCAGCTCGTTCCAGACGCGTTCGACCCCGTCGCGGAAGAACTCGATGGTCTCCGCGATCCCGACCGGCTGCGGCCGGTTGCCGAGCAGCCAGCGCGAGCCCCGCTCGACGAGCCGGCGCGAGTGCAGCCGGAGCCGGGTCTGCACATCCGCGGCCACCGTGTTGTCGAGCGCCTCCACGGCGTCCCACACCTTGGAGAGGCCGAAGATCTCGCGGGCGGCGAACTGGGCCCGCACGATCTCCTCCAGGGAGGCGCCCGTCTCCTCCCGCAGCCGGTGCAGGAACGTCGAACCACCCGTGTTCACCGTGTCGTTGACGAGCACCGTCGTGATGATCTCGCGGCGCAGGGCGTGCCCGTCGACCGCCTCGGGGAACCGCTCGCTCAGCTGCTTCGGGAAGTAGGCGTGCACCAACTCCTGCAGATGCGCGTCGTCCGGCAGGCTGGTGGAGATCAGCTCCTCCGCTGCCGTGATCTTGGTGTAGGCGAGCAGCACGGCCAGCTCGGGCTGGCTGAGGCCCTTGCCGTGGTTCAGCAGCTCACGGATCTGGCGGTCGTTCGGGAGGAACTCCAGCGCACGGTCCAGGTGCCCCTCGCGGCCGAGCCGGCGCATGAAGCGCTGGTGGGCGTGGAGGAGTGACGGCGCCTGGGCGCAGGCGTTGGAGAGCGCGACGTTCTGCGCGTAGTTGTTGCGCAGGACGAGCTGTCCGACCTCGTCGGTCATCTCCGCGAGCACCTTGTTGCGCTGCTTGACGGTCATGTCGCCGTCCCGGACCAGACCGTTGAGCAGGATCTTGATGTTCACCTCGTGGTCGGAGGTGTCCACACCGGCGCTGTTGTCGATCGCGTCGGTGTTGATCCGGCCGCCCGCCCGGGCGAACTCGATCCGGCCGAGCTGGGTGGCGCCGAGGTTGCCGCCCTCACCGACGACACGGGCCCGCAGGTCCGCCCCGTTGACGCGGATCGAGTCGTTGGCCTTGTCGCCGACATCGGCGTTCGATTCGGCCGTCGACTTGATGTACGTACCGATGCCGCCGTTCCACACGAGGTCGACCGACGCCTTGAGGATGTTCTGCATCAGCTCGGCGGGCGTCATCTTCGTGACCTTCGAGTCGATGCCGAGCGCCGCGCGGATGTGCGCGTTGACCGGGATCGACTTGGCGGAACGCGGGTGGATGCCGCCGCCCGCGGACAGCAGGTCCTTGTTGTAGTCCGCCCAGGAGCTGCGCGGCAGGTCGAACAGCCGGCGCCGCTCGGCGAACGAGGTCGCGGCATCCGGATTCGGGTCGATGAAGATGTGCCGGTGGTCGAAGGCCGCGACGAGCCGGATGTGCTCGGAGAGCAGCATGCCGTTGCCGAAGACGTCACCGGACATGTCGCCGACACCGACGACGGTGAAGTCCTCGGTCTGGGTGTCGTGGCCCAGCTCGCGGAAGTGCCGCTTCACGGACTCCCAGGCACCGCGGGCCGTGATGCCCATGCCCTTGTGGTCGTAACCGGCCGAGCCTCCGGAGGCGAAGGCGTCGCCGAGCCAGAAGCCGTACGCGACGGCGACGTCGTTGGCGATGTCGGAGAAGCTCGCGGTCCCCTTGTCGGCGGCGACGACGAGGTAGGTGTCGTCCTCGTCGTGCCGGACGACCTCGGCGGGGTGCACGACCTCACCCGTCACCATGTTGTCGGTGATGTCGAGCAGCGCCGAGATGAAGATCTTGTAGCAGGCGATGCCCTCGGCGAGCCAGGCGTCACGGTCCACCGCCGGGTCGGGCAGCTGCTTGGCGACGAAGCCGCCCTTGGCGCCCACCGGCACGATCACGGTGTTCTTGACCATCTGCGCCTTGACCAGGCCGAGGATCTCCGTACGGAAGTCCTCCCTCCGGTCCGACCAGCGCAGCCCGCCGCGGGCGACCTTGCCGAAGCGCAGGTGGACGCCCTCGACGCGCGGCGAGTAGACCCAGATCTCGTACGCCGGGCGCGGTGCCGGGAGGTCCGGGATGGCCTGCGGGTCGAACTTCATCGAGACGTAGCCGTGCGGCTCGTGGTCGTCGGCCAGCTGGAAGTAGTTGGTCCGCAGCGTGGCCTTGATGACGGTGAGGAAGGACCGCAGGATCCGGTCCTCGTCCAGCGAGGCGACCTGGTCGAGGGCTCCGTCCAGCTCCTCCAGCAGCCCGTCCGTCAGCTCCGTACCCGCCTTCTGCCGGGCCGGGGACATCCGGGCCTCGAAGAGGGAGACCAGCAGCCGGGTGGTGTGGACGTTGTTGCGGAGGGTGTCCTCCATGTAGTCCTGGCTGAAGGTCGAACCAGCCTGGCGCAGGTACTTCGCGTAGGCGCGCAGCACCATGGCCTGCCGCCAGTCGAGACCGGCGCCCAGGACCAGGGAGTTGAAGCCGTCGTTCTCCGCCTCGCCCGTCCAGATGGCCGCGAACGCCTCCTGGAAACGGTCCCGGGCGTCATCGGCCAGGTGGTCGCCGCTGCCCGCGGTCTTCTTCGGCAGACGCAGCCCGAAGTCGTAGATCCAGGCGTGCGTGCGGTCGGCGCAGCGCAGCTCGTACGGGCGTTCGTCGACGACCTCGACACCGAGCCGCTGGAGCGCGGGGAGGACGGCGGACAGCGAGACCTGCTCGCCGGTCCGGTAGATCTTGAACCGGCGCTCGGCGGGCGCCGCGCCGACCGGCTCGTACAGGCTGAGCGCGAAGTCCTTGCCCTCGCTCTTGAGTTCCTCCAGGTGGACCAGGTCGGCCACGGCTGCGCGCGGCGAGTGATCCGCCTTGTAGCCCTCGGGGAACGAGTGTCCGTAACGGCGCAGCAGCTCTGCGGCACGCTCCTCGCCGCACTCCGCGTTCAGCGCCTCCTGGAAACCGTCGGCCCAGGAGCGGGCGGCCTCGACGAGGCGCGCCTCGATGCGGTCCGCGTCCGCGTCGGTGAGGTGCGACAGCTCGGTGCCCGGCGGGACCCGGACGACGAAGTGCAGCCGGGAGAGGATCGACTCCGTGTTCCAGGCCGTGAAGTCGACGCTGGTGCCGCCCAGTTCCTCCTTGAGGATGTCGATCAGGCGGAGCCTCACGCCGGTGGTGTAGCGGTCACGCGGCAGGTAGACGAGCGCGGAGTAGTAGCGCCCGTACTCGTCCTGCCGCAGGTAGAGCCGCAGCCGGCGGCGCTCCTGGAGGTACAGCACGGAGGTGACGATGGAACGCAGCTGGTCGACGGGCGTCTGAAAGAGCTCGTCGCGCGGGTACGTCTCCAGGATCTGGAGCAGGTCGCGGCCGTCGTGGCTGTTGGGCGTGAAGCCCGCACCCTCCAGCACCTCGGCGACCTTGCGGCGCACCACGGGCACCCGGCGCACCGACTCGGTGTACGCGGCGGAGGAGAACAGTCCGAGGAAGCGCCGCTCGCCCACGACGTTGCCGTCGGCGTCGAACTTCTTCACCCCGACGTAGTCCAGGTAGCTGGGGCGGTGCACGGTCGCCCTGCTGTTCGCCTTCGTCAGGACGAGGAGCTTGTGCTCCCTCGCCTTGGCCCTGGCGTCGGCGGGCAGCCGGTCGAAGGACGGGCTCACCGGGTGCGCCTCGTCCTCGCTGTGCTTCGGGTCGGAGCGCAGAATGCCGAGACCGGTACCGGGAACGGCCGTCAGAGCGTCGGAGTCACGGAGCTCGTACTCCCGGTACCCGAGGAAGGTGAAGTGGTCGGCTGCGAGCCAGCGCAGCAGCTCACGGGCCTCCTCGACCTCCTCGTCCCCCAGGTCGTCGAGCGGCTCCGACGGGAGGTCGTCGGCGATCCGCAGGGCGGCGTCGCGCATCTTCTCCCAGTCCTCGACGGTCTCCCGCACGTCGGACAGGACGCGCAGCAGATCGGCGGTGATCTGCTTCAGGTCCGCGCGGTCCGTCTCCCGGTCGATCTCGACGTGGATCCAGGACTCGACGAGCGCGTCGTGCGGCAGCGCGGCCCCGGCCGCCTTACGGCCGCCCGACCGCTTCCCGCCGGGGCTCCTGGCGGGGTCGTCGGCGAACACCTCGATCAGCTTGCCGGCGACGTCGCGGCGGACGACGACCTGCGGATGGATCACGAGGTGGATGCCGCGGCCCTGCCGGGACAGTTCGTTGGTGACCGAATCGACCAGGAAGGGCATGTCGTCGGTGACGACCTCGACGACGGAGTGGCTGCTCGTCCAGCCGTTCTCCTCGACGGTCGGGGTGTGCACCCGGACGTTCGCGGTGCCCTGCGGGCGGTTCTCGGCGAGACGGTAGTGCGAGGAAGCGGCCCCGAAGACGTCGACCGGGTCCCGGTCGGTGATGTCCTCCGGAGCGGTGTGCAGGTAGTAGCGCTGGAAATAGGCGAGCAGCGTCTCCCGGCCCGGCTGTTCCTGCCGGCCGGCCCCGGTGCCGTCCTCCGCTTCGGTGCCGGCGCCTTCGGCGAGGTGCACCCGGAGGCCACCTCCCGGCCCGCCGACACCACCGCCCGGACTGTTGTCAGCTACCCGGGCCGCCCGTGCGAGCAGCTCGGCCTTGGCTTCGTCCAGCTTGGTCTGCATGTCCTCTGGCTCCTGTCGCGCGCCGTTGCGTGACGTAGGTGAGAAAGACGGCGTACCGCCACGACGCGGGGTATCCGGTCGAGGTCGACGCTATGCCGCCTGGGGAGATGCCCGGGGCCGTATCCGCCATTTTCGACAGAAGGCCCGGGACGTGGAGATCACGCATCGCCCGGGTGCTGTGGCACTCCGGGCGCAGGCCGGGGGCTTCGCTGCCCCCGAGGCGTATCGCGCTGATCACGGCACCAGGCTATCCCTCTTGCACCCACAACCGTCATGAGCTGCATATGTACAAAAGAAGACCTCGAAGTTTGACACTGTGGACATCGCAACGAATCGTTCCCGCAACGTAGGGTCACGCGCCCGGGCAGATGTGCTCAGCCGTACGCCGCCCGGTCCTCAGTCCGCCATCAGTTCGGCCAGGGCGACGGCCTCCGCCAGGGTGTCCACCACGGGCACACCGGCGGCCTCAAGGCTGCTGCGGCTGTGCGAACCGCCGGTGTAGAGCACGGCGCGCGCACCCACGTGGGCCGCGGCCACGGCGTCGTCCACCGCGTCACCGATGACCACCGCGGACTCGGGAGCGATGTCCCCGAGCACCGCGAAGTGACGCTCCATGTGCTGCGCCTTGCTCCCGCCGGAAGGACCCGTGCGGCCGTCGACGCGTACGAAATGACGCTCGATGCCGTAGCCACGCACCACCGGGACCAGCTGCTCATGGCCGTACATGCTCAGCAACGACTGGCTGCGGCCGCCGGTCACCCACCGGGCCAGCAGCTCCTCGACACCCTCGGTCAGCCCACAGGCAACCCGCTGCTCCGTGTAGTGCCGGTGGAAGAGGCCGTCCATCCGCTCCCACTCGGCGGGAGTGGGCAGCCTGCCCATGAGCCGCTCGTAGAACCTGGGTATCGGCACGCAGTACGTCTCGCGGTACTGCTCCAGGGTGAGCGGCTCCAGGTCGACCTCCGCGAAGGCGGCGTTCGTCGCCCCGAGGACCGCGTGGATGTCGTCGAGCAGGGTGCCGTTCCAGTCCCAGACCAGATGTGTGCGGTGCTTCCCGGATGTCGCCATGGACAGAAAATACCCGCCGGGTACGACAGCCACCCGGACACGGCATCAGCACCGGCCCGCAGGACGCCAGGCGATCAGGCGATCAGGCCGGGGATCTCCTGGATTCCGAACCACAGCAGCTCGTGGTCCTCCGCGCCGTCCACGGTGAACTGGGCGTCACCGTCGCCCTGGTCAGCCGCACCCAGCGCCGCGGCCGCCGCGGCGACGTCCTTCTCGGCGTCGTCGGCGTCCACGTGGACCGCGGCGGCCTTCGCTAGCGCCACCGCGTCCGCGATCCGCACCTCGCCGAGCGACGACGCGTCCAGGGCGTGGTCCGGATCGGCGACCGCCGATCCGTCCGGCACGTCGAGGGCGACGACGACCCTGCGCCGGGGCTCCTCGGGACGGCCCGCGATCAGCCGCAGGGAGGCGGAGGCGGCCCGGTTCAGCGCCGCGTACTCCAGCTCCTCGATGTCGTCGGAGACGTACCACTCGCGCAGACCGGGCGTCACCGCGTAGGCGGTCAACGGCCCCGGACCGACCTGGCCCGCCCCGTGCGCCGTGGCGAGACCGGAGAGGGTCAGGGGGACGTACACACGCATGGCTGACCGCTTTCGTAGTCGATGACGCCCTCAGGATACGTGCGACGTCCCCCTTCGGGGTTGCCGATCCACCCGGCACCGTCCACCCCGTGACGGCCGTCACCCCCGCTGTTCCCTTGCGGCGTGGGCCCGAGCACCCGGATAGGTGAACACGCCGCGTGCCCGAAGGGCGCCCACCGCCGCTTGCGGGCCCGAGGACCGGACCCGTAGAAGATCCCCAGCAAAAGTTACCGCCCGGTACTCGCCGGGCGGCCGAACCGCAGCCACGGGGGCTACCAGCATGAGCACGGACAGGACGAGGCCGGCCGGCCGACGCGACCGCAGCAGGCCGGGCACCGTACCGGCGCAACGGCCCCGGCTGCCGCTGCGGCCGCACCAGTGGTTCGCCGAGCGCCTGCTCGCCGTCCTCAGCGGCCAGCGCCCGGTGCACTGGATGCTCGGCCACACGATCGGCGAGGCCTACGACCAGCTCGCCGAGCTCGCCCCTGACGCACCACTCGGCGCGGGCTGCAGGCGCCCGGCCGTACGCACCTGCCACGGCACGCAGCCAGCCACCGGCGTGGTCGAGGCCTTCGCCAGCATCGCCACGGGCGGGCAGGTCCGCGCCATGGCCTTCCGCCTGGAACAGGGCCCCGACCTCCGCTGGCGCTGCGCCGCGATCGACCTGGGCGGCGAACGCCTTCCGGCCGTCAGATGACCGGGCAGCCGCCGCACGGCCCCCGCACGAGCCAGCAGGGCCGGCCCGCCGCGGACATACCCCGCAAGGGCCGCACAACGGCCCCAGCGGGCCGCAGCCGCCGCCCCCCACCCGGGAGGCGCCCACCGCTCTCCCGGGCCCTGAGAGGCCCGGGAAACGCGCCTGGCCCGGACACCCTTCGGTGTCCGGGCCAGGCCCTGGTCAGACGTGCCGCTACTTCTTCCGGCGCCGCCCACCGGTGCTCTTCTGCGCCTTGCGGCGCTCCGCACGCGTCATGCCGTCCGCCTCGGACCGCGCACCGTCACCGTTGGCGAAGTCGCCCTCGACGACGCCGCCCTCCCCGTCCACGGTGGGAGCCGAGAAGTGCAGCCGGTCCGGACGCTGCGGCGCGTCCAGCCCCTTCGCCCGGATCTCCGGGCGCCCGCCCGAGGCGGCCGCCACCGGCGCGTCCTGCTTCTCGAGCGAGGTGCGCTCCGCGCCCTCCGGCACCGGAACCTCCTCGACCTGCTGCTCGACCTGGACCTCCAGGTTGAACAGGTAGCCGACGGACTCCTCCTTGATGCCCTCCATCATGGCGTTGAACATGTCGAAGCCCTCGCGCTGGTACTCGACCAGCGGGTCCTTCTGCGCCATGGCCCGCAGGCCGATGCCCTCCTGGAGGTAGTCCATCTCGTACAGGTGCTCACGCCACTTGCGGTCCAGGACGGACAGGACCACGCGCCGCTCCAGCTCACGCATGATGTCCGAGCCGAGCGTCTTCTCGCGCTCCGCGTACTGCTCGTGGATGTCGTCCTTGACCGACTCGGCGATGAAGTCGGCGGTCACACCGGCCAGGTCGCCGGCGGCCTCCTCGAGCTCCTCGACCGTGACCTTCACCGGGTAGAGCTGCTTGAACGCGCCCCACAGCCGGTCGAGGTCCCACTCCTCGGCGAAGCCCTCGGCCGTCTCCTGCCGGATGTAGTCGTCGATCGTGTCGTCCATGAAGTGACGGATCTGGTCCTGCAGATCCTCACCCTCCAGGACGCGGCGGCGCTCGCCGTAGATGACCTCACGCTGCCGGTTGAGCACCTCGTCGTACTTCAGGACGTTCTTACGCGTCTCGAAGTTCTGCTGCTCGACCTGCGACTGCGCGGAGGCGATCGCCCGGGTCACCATCTTGTTCTCGATGGGGACGTCGTCGGGAACGTTCGCCATCGACATGACGCGCTCGACCATCTGCGCCTTGAACAGCCGCATCAGGTCGTCGCCCAGCGAGAGGTAGAACCGGGACTCGCCCGGGTCGCCCTGACGGCCGGAACGACCGCGCAGCTGGTTGTCGATGCGCCGCGACTCGTGCCGCTCCGTGCCCAGCACGTACAGCCCGCCGAGGTCCTTGACCTCTTCGAACTCCGCCTTCACGGCCTGCTCGGCCTTCTCCAGCGCGGCGGGCAGCGCGGCCGCCCACTGCTCGACGTGCTCCACGGGGTCGAGGCCGCGCTGGCGCAGCTCCGCCTCGGCGAGGTCGTCCGGGTTGCCGCCGAGCTTGATGTCGGTGCCTCGGCCGGCCATGTTCGTGGCGACCGTGACGGCGCCCTTGCGGCCGGCCTGGGCGACGATCGTCGCCTCACGGTCGTGCTGCTTGGCGTTCAGGACCTCGTGCTGGACACCGCGCTTGGACAGCTGCTGCGAGAGGTACTCGGACTTCTCGACCGAGGTCGTGCCGACCAGGATCGGCTGCCCCTTCTCGTGCTTCTCGGCGATGTCGTCGACGACCGCGGCGAACTTCGCGACCTCGGTGCGGTAGATCAGGTCCGACTGGTCGGCGCGGACCATGGGCCGGTTCGTCGGGATCGGCACGACGCCGAGCTTGTAGATCTGCTGGAACTCGGCGGCCTCGGTCATCGCCGTACCGGTCATGCCGGAGAGCTTGCCGTACAGGCGGAAGAAGTTCTGCAGGGTGATCGTGGCGAGCGTCTGGTTCTCGTCCTTGATGTCCACCCCTTCCTTCGCCTCGATGGCCTGGTGCATGCCCTCGTTGTAACGGCGGCCGGCGAGGATACGGCCGGTGTGCTCGTCGACGATCATGACCTCGCCGTCGATGACGACGTAGTCCTTGTCCTTCTTGAAGAGTTCCTTGGCCTTGATCGCGTTGTTCAGGTAACCGACGAGCGGCGTGTTCACCGACTCGTAGAGGTTGTCGATCCCGAGCCAGTCCTCGACCTTCGCGACACCGGGCTCATGGATGGCCACGGTCCGCTTCTTCTCGTCGACCTCGTAGTCGCCGGTCTCCTCGATGCCCTTCAGCGGGTTGCCCGCCTCACCCCTGGTGAGACGCGTGACCAGCTTGGCGAAGTCGCCGTACCACTTGGTGGCCTGGTCGGCGGGGCCGGAGATGATCAGCGGCGTACGCGCCTCGTCGACGAGGATCGAGTCGACCTCGTCGACGATGGCGAAGTTGTGGCCACGCTGGACGAGCTCGTCCTGCGACCACGCCATGTTGTCGCGGAGGTAGTCGAAACCGAACTCGTTGTTCGTGCCGTACGTGATGTCGCAGGCGTACTGCTCACGGCGCTGCGCCGGGGTCATGTTGGCGATGATGCAGCCGACCTCGAGACCGAGGAACTTGTGCACCCGGCCCATCATCTCGGAGTCACGCTCGGCCAGGTAGTCGTTGACCGTGATCAGGTGCACGCCCTTGCCGGAGAGCGCGTTGAGATACGCGGGCAGGGTACCGACGAGGGTCTTGCCCTCGCCGGTCTTCATCTCGGCCACGTAGCCGAGGTGCAGGGCGGCTCCACCCATCATCTGAACGTCGTAGTGGCGCTGTCCGAGGACGCGCTTCGCGGCCTCACGGACCGTCGCGAATGCCTCGGGGAGCAGGTCGTCCAGGCTCTCGCCGTCCGCGTACCGTTCCTTGTACTCGTCGGTGAGCGCCCGCAGCTCGGCGTCGGAGAGGTTGACGAAGTCCTCTTCGATGGAGCTGACCTGGTCCGCGATGCGGTGCAGTTTGCGCAGGATCTTGCCTTCGCCTGCACGCATGAGCTTGTTGAAGACGGACACTGAGGCTGGTCTCCTTGCCGGTCGGGCCTGGCACTGGGTCGTGTGATGGACTCTGGCGCGGGCACGGCAGGTGGACCCCACCGCAACGGCCATCGTAAGCGAGGACACCGCCACGTCGGGAGGGCTGTCACCGCGTTCTCCCCACCGCACCCTTCCAGGACAACGGCCGGAGGGGACGGAAGGTGCCGGGAAGCGCCGAAAAGCACTCGCGTCCCGCGCTCCCTGTCACCAGAATCCCGGCATGGAATCCCTGACGCTCACCACGGAACGCCTGATCATGCGGCCCTTCACCCCGGAGGACACGGAGGCGGTGTACGCCGCCTGCCAGGATCCGGACATCCAGCGCTGGACAGTTGTCCCGTCGCCGTACACCCGTGCCGACGCGGAGCTCTTCACAGGAGAACTCTGCCCCTCGGGCTGGCAGGACGACACCATGTACAACTTCGCGGTGGTGCTGCGCGACGGCGGGCAGCTCGTGGGTGCGCTCGGCGTCAACAGCCGCGTCCTGCCGGGCACGTACGAGGTGGGTTACTGGACGGCGAGGGAGCACCGGGGCTCCGGTTACATGACGGAGGCGGTGCGCGCGGCGGCCCGCTGGGCGTTCACCGCCCTCGCGGCGGACCGCTTCGAGTGGCGGGCGGAGATCGGCAACACCCCGTCCAGGGCGGTCGCCCTGCGTGCCGGTTTCCGCATGGAGGGTGAGCAGCGCTCGGCCCTGTTGAACAAGGGGGTGCTGTACGACACCTGGAACGGCGCACTGCTCCCGGCAGATCTGGGGCTGCCCGGCACCCGTCCCTACCGGCCGGCCCTGGATGTCAGTGGCGCGCTCTAGGGTTCGACGCATGACGTCTGTGCCACCGCCCGTCCTGGAACTCTCCGCCGACCAGGCGCGCCGCATCGCCCTGCGCGCCCAGGGCCTCCTGGGCGCTCCGGACCGCCGGGGCGGGGTCCCGGGGGTGCTGCGCCGTCTCGGATCCGTCCAGCTCGACACCATCTCGGTCCTGGCCCGGTCGCACGAGCTCGTACCGTACGCCCGTCTCGGCGCGCTCGGCCGCCGCGCGGTCGACGACGCCTACTGGTCGGGGGGCAGCTCGTTCGAGTACTGGTCGCACGCCGCCTGCGTCCTGCCGGTCGAGGAGTGGCCTCACTTCGCGTTCCGCCGCCGCGCCTACCGCTCCCGGCCGCACTGGCACCACGACCTGCCCGACGGGGTCTACGACACGGTCATCGCACAGTTGCGCGCCGAGGGCCCGCTGACGGCGACGGAGCTCGGCGGCGCGAAGAACGGCGGCGAGTGGTGGGACTGGTCCGCCTCCAAGGTCGCCGTCGAGCGCGCCCTGATGTACGGCGAGGTGGTGTGCACCGAGCGGCGCGGCTGGAAGCGGGTCTACGACCTCGCCGAGCGTGCGATCCCGGACTCCGTGCTCCACGACGACCTGGACGACACGGAGTGCCTGCGGCGGCTGGTGGCCCTGGCCGGGCGTTCGCTGGGCGTCGGCACCCGGACGGACATCGCCGACTACCACCGCCTCAAGGCCGAGCAGTTCGACGCCGTCGTGGCGGACTCGGGACTCGTCCCGGTGTCGGTGCGGGGCTGGGCGAAGCCTGCCTGGGCACATCCTGAGGCCCTGGCCTCGGAGCCGCGCGGACGGCACCGGACGACGCTGCTGTCGCCGTTCGACTCACTCATCTGGGAACGGGCCCGCACGGAACGGATCTTCGGCTTCACCCATCGCCTGGAGGCCTACGTCCCCCGGCCCAAGCGGGTCCATGGCTACTTCGCGATGCCGCTGCTGGCGGGCGGCAGGCTGCGGGGCCGGGTCGACCCTGCCAGGGAAGGGACCACGCTGGTCGCCCGGCAGGTCTCCCTGGACGGCGGGAAGTCGGTGGCGCCCATGGCCGAGGCCCTCGTGGAGGCGGCTTCCTGGGTGGGCTGCACGGACGTACGGCTGGAGCGTGTGGACGCGCCGGAGCTGCGCGAGCCACTCATGGCGGAGATCTCCCGCGTCCTTCGGTAGTCCTTCGCCGGTCCCCCGGTTGTCCCCCGGTTGTCCGCCGGGGCCTACCTGATCTCGAGGATCTTCTCCCGCATGGCATAGACCACGGCTTCCATCCGGGAGTGCAGCTGGAGCTTCTCCAGAATATTGCGGACGTGGTTCTTCACCGTGTTCTCGGAGATGAACAATTCCTTGGCGATATCACGGTTGTTCATGCCGGTGGCCACGAGTTTGAGCACTTCCAGCTCCCGCTCGGTGAGTCGCGGCGCGGGGACGAGCCGACGCTCGTCGGTGCGCTGGATCATCGACTTGAACTCGGTGAGCAGTTTGGAGGCCATCGACGGGCTGATCTGGGACTGGCCGTCCGCCACCGCGCGAATGGCCGTGGCGACCTCGTCGGTCGAGATCTCCTTGAGGAGATAACCGGTGGCGCCCGCCTTGATCGCCTCGTAGAGGTCGGCTTCCTCGTCGCTGATCGTCAGCATGATGATCTTCGCGCTGGGGGCCACCTCCTTGATGGAGGTGCATGCCTCGATGCCACCGCGCTTGGGCATCCGTACGTCCATCAGCACGATGTCGGGCAACAGGTCCGCAGCCTTGTCGACCGCCTCCGCCCCGTCCCCGGCCTCGCCGACGACCTGGATGTCCTCCTCCTGCGCGAGGACGATCTCCAGACCCCTGCGGAAGAGCGCGTGATCGTCCACCACGAGAACCCTGATGGGCTCCTTGCGTGAACTTCCGTCGTCCGCGACGGAATCCGCACCGGCAGCGCTGTCGGCATCGTTCGTCCCGCGTACGGGACCGAAGGTGTCCGCCATCGTTCCTCCCCCTGAAGGCCACTGCCTGAGGTCACAGGCTGTCCGCCAACGCCAGTGCGCAGAGCACTGATTGGCCTGGAACGCCATGCTTTCATGCCCGGCCGCCGAAGCGGTGCCCTCTGCGGTCGCGCGCGGTGCCCCCGGGGGCGCACAGGCGCTTCCCGGGGGCACCGCGTACCGGCTGTGGGTGGCGGGTGTCAGCCGCCGAGCGCACCGCCCGCGCCGCCGGCCCCGTCGGAGGCCAGCGGGTCGGTCCTCAGGTGGATGACACCGTAGTCATAAGCGTGACGCCGGTAGACGACACTGGGCTCCTTGGTCTCGGAGTCGACGAACAGGTAGAAGTCGTGACCGACCAGCTCCATCTCGTAGAGCGCCTGGTCGAGCGTCATCGGCGCCGCGACATGCGTCTTCTCGCGCACCACGAGCGGTCCTTCGCCCTGGACCTCCAGCGAGCCGATCCTGGTGGTCGGCACGGACGGCTCCGGCTCCTCGGGAATGAGCTCGCCGTCCCCGTTGAACGAGGCGACGCCCGGCACGACCTCGCCGACCTCCGCTGCGGAAAGCCGGCCGCTGCCGCGCCTGCTGTAGCGCTTGTCGTGCTCCTTGCGCAGCTGTGTGTCCAGCTTGTCGGTGGCCAGGTCAAGCGCTGCGTACGGGTCGCCTGCCGCTGCTTCCGCCCGGACGACCGGCCCACGTGAGCGGAGTGTGATCTCCACCCGTGCCGCACGGTCGGCCTGACGGGGATTCGGCTCCTTGGACACCTCGACGTCGAGGCTGATCACCTTGCCGTCGAACTTCTGGATCTTGTCCAGCTTCAGCTTCTCGGCCACGTGCTTGCGGAACCGCTCGGGCACCTCGGTCTTGCGGCCCTTGACGACGATGTCCACGCAGAACTCCGTTCCCGGATCGCTCCGCTTCGACGGCGGAGCGTCTCCCTTTCGCACCAGGCTCCGGTGATCGCCGGAGCCGCGGACTCGGTGGCTTTCACCTCCTCCTCCCCCATCGGCGGGGTTTCCACCCCACCGATTCCCACGCTTCCGGCGTACCGGAACGTACCGGTGTGTTACCTGCCCGAAACCTGGTGGCGCATTCGTCGAGGTGCGGAATTCACCGTCCCTCACAACCGAACATAGCCTGCCCACCACCGAGTCGGCACCCGCTACTCACGCGTACCTCCGATCGGGCCCCTTTACCCACTCACTACCTGCAACGATGGAAGTTATCTGTCAGTTCCGGTTTATTCGGAAAGATGACGGAGAAGCCGCGACGACAGCAGCGCGGAGCCCTTCTGCCGTCCCCCTGCCGGCCTGACGGGCGGCGCGGACGGCACGTGCCGCCTCCGCCAGCGTCGCACCCGTCGTCAGCAGGTCGTCGACCAGTACGACCCGGCCCCCGTCGAGCAACTTCCGGCCGCCTTCCGCGACGACGAGCGCGCCCGCCAGATTCGTCCGCCGCGCCCGGGCCCCCAGCCCTGCCTGGTCCGCGACGGCCCGCCGCTGCCGCAGCACCGCGAGCACCCGGGCACGCGTACCCCCACGCCGCAGCTCGGCCGCGGCGTGAGCCGCGATCCTGCGCACCGGATCATGCCCGCGCCCGGCCGTGGCCCGTCGCGCGGACGGCACCGGAACCACCAGCAGCGGACCCGCATCACCCCCGTGCCCCGCTCCGGCCCGTACAGCGGCCGCCAGCGCCCCGCCGAGCACTCCGGCGAGGCCGAGTGCCCCTCGCTCCTTGTGGGCCAGCAGCATCGCGCGTACAGCGTTCTCGTACGGTGCGGTCGCGTGGACCACAGGAAGACCTGCGGGCTCGGGCGCCGGACGCACACGGCGCGGCCGTGCCGCGAGCCCGGCGGCACACTCCTCGCACAGCTCCGTACGCGGCCTGCCGCAGCCACCGCAGGCCACGGGCAGCACCAGCCCGACGATCTCCGGCCACCAACCCCGCACAGCCCCACTGTGCCCCGAGACCGGGCACCGGGCCATCCCTGTGGAAAACCCCTGTGGACAACCGGGAGGCCGGGCCGGCGGAAGGCCGCCACCGAGCAGCCGGGGATCCGGGCGGGCCGGGATCCAGGCGGGGATCCGGGCGGGCGAACCACCGCACGGGCCGGTGCTCAGCCCGGGTAGACCAGCGAAGAACCGTCCTTGAGGACCGTCTGCCAGTTGTCCCCCGGCGACAGCTTCACGATCCCGTCGCTCTCGGTGTCCGCCATCAGAGGCAGCTGGTCGTCGTCCGCTGCCGCGACCGCCGTCACCTGGTTCACACCCGGCAGGACCCCCGACGACGACGTGGATCCGTCGGCCTGCACGTAACGCACCTGCTGCACACCGCCCTCCTCCTTGCCGACCACCACGAGACGGCTGCGACCGGACCAGGAGACGGCCGACACATCGGCCAGCTGCGGTGCGGCCTGACGCAGATCCTCCACCGAGACCTGCTCGGCCTCTCCCGAGCCGTGACGCTCGACCCGGCCGATGTGCAGGGTCGTCAGCCCGTTATCCGACACCCGCAGAGCGATCCGCACCCCGTCGGCCGACATCCGCAGCGCCTCGATCCGCCCGCCGTTCAAGCCGGGTACCGAAACCTCCTGCGGTTCTCCGGCACCGTCCACCAGGCGCAGCAGCTTCGGGTCCTGCGGATCACGGTCGGCGACCCACAGATCACCCCGGCCGTCCCAGCTCGGTGCCGACAGCCGGTCGGAGGCCTTCTCCGCACGGCTGGTCACCGCCGGGGGGGCCGGCTCGCTCTCCTCGGCGAGGGAGGACACGTAGAGGAACTGCTGATTCGCCGAGACCGCGGCGGCCTGCTGTTCGTCCCTGGCCACGCCCACGGCGCTCATGGCCTCCGTCCCGCTGCCCAGCGGACCGATCACCGGCTCCGGATCGCCGCTGCCCCTGCTGCTCCCGGGGATGCGCTGCACATGCCCCTTGTCGTCGACGAAGTACTGACTGTCGGGACTGCCCGAGCCGTTGTCCGCGGTGTAGTCCTCGGCCTCGTCGGCCCCGAGGGAGCACAGCGGACCCCGCTCCCCCTGCAGTTCCACCTGCCCCACCCGCGCGGACGTCAGGTCACGCAACGTGAAGAGCACCTGCGCCGCCATCATCCGGCACTCTCCCTGTCCCGCCTGGTCGGCCTCCTTGTTGAGCGGGACCTTCAGCACGTTCTGGTCGTCCGGCGCCAGCGAGGTGACCCCGGTCTTCAGCGCCGTACCGACGGGAAAACGCGAATCGACCACCGGCCGCAGCCAGTTGGACGGGCCCTCCAGCAGCGTCCGAACCGTCTGGGTGGCCGTGTCCATCCGTGTGACGGGGTCCGTGCGGTTCCGTACGTAGACGGGGTCGGCGACCAGCGCGGGCTCGTCGTCCGCCGGCCCGGCGGCGAAGTAGTACTTGTTGACGGACCGGTAGAGACGCTTGAAGTCGGACTGACCGAGCACCAGCCCGTCGGGAACGATGTCGATGCGCCACTCCTGCCTGCCGTCCGCCACCTTCTCCCGGACCAGATGAAGCATCTGGGAGTACTCGGAGGGGGCCAGCGGACGGTAGGAACTCTGTGCGTCGACAGCCGCCACCTGTTCGCCGGTCAGGGTGTAGGTCGTCTCGGTGTTCTTGTCCTGCTTGCCGAGGACCGTGGGTCCGTTGCGGCTGGGCGCCTGTGCGAGCACCGTGGTGCCCTCGCCCGGCTGCCAGCGGTGCGCGGCTTCCGCGGTCAGATAGGTGCGGGTCGTGCGGAAGTCGGGGTCGTCGCTGGTCATCGACTCCAGGAAGCCGTCGACCACCTCGCTGGGCGCGGCGCCCTCCCTCGGCGGCACGGCATACACCTGGACCTGGGAATCGCCCGGCTGCGAGGCGTCGACCGCCTTCACGTCGCCGGTGACCGGCATCGCTCCGCACCCGGCGAGCACCACGACGCCGCAAGCGAGCAGCGCGGACAACCGCGCCGCCCGGCCACGGCCGCCCCGACGGCGGTCAGTGTCCACGAGTCGTGTCCTCCTGCTCCGGGTCCTGTGTCTCCGGGGCGGCGCCCGGACGCGACACCACACGTGCTCCGCTGCCCGGCAGGGCGGCCGGGTGGACCGACGCCGGCGTACGCTGCGCCGTCGGCCCGTGCCCCGGCACGCCCAGGTGCGGACGTGTCACGGAACCTGTCTGATTCGGTACGGACATCAGCCGCTGGTCGCCCGCCGGCGCCGCCTCCGCCCGCTGACGGTCCTCCCTGTTGCGCCGGGAGTCCTCCGGTTCCAGTGGTATCGGTGAGCCACGCAGCGGCTCGTCCGCCGTGCGCGGCAGCGTCAGCCGGAACTGCGAGCCGCCACCTGGCTCGCCCCATGCCTGCAGCCAGCCTCCGTGCAGCCGCGCGTCCTCGACGGCGATCGACAGTCCCAGGCCGGTGCCACCGGTGGTGCGGGCTCGCGCCGGGTCCGCCCGCCAGAAGCGGTTGAAGACCCGGGTCGCCTCACCCGGCTTGAGGCCCACTCCGTAGTCCCTGACCGCCACCGCCACGGCGCCCTGGGCGACGCCCATCCGCACGATGACATCCCGGCCCTCGCCGTGCTCGACCGCGTTGACGACGAGGTTGCGCAGGACCCGCTCGACACGGCGCGCGTCGGCTTCCGCGACCACCGGCTGTTCGTCACCCAGCACCAGGATCCGGCTGCCCTTGCGCTCCGCCAGCGGCTCGGCACCGCCGATCACCCGCCGGACGACCATGCGCAGGTCTATCGGTTCGGCCTCCAGGGCCGCGGCCCCCGCGTCGAACCTGCTGATCTCCAGCAGATCGGACAGGAGCGACTCGAAGCGGTCCAGCTGGTCGCCCAGCAGCTCCGCGGACCGGGCCGTGACCGGGTCGAAGTCGACGCGCGCCTCGTGGATGACGTCGGCGGCCATCCGCACCGTCGTCAGCGGGGTGCGCAGCTCATGGCTGACGTCCGAGACGAAACGCCGCTGCATGCGGGAGAGCTCCTCCAGCTGCTGGATCTTCAGCTGAAGGTTCTGCGCCATCTTGTTGAAGGCCTCACCGAGCCGGGCGATGTCGTCCTCACCGGTGACCTTCATCCGCTCCTGGAGACGGCCCGCGGAGAGTCTCTCGGCGATCCCGGCCGCCATCCGTACGGGAGTGACGACCTGGCGCACCACGAACCAGGCGATGGCACCGAGCAGCGCGACCACGAACAGACCGGCCGTGGCCAGGGTCGTCGTGACCAGGGTCAGCGACTTCTCCTCCTGCGTGAGCGGGAAGAGGTAGTACAGCTCGTACGGATTGTGGTCGACGTCGTAGAGCCGCTTGCCCACGACGAGCCCGGGCTCCGGCTCCTTCCCGTGCGAGTACCGGATCAGCGAGTAGGTCTGGAAGGCACCCGCCCCTTCGCCCACGTCGTCCCGCAGCCGCTGCGGGATGCTGGACGCCTCCACGCTGCCCGAGCCGCGGGGGGCGCGGCTGGTGCCGTGGCCGACGGAGTCGGCGCTGAGCGCCACCACGTTGAACGCATTCGTGCCACCGCTGGCGAGCTGGTCGACGAGCTCGGTGCGCCAGGAGGTACTGGCCGTAATGCCGTCGGCGCCCTCCTCGCTCTGGTCCCCCGGAACGAGCGGCGCGTTCGCGTTCGCCTGGGCGGCCGCGAAGCCGCCGGCCGCCTGAGTCTGGGCGGCCTTGCCCTTCGCCTCGAGCAGGCCGTTGCGGACCTGCCCGATCACGACGAAGCCGAGAAGCAGCACCACGGCGATCGACATCAGCAACGTGCCCGCCACGACGCGCAACTGCAGGTTGCGTCGCCACAGCCGGACAGCCGGCAGCAGCGGTCCGCGGATCCACCGCATCAGCAGCCGGGGCACGGGGCCGCCGGGCGTCCGGTCGCGGAACAACCGGCCGCCCAACGGGGTCCGGCCGAAGCGGGAAGTGCTCCGTGCCGGACCGGCAGCCCGCTCCGTACGGGCCCCGGGCACCCCGGGTGGCGGAGCAGCGCTGCCCAGGGTCATGTCAGCTCGGTCCGGCCTTGTAGCCGACACCGCGGACGGTCACGACGATCTCCGGCCGCTCCGGGTCCTTCTCCACCTTCGAGCGGAGCCGCTGGACATGCACGTTCACCAGTCGGGTGTCGGCGGCATGGCGATAGCCCCACACCTGTTCGAGCAGCACCTCACGGGTGAAGACCTGCCACGGCTTACGGGCGAGGGCCACCAGCAGGTCGAACTCCAGCGGAGTGAGGGCGATGGACTGCCCCTCCCGCTTCACCGAGTGACCGGCCACGTCGATGACCAGATCCCCGATCGCCAGCTGTTCCGGCGCGGGCTCTTCGGACCTCCGCAAACGCGCCCTGATCCGGGCGACCAACTCCTTCGGTTTGAACGGCTTGACGATGTAGTCGTCGGCCCCGGATTCCAGGCCCACCACCACATCCACCGTGTCGCTCTTGGCAGTGAGCATGACGATCGGTACGCCTGACTCGGCCCTGATCAGCCTGCAGACCTCGATGCCGTCCCGTCCGGGAAGCATGAGGTCCAGCAGCACCAGGTCCGGCTTGGCCTCTCGAAATGCAGCCAGTGCCTTGTCGCCGTCCGCTACGAACGACGGTTCGAAACCTTCTCCCCGCAGCACAATGCCGAGCATCTCGGCCAGTGCGGTGTCGTCGTCGACGACAAGGACGCGTCCCTTCATAAACGACATCATCCCATTAGCTAATCGTTACCTGCGATGACCTGGCACACAGCTCTGCCAGTCCGACCCCCGTGACCGGGGAAATGACCCCCTCCTCCGTGACGATCGCCGTGACCAGTTCGGGCGGCGTGATGTCGAATGCGGGGTTGTACACCTGGGTTCCCGGCGGCGCGACGACCGCCACGCCCCCAGCACCTCCGGCCGGGGCGGCCGGCTTCAATGTGAGCTCCGTCACTTCCGCGCCGGAGCGCTGCTCCACGACGATCGATGCACCGTCCGCCGTCTCCGGATCGACCGTGGTCGTCGGCGCCACGACGAGAAACGGCACATGGTGATACTTCGCGAGCACCGCCAACGGATAGCTCCCCACCTTGTTGGCCACCGAGCCGTCCGCGGCAATGCGGTCCGCTCCGATGATTACGGCATCCACCTCCCCCGCCGCAAACAACGAACCCGCCGCACTGTCCGTGAGCAGGCTGTACGGCATGCCGTTGCGCGCCGCCTCGTACGCCGTCAGCCTGGCCCCCTGGAGCAGAGGCCGGGTCTCGTCCACCCACAGCTGCCGCAGACTGCCCTCGCGGTGCGCCCGGAGAGCCACCGCGAAGGCCGTACCCGCACCGCCGGACACGAGCGCCCCCGTGTTGCAGTGGGTCAGCAGCCGGTACCCGCCACCTCCCGGCAGGAGCTCCTCCAGCAGTTCCAGACCGTACTGCGCCATCCGCACACTGGCCGCCGCATCCTCCTGATGCAGGGCCCGCGCCTCGGACAGGGCCACCGCGGCAGCCCGCCCGGGGGCTGCCCCGCCCTCTACAGCCGTCCGGTACGCGCCGGCCACCCGCCGCGCCCCGTAGCCGAGGTTCACCGCGGTGGGCCGCGCCTCCTCCAACACCTCCGCGGCCTTCGCCACGTCCTCACCCCGGGCGGCGGCCAGTGCCACCCCGTACCCCCCGGCGATGCCCAGCAACGGCGCCCCCCGTACCGCCAGCGTCCGGATCGCCCGCACCAGCGCGGGCACATCGGCGCACACCAGCTCGGCCTCCTCGGCGGGCAGCCGCGTCTGGTCGAGAAGCACCACCGCGGGGCCTTCCGGTGGCTCGTCCCAGCGGAGTACTGCGAGGGGCGGAGGCTCGATACCCGCCGGCGTCTGTGCGTCCTGATCAGCCATCTGCCCAGTCTGCCCGCTGAACCGCCCACGCACGAAGGCAAGCACGAAGACAAGGATGGAGACACAGCGCCGGGTCCACCCCGGACCAACGCGTGGCACGATGGCTGGCAACCTGCCGCCCCGATGAGCGGACAGGACTGTGAAGGAGCGCGACGATGAACGACTCTCCGGGCTGGGCCTCGCCCGGATCCGCCCCCTCCGACGGCCAGGAGACGGGAATCCCCAAACCCTCCCCGCCCGTCGACGGAAGCGGACCCGCCGGACAGTGGTCTCCCGCACAGCCCCCGCCGGGGCAGTGGTCCCCGCCGAGCGCCCCCGGCAGCGGTCCGGGCGCACCCCCACCCACTCCCGGTTGGGGCGGCATGCCGCAGGGATCCGGATGGGGCCGCCCGCCCACGGCCGCCAAGCCAGGCGTCATCCCGCTCCGCCCCCTGGGAGTCGGCGAGATCCTCGACGGCGCGGTCTCCACCATGCGCACCCACTGGCGCACGGTGCTCGGCATCAGCCTCACCGTCTCCGTGATCGCCGAGATCGTGATCATCCTCCTGCACCGCTACGTCCTGCCCCAGCAGGTGTCGATCGACCCGAACGCCACCGGCGCCGAGGCACTCCGCCAGGCCACGGACTCGGCGCAGTCGCAACTGATCTCCACCGCCCCTGACACCCTCATCGCGCTGATCGCCACACTCATCACCACCTCGGTCCTCACCATGGTGATCAGCCGCTCCGTGCTGGGCCGTGGCGTGACCCTCTCCGAAGCGTGGTCCGAGGCCCGCCCCCGGCTCCTCCCACTGCTCGGACTGACTCTCCTGCTGAGCCTGCTGAGCCTCGCGATCATGGTCGTGGGCCTGCTCCCGGGCCTCGCCCTGGGCGGCGGCGCGGCTGGGGTCACGCTGACCTTCCTCGGCCTCATCGCCTCCAGCGGCGTCGTTCTCTGGCTGATGATCCGCTTCACGCTCGCGGCGCCGGCACTGATGCTCGAACGCCAATCCGTGCTCACCTCGCTGCGCCGGTCCGCCAAACTGGTCAGGGGCAACTGGTGGCGGACGTTCGGCATTCTGGCGCTCACCTACCTGCTGGTCATCATCCTGACCTTCATCATCGCGATCCCGTTCGGCATCATCGCCGTGTCCGTGGACAGCAACGGCCTCAGCGAATTCCTCAACAGCAGCTCGACGGATTTCGGCTGGCCCTTCCTCATCGTCACGGGCATCGGCGATGTGATCATCTCGACGCTCGCCTACCCCTTCACCGCGGGAGTGATGGCCCTGCTCTACGTCGACCAGCGGATCCGCCGTGAGGCGCTCGACCTCGACCTCGCCCGGGCCGCAGGCGTCCCCGGCTACGACACCCCCAAGAGCTGATGCGGTGACGGAGCCGGGGGGCACCACCGCAGCAGTACGGCTCATCCGGTCGGGCGACGACATTCCCGTGGACACCCCACGCGTCCCCGCCCGGGAAGCGGCGCGAGACGAGCTGTCCGACCCGATGTACCACGAGCACGATCCGAACCTCCTCGAACGCGGCCTCGACCGCTTCTGGGACTGGATCGGCGGCCTCCTCGCAGACGCCGCCGGAGCGGCCCCCGGCGGCCCGCTCGGGCTCGTCGTGCTCGCCCTGGCCGTCGTCGGCCTGGGCGCCGCCCTGTGGTGGAGGCTCGGCACACCGCAGCGCACCGTCCACTCGCCCGAAGCGCTCCTCGGCGGCACCGCCCGCAGCACGGCCGACCACCGCGCCACCGCCGCCGCACATGCGGAAGCCCGCCGCTGGACCGAGGCCGTCCAGGAACGGATGCGTGCTCTCGTCCGCTCCCTGGAGGACCGCGCCGTACTCGACCCACGCCCCGGCCGCACCGCCGACGAGGCAGCCGCCGAGGCCGGGCGGCTCATGCCCGCACACGCCGACCGGCTCCGCGCCGCCGCCCGGGTCTTCGACGACGTCACATACGGTGGCCGCACCGCCGACGAGGCCGCATACCTGACGCTGTGCACGCTCGATCTGGATCTCGAGGCAGCCAAGACCGTGCTGACCACCGGCACGACGCAGGGGGCCGCCGGATGACCGTCACCGCGGCTGTTCCCACCTCCTCGCAATCCCGCACCCCCCGCCAGGTCTGGCACCGTGTCCGGGGACTGCTGCTCGCCGTCCTCGTCCTGGTCGTCGCCGGGGTCGCCCTCGCCGCCGCCCGCTCCGGTGGCCAGCACGGCCGGCTCGATCCTCGCTCCGCGGACCCCCACGGAAGCCGTGCGGTCGCCGAACTCCTCAGGGACCGCGGAGTATCCGTCGATCTCGTGACCACGCTCGACGAAGCTGCCGGTGCGACTGGCTCCGACACCACCCTGCTGGTCGCCGGCCCCAACATGCTCACCGCGCACCAACAGCGGCGACTCCACGCCGTGACCGCCGGCTCCGCGGGCCGTACCGTCCTCGTCGCTCCAGGCGGCCCCTCCGTGGCCCGCCTCGCCCCCGGCGTACGCCAGGAAGCCCACGGCCCGGTCACCGCACGTCCCCCGCGCTGCGAACTCCCCGCAGCCCGCGCCGCGGGAACCACCGACCTGGGCGGCATCCACTACGGGACGGACGCGCCCGAAGCCACCGCCTGCTATCCCGACGCCGATTCCGCCTCTCTCCTCGTCCTGCCGGGGCAAGAAGCCGGAGACACCGTGCTGGCCGGTTCTCCCGACTTCCTCTACAACGACCGTCTCGACCAGCAGGGCAATGCCTCGCTGGGCCTTCAACTTCTCGGCTCGCGCCCGCATCTCGTCTGGTACCTCCCCTCGCTCGACGATCCCTCCGCGGCTGCGGGCAGCACGGACAGTCGGGACAACAGCAGTGACAGCGGCGGCGAAGGAGAGAGCGGATTCATCGAGCTCATCCCCTCGGGCTGGCTCTGGGGCACCCTCCAACTGGCTCTCGCCGCCGTCCTCGCCGCCATCTGGCGTGGCCGCCGCTTGGGCCCCCTGGTCACCGAGCGTCTACCGGTGGCCATCCGAGCCTCCGAATCGGCCGAAGGACGGGCCCGCCTCTACCGCAAGGCCGACGCTCGCGACCGCGCGGCCGACGCCCTGCGCTCCGCCACACGGGCCCGCCTCTCCCCACTCCTCGGGGTGCCCCTCCGTGACGCCGACTCCCCCGCCGTGCTGCTGCCCGCTGTCGCCGCACGCATCAGCCTCCGGGGCAGCGACCTCGCCACGCTCCTCTTCGGCCCGGCTCCGGCCGATGACGCCGCGCTTGTCCACTTGACCGATCAACTCGACGCCCTCGAAAGAGAGGTACGCACTTCATGAGCGCCCCGACCCCGGAGACCGCTGAACTTGCGGCACCCGCAGGGACCCCTGAGGCCCCCGTGCACTCCGACAGCGCCCGCGCGTCCCTGGAAGCTCTGCGTTCCGAGATCGCCAAGGCTGTGGTCGGCCAGGACCCGGCCGTCACGGGCCTGGTCGTCGCTCTCCTCTGCCGAGGTCATGTCCTCCTGGAGGGTGTACCCGGAGTCGCGAAGACCCTCCTGGTCCGTGCACTTGCCGCCTCTCTCGAACTGGACACCAAGCGCGTCCAGTTCACCCCCGACCTGATGCCGAGCGACGTCACGGGCTCGCTCGTCTACGACGCACACACCTCAGAGTTCTCCTTTCAGCCCGGGCCGGTGTTCACCAATCTCCTGCTCGCCGACGAAATCAACCGCACCCCTCCCAAAACGCAGTCCTCCCTGCTGGAGGCCATGGAAGAACGCCAGGTCACCATCGACGGATCTCCCCGGCCGCTCCCCGACCCCTTCCTCGTCGCGGCCACCCAGAACCCGGTCGAATACGAGGGCACCTATCCACTGCCCGAAGCCCAGCTGGACCGCTTCCTCCTCAAGCTGACGGTCCCGCTCCCCTCACGCGAGGACGAGATCAACGTGCTCACCCGTCACGCGGACGGGTTCGACCCCCGCGATCTGAAGGCAGCAGGCATACGTCCCGTCGCCGGCCCCGCCGATCTCGAAGCAGCACGCGCCGCTGTCGCCAAGACCTCTGTCTCCCCCGAGATCGCCGCCTATGTCGTCGATATCTGCCGTGCCACGCGTGAATCCCCCTCGCTCAACCTCGGTGCCTCCCCCCGAGGGGCCACCGCACTGCTCTCCACCGCACGTGCATGGGCCTGGCTCACCGGCCGGGACTATGTCATCCCGGACGATGTGAAGGCCCTCGCTCTACCCACGCTCCGACACCGCATACAGCTGCGGCCCGAAGCCGAGATGGAGGGAGTCACCGCGGACTCCGTCATCACCGCAGTCCTCGCCCACGTCCCCGTCCCCCGGTGAGGCGGTGACCATGGCCCTCACCGGACGGGCCGCCTTGGTGGCGGCTTTGGGGTCACTCCCCGTAGGCATCGTGGCCCCGAGCTGGACGGGCCTGCTCGCGGTCAATGTCCCGCTCTCACTGGCAATTCTGTGCGACTATGCCCTGGCTGCGCCAGTGCGTACGCTGCAGTTCACTCGATCCGGTGATACATCCGTTCGACTCGGTGACACCGCAGCAGTGCAACTCACCGTGACCAACCCGTCCCGGCGGCCACTCCGTGCCCGGCTCCGTGATGGCTGGCCGCCGAGCAGTTGGACCTCCGAGAACGAACAGGGCTCGTCCCGGCACCGGTTCACCGTGCCCGCACGCGAGCGCCGCCGCCTCACCACGCTCCTCCGCCCGTCGCGGCGTGGAGACCGTGAGGCAGATCGCGTCACCGTGCGGTCGTTCGGCCCCCTCGGTCTCGCGGCCCGCCAGGGATATCACCGGGTGCCCTGGGTTGTCCGGGTGCTGCCTCCCTTCACCAGCCGGAAGCATCTTCCCTCCCGGCTGGCACGGCTGCGCGAACTCGACGGCCGGACCAGCGTGCTGACGCGCGGGGAGGGCACCGAGTTCGACAGCCTGCGTGCCTACGTTCCGGGCGACGACACCCGCTCCATCGACTGGCGGGCCACCGCACGCCAGTCCGCAGTCGCGGTCCGCACCTGGCGCCCCGAACGCGATCGCCACATCCTCGTCGTCCTCGACACCGGCCGCACCTCCGCAGGCCGGGTGGGCGACGTGCCGCGCCTCGACGCTGCCATGGACGCGACTCTGCTCCTCACCGCCCTTGCCACCCGCGCGGGCGACCGCGTGAACCTGATCGCCTACGACCGACGTATCCGGGCGCAGGTGCAGGGAAGAACTGCGGGTGGGGACGTCCTGTCGAAGCTCGTCAGCACGCTGGCGACTTTGGAGCCGGAACTCGTGGAGACCGATGCACTCGGTCTCACCACGGCTGCGCTGGCCAACGCTCCGCACCGCTCCCTGATCGTCCTGCTCACCAGCCTGGACGCCGCCCCTGTCGAAGAGGGCCTCCTGCCGGTGCTCCCTCAACTCACCCAGCGCCACACGGTGCTGGTCGCCGCTGTAGCGGACCCTCATGTCGAGGCGATGGCCCGTGCGCGGGGCACCGTGGAAGCGGTCTACGAGGCCGCAGCCGGCACGCAGGCGCAGGCCCAACGCCGTCGCACCGCGGACCAGCTCCGGCGGTACGGCGTCACGGTCGTCGACGCCACGCCCGACGAACTGGCCCCCGCTCTGGCAGATGCCTACCTCGCGCTGAAATCGGCCGGTCGTCTGTAGGGAGGGCGCCCTCTCTGTGGACAGGGCGCCCTCTCAGGAGCCCCTCCTTGAGGGGTTCCGGGCAGTCGACGAGTCAGCCTGTCCGCTGTGAACGCAGAAAAGCCCCGTGCCACAAGGGCACGGGGCTTTCCCGGAATAATTGTTCGGCGGCGTCCTACTCTCCCACAGGGTCCCCCCT
>NZ_JBEOVL010000042.1:0-60256 GCF_040295485.1 Streptomyces sp. NPDC002793 | reverse complement strand
ACATCTGCCCACCCCAAACACAACGTCGGCCTGACCCACCAACGAGATGGATCAGGCCGACGTCACGACGAAGGGGCATTCGCCAACAGCATCCGATGTACTGGTGGCTCCCCCTCGGCGTTCCGCCTTGTGCTCGCCTACTCCAGGTAGATGCCGGCGAATATGCCGTCGAACCCGAGCGCGGCCAGGCCCGCCTCGACACTCGGGTAGGTCGTCCCGTGCGGGCCGCCGACCAGGGCGTCGAAGTCGGCGCGGCTGATCTCGGGCTCGAGCCACTGGTTGCCACACCGGCAGCGGACCCAGACGTTGCGCCCATGGTTGATGAGCAGCCAGTCGCGTCGGGCACGGCAGGCGGAGCACATCGCGGGAATGCCGCCGAGAGCGAGTTCGCGTGAGTGGCCGACGCAGCGAATCGCCCCGGGTCCGTCGGCGGGCCGGGTCTCGGCCTGGAGCTGCAGCAGGGGATCGGTACCAGTGGGGAGGACGGGCAGCGCGGGTGCCGGCTCCGTGGTGCGGGTGGTGGTTCTGAGCACGAGCGTCATCTCCCGGTTGTCGGTCCTGTCCTCATCCGTAACAGCCGGTAGACCGGCTGTCCATACATTTCGCGGCGTCCGCTCGGTCGGTGGTCGACTGCCGGTTCGACCTGGTCAGCGACCCGGCGAGCGGCGGTTGGGGTCTTGAACTGTCCCGAGTGGTGCGGCTGCCGTCGCGTTCCGTTCGCTGGTGCGGCTGCTCGGCTTGGTGGCCTGACGGGTGGCGGCCTGCGGACGACGGGCACCTTCGCCCGGGTGTGCCGGGAGCTGGGCAATGCGCCGCAGACGCCAGACCAGGACGTCGTTTACGTCCTCGGCGCTGTCGAGTTCGCGCATGTCGATGGCCTGGCGCAGGAGGGCTTCGGAGTCGTGGCCTGCCCGCTCGGCCTGGGCGAGGGTGGCGATCAAGGCGTCGGTCCTCGCTTCCGTGCCTCCTGCCCGTACGACCTTCTCCGGCAGGACGGCGCGAAGAGTGGCTTCGTGCGTGCGGCGCTGGGCTTCTGGAAGGGCTCGGCCCTGGTCGTGCAGCACGCGCATCGGGGTGGCGGCGGCCTGCCGGTAGGCGGTGCGCAGGTGCGCGGCGGCTTGTCGGGAGGCGTGGGCCTGCTGGGCGTGTCCGCGTGCGGAGTGCCAGCGGGCGGCGGCGAGGGCGACGAGGACGAGGGTGGAGACGAGCATGGCGGTGGTGCCGCCGTCTTCGCCTCGGCCGAGCGCACCGCCGGCCTGGACGATGCCTCGGGCGGCTGAGCGGAGGGCTCGGGTGTCGGCGCGTTCGGCGCGGACGTGGCTGCGGGTCGCCCGCTCGAAGGCGCGAGCTGCGGCGGTCAGCTCGGCGCGGGTGGTGGCCGGTGAGGTCTGGGCCACCGCGTCGAGGAGTTCTCCGACGCCGACGAGCTGGGCGGCGGCCTGGCCGTCCTCGTCGCGTTCCAGGAGCGTGGCTGAGCGCTCGGCGATGACGACCGCGTTGCGTCGTTGACGGGCGGGCGGTGACCAGTTAGTCCGGTCAGCGGCGACCGCGGGCGCGCTCGGCTCCCCGGCACCGTCGGTGAGGCGCAGACGGATCTTCGGAAGGGAGAGGTCGGGGCCCAGTTTGGACCCGGGGTACCAGACCGGGGCCCCGTCGCGGTTGCGGTCGCCGGGCAGGGCCACGTTGTAGCCGAGCGCGTCACCGGACGGAGCGTGTCGCAGCTTCACCCGCACCCCCGCCTCTCGGAGTCGCGTGAAGAACTCCTCTTCCGAATCCGCTCCCGCCACGGCTCGACGAACGGCCTCACGGAGCGTCTCGCGCGAGGTCTCCGGGCGGCCGGTGCGCTCGGCCTTGAACTTCTCGGCGCTGCTGGGATTCTTCGCTGCGGTGCCGTCTCCGGCGTTCAGGCGCCGCAGGCCCATCTCCTTCTCGATGCGGCGGCATTCGGCCTGGGCCTTGTTGAAGTCGTAGTTCAGGCGCGGGTTGCGCAGGTCGCCGCGTACGAGGGTGGCGACGATGTGGATGTGGTCCTCCGCGTGGCGGACGGCGATCCACCGGCAGCCGTCGGGGTCTCCGGCCGGGGCGACGCCGGTGGCCTGGACGATGCGCTGGGCGACGGCGTTCCACTCCTCGTCGTCCAGCCGCCGGTCCCCGGGGGCGGTGCGGACCGAACAGTGCCAGACGTGCTTGGCGGGCGCGCGGTCGCCGGCCTGCTTGACCCGCAGGTCCAGGGCGGCGGTGAGCCGGGCGAGGGTGACCTTCGGGTCGGGGTCGAGGCCGGGGTCGGGGGCGAAGCCGTCCCAGGAGCCGACGAGGTGCGCGTCGATGTGCTCCTCGCGCCGTCCGGGGCCATACAGGTAGACGAGGAGGCCGTGGGTGCGGGAGCCGCGCCCTATGTCGGGAACCATCACAGCCGCCGGGTCACTAGGTCGTTCGCCGCGTCATCGACGCGGGCGAGAAGTCCGGTCAGCGCGCCCAGCGCGTGTTCGAGTTCACCGGCGCGCGGGTGGCCACCGCTGTTGAAGACGAAGGCGATCTGGTTGATGTTGTTGCCGATCCGGGCCAGCGCGGTGCGCAGTGCGGCGAGTTCGTCGATGGCGGCGTCGAGCTGGTCGTTGCTGTGCACGACGGCGTGTCCGCGGGCGGCGCTCAGGCCGGCGGTGGCGAGGAAGCGGGCGACGGTGACGCCGCGCTGGGTGGCGGCGTCGGTGATCTCGGATTGCTCGGTGTCGGAGAGGCGGGTGGTCGTCTTGCGGGCTCGCTCGCTCGGGTTGCGGCTGCGGCGGCGCGGGGTGCGTTCGGGGAAGGCGGGCGTGCTCGGGCTCGGCTGCTCGGGGTGGGCAGGGTCGTCTGCTTCTCCCCCGGTGACCGGCGCCCCCTGGTGCCGGTTGCCCGGCTGGTCCCCGAGCGCCCTCGCTCGGGGACCAGCCGGGCTTCCCCCGCCCTCTCGGGCGGGGGCAAGTGCGTACGACGGGCCGTAGGACCGTCGTACGCGATAGCTTGCTCCGCCAGGAGCCGTGGTGGGGTCACGCTGCTGTCCAGCGGAAGTGGCCACCGGGTCGTTGGTGTTCACCGGCTCGTCTCCGGGTCCTGTTGCTGGATCTCGCGGACGAGTTCCTCGATCCAGTCCATGGCCAGGACGGGGTGGTGCAGGGTCCAGGGCCGGTCGTGCTGCTCGCGTTGCACGATCCAGGTGGTGTCGGGGCCGGACTGGGCGCGGTGGAGGTGTCCGTGCTGGTGCAGGACTGTCAGCCAGGAGTCGACTTCGGCGGGCGTGGCCGGGTGAGTGCGCATCGGGTGCTCTCCGCTTCTGCTGTGGCGGGATGTCTCGGAGACGTGCGGAGCGGGTGACCGTCCGGGGTGACCGACTCGGTCACCCACTCCGTGGAGGTTCGGTCAGGGCCGGGAGGAGGTGACCGGCTGGCGGTGCTGCTCGCGCAGCTGGGCCATCAGGGCGGTCAGGGTGTCGCTGGACAGCGGGATCTGTTGACCTCGGATCGCCTGGGCGACCACCTTGCGGGTGAGTTTGTCCTCGGCCCTGACCGCCGACCGGGCGATCTTCAGCAGCTCCTCGGTGTCCGGGTCAGGACGCCGGTCACCAGTCGGCTGAGCAGCCCGGTCAGTGACCGGCGGCGAGGTGACCGGCGGGGCACTGACCGCCGCCAGGCTGCTCTGGCCGTCACCGACCGGGGCAGCGCCGTCGGGGCGGTCAGTGCCCGTCCGCCCCTTGTCCACCTGTCCCGGCAGGTCAGGGGCACCGTGGCTCCGGTTGGGGTGGTCGGTGACCGACTGGCCGCTGGCCGCCGGGGTCGAGTCTCCGGTCACTGACCGGGTGGCGGTGTCCTCGTTGGTCGGGGACAGCGGCAGCCGGTCGGTCAGAGCGGTGACCGACTGACCGGGCTCGACCTGACCGACCGCTGACCGCTGCTGCCCGGCCCGGTCGGTCCGGGTGACCTCGATGGCCTCGCCCCGGTCAGTCTGACCGAGGCGACCGGGCTCACCGAGGTTCTGTCGGTCAGCGTCCGTGACCGGGCCCCGGGCGATGAGGATGTAGAGGTGGACCGCTCCGGCCAAGGCCAGCGGGGCGATGGTGGAGAGCACCGCGACCACCGCGTCGCCGAGCCGGAGGCCGGTGCCGGCGACCGTGTCCTGGTTGATGCGGACCGCGTGGAGCGCGTTCGCCCAGATGCTGGCGGCGGTGGCCGTGCCGAAGAGGGCCCAGACGTAGAGCCGGGCGCGCAGCGGTGCGTCCCGCAGGACCAGGAGGGCTCGGATGCCGTAGGCGATGAAACCGTCGATCACCAGGGGGAACAGGTAGGTGAGGAAGCCTCGGATGTGGATGGCGACGGCCATCTGCTGCAGGGCGTCGTACGACAGGGCGCATCCCGCGCCACCGAGGGCCACGACAGCCGCGCGGTCCCACCCGGATATGTGCGCCGTCTTCGGCGCGCTCGCGATGTTCATGCCGCCGTCCCGAAGTCGTCGCGGACCAGGCGCTCGCCGCTGGTCTCGGTGGGTGGGGTGTTCGTCTTGGGCTGGTTCAGGGTTCGGTTGCGCTCGGCCCGGCGGATCTCGCGGTATCGCTTCTTGGCGTGCTCCTCGGTGACCTTCAGAAGCCAGGCCAGGCGCTGCTCGCTCACCCCGTGGCGGTAGGCCGCGTACTCGACCGCGCGGCGCTCCGTATGTGTGAGGTGCACGTCGCGCCCGGCGATGGTGGCGTTGACGCGGCTGTAGTCGAGGCGGCTGACGAGCTTGTCGTGCAGCGGCCCGCGTTCCTCTTCCGTCAGGCCGCCACGGATCCCGTCGGTGTCACCCCCTTCGAGAGCGGCGTCCAGGCAGGTGCGGCGGACCGGGCACTGGCCGCACAGGGCCTTGGCCGTGGCAATCTTGGCGGTCTCGTCGGGTTCGGGGAAGAAGACTTCGGGGTCCACCGGGTTGTACTCGGTGCTCTGGCAGATGGCATCGGCCTGCCAGGTCTGGTCGCCGAGCTGACGGTGGTGGGCGGGGCCGTTCATCGTGCTGGTCATGCGGGGTGCTCCGATCGCTCTCCGCGCGCAGGGGCGTCGGCGGAGAGGTGCGCTGGCGGTAGGCCCCCCTCGGACGGCGCTGCGGGGGCGCGGTCCGGCGGGGTGGCCTGTGGGGAGTCAGGCGGCGGCGCTGTGGCGTCTGCGGTCGACGGCCTCGAACTCGACTCGGGCGGTCATTTGCGCGAGCCTGCTGGCGACGCGATCCCCGAGGTACGAGCGCAGGTCCTTGATCGCCAGGTTGGTCGTGATCAGCGTGGGGAGTTCGTAGTTGTACCGCCGGTTGATCAGCCGGTACGTCACTTCCTCGACCCACTCGCTGGCCTTGGCCGCGCCGAGGTCGTCAATGATCAGCAGCGGGCAGCGGCTGACGGCCGCCAGCTCCCGCTCGCTGTCGACCCCGGGCCGGGGGCGGAGATCGGCGTAGAGGTCGGCGGCGGTGGTCGCGCGCCAGCGCACGCCGACCCCGCTCTCTACGAGCGCTCGGACCGCGCCGTACGCCTGGTGTGTCTTGCCCGCGCCGACGACTCCGGCCATCAGGAGGCTGGGCCCGGTGATGACCTGCCGCCGGGCTCCCCGGCTGGGGGCGACGGCCGCCTCGGTGACCTTACGGACCCAGTCCAGGACCATCGGGTGGTCGGCGACCGCCGACTGGTAGCGCGGGGGCATCCCGGCCAGGAGGGCGTCGAGCGGGGAGAACGGCTCGGGGTCGTCCGGGAGCGCGGCGGCGTCGGACGGGTCGATGTTGCGGGCGGCCAGGATCCGGGCCATGCGCTCCAGGGTGCCTTCGTTGCCGAGGAGCTGCGGTTCGCGGCGACGGGTGTGCATCACAGCTCCTCGGCGTAGGCGGCGGAAGCGTTGGCCGGGTTGGTCCACGCCTGGTGGGCGGGCACGTTAGGCCGGATTCCCGGCCGCGCCAAACCTCCGGGGCGAGCGTTCATCGCCTCGTTGACCATGCTGGTCAGGACGCTCGGGTGCTTGGGGTTGGCGGTGAAATTCGCCAGCCCGGCCCGGATGTGCACCGGAGCGATGCCCTCGTCCAAGAGCTTCTTGATGATCCGTCCGAGGTGCCCGATCACGTCGCTCGGGGGGCGCTGGTCGCACCCGGCTACGTACTCGCCGACGAGGTCCTTGGCGGAGATGCCGGCTGCGGGCGCTGTGCGCCCCGTAGGCACAAGAGATCCAGGATCCAAGATCCTAGATCCAGGCGCCGAGCCTTCGGGCAGGCCTCGGGGAAGGTTCGAGGAGTCGTCGGAGAACGCCTCCTGACCTGGGGTTTCCGATCGGGAGCCGCCAGGGACGTCGACCAGGTGATCGGTGGCTGCCTGCCGGTCGGCCGGGGACATAATCGCGTGCCCGGGAGACGTCGAGGTGGCCTGGGCGGGCAGATCGAGGGGTCGGGGCGCGTTCGGCGAGGTCTCGGCGAGTCCTCCGGGAGCGGTGGGCGAGCCCCCGGTCTGCTTTGTGCAGTTGCCCTTGCAGGGGCCGCACCGGCCGGCAGCCTGGTGCTGCGGGCACGAGGGCAGGCGGGACTGACTCGGCTTGTCGATCTTCTGGTGCTCGGACCAGGTCACGATGTGGAGGTAGCGGCGGCCGTCGCAGCCGGTGTACCGGCAGATCAGGCCGGCGCTCGCGAGCTGGTGGAGATCGTCCTCGACGTGGACCGAGGTGTGCTCGGCGCGCAGGGGCCACAGGAGCCCAGCGATGATCGCGGCGTTGTCGCGGTGCCGTCCGTGGTCGTCGGCCTGGGTGAGAAGGCCGAAGAAGGTCCGCTCGGCCTCGACGCTCACTTCGGCGAGCGACTCGGAGAAGAACGCCTCTGGCTTGATGGTGCGTATCCGGGCCATGTCAGCGGCTCCGACCAGCGGCGACCAGGTCGCTGCAAGTGAGGGCGGCGCGCTGGATGTCGAAGGTGTGCGGCCGGGTCCAGTCCACCTCCGGCCAGACCCGCAGGATCCAGCGGGCGGCGACCGTCGCCGTCGTCCGACTCACCTCGAGGGCCTTCCCGCCCTCGTCCCGGATAGCGGCACTCGGGTGGGGCCACCCCCGGCTCGGGTCGGTGAGGCTGACTCGGATGGTGGCCGCGCCCGGGATCATCTCTGCGAGCTGAGCAGCGAGGCGGCACTGTCGTTGGGGATCCGGGCAGGCTGGGTTGACGCTCGGCGTGGCGAGCATGTGATACTCCGTTGTTCGTAGGAACGCGGTGCGGCGGTTCTCGTGCAAAAGCCCCGCCGCCCGCGAGATGTGAATCGATGCCCCTCGGGGTTGTCGGCCCGACGCCTCGGGAGTTGGTAGCTCCCGGGCGCCGGTCTCCTTCGCCCCTGCGGGCTCATGGCCCGTGTGCGTACATCACCCCTCCCCTCCTGGCTCACCCTGACCGGTGATTCATTTGCGCGGACCAGGACCATATGGCGAGCCCTGACACAAGTCCAGCCTCTCCACATGCCCTGACCAGGCACTGAACACTGCACTGGATGACTCCAAGCGCCAACGTACACCGCAGTTGCGCGCTTCCGTCAACTGCAATGTCGATACGCATGGCGCCCTGGTCATGATCACCACTGAAGTGGATACGATGGTGGGCATGACGAAGGGCTGGAGATGACCGAGAGGAACGAGCGCACCTTTGCGGAGCTGCTCGACTACTTGTTCCGGGAGGTGCACCCGAAGGGGCGCAGCCCGTACACGTACGCGGAGGTGTCTCAGGGCATCCGCGACACATCAGGCGTGGCCATCTCCGCAAGCGCCATCCAGCAACTTCGAACCGGGACCAACACGAACCCGAAGATGCAGACCATCCGGGCTCTGGCCGGGTTCTTCGGGGTGAGTGCGGGCTACTTCTTCGACGAGGCGGAGGCCGAGCGGCAGCGCGCGGAGATCCAGGTGGTTGCCGCCATGCTCGACCAGGGGGTGCGCCGGGTCGCCTTGCGCGCTAACGGACTCAGCGCGTCCAGCCTGAACATGCTGAACACCGTGATCGACCAAGCCCGTCGACTTGAGGGCATGCCGGACGAGGCGGACGAATCAGGGCTGCTCGACGACGAGTGAGGACATCTCCGTTTCATTCCGGAGCATGCCCCCTCCTGGCGCTCAGGAGCCGGCACCGCCTTCGCCGACTTCCATCAGCACGACCACCCGAAGGTGATCACTACGCATCGGCCGCAATGCGACGATGCGGATCGCGACCTCCCGCCCCTGGTGGTACGGAAGCCTGAGCCGGCGGAAGTCACCGTGGGAATGCTCGGCCATCTCGCGACGCTCCCACATCTCCCGTGCGGCCGGAGATTCCACGAGAATGTCGCGCTCCAGTTGCCGCAGCGCCCCGTTCTCCGGGTGATGCGCGCGCTCATAGCGAATCTGCCCAAGAAATGGGCGCGCCCAGTCCTCCTCCCAGTTCACGAGTTGCTCGCGGGCCTCCGGGTCCAGAAGCGCCCATCTCATCTGATTGGCCCGGTAAGTGACCCAGGGGAACCAATCCACCAGCGGACCGTTATAGCCGATCACGTTCCACGCGAGGTCCGTCGCGAAGGCCGGATTGGGAGTCTGACCGTCCAAAAACCGCTGGAGTAGAAACTCGTCCACTTCCGCAGCCCTGCCCGCCTCCGGCACAACAGCAAGCGCTGGAGGGCGGCCGACGGCTCTCAAGTACAGCGCGCGACGCTCGGCGGGGCTCAGCCCGAGCACCGATGAGATCCGATCGAGGAAGTCGGACGAGTACTGGGCTTCATTACCGCGCTCCAGCTCGCGATACCAACGCTCACTGACTCCCGTCAGGCGTGCCACGTCACGCTGCGTGAGTCCGTCACCCCGGCGCCCCGTAGACACCAAGCCCGGGATTCGTCGAGGATTCGCCCGTCTACGCCACGCCCGTAACAGCTCAGGCAGGGACTCGCCGACGGGTTCACCACCTTCACCCCGCCCGCCCCGAGAATCCATGACGCGAGACTAGGGGCCGCTATTGAGTGACGTACACCACAACCTGCATCAAATGCCTGACGAATGATCATGAGTCAGTCATTCAGCGTAGTCAGACATAACGGGTAGTCGATCCTTCAATTACTCGCGACGTCGCACCCTCCACCCCGAGATAGCGAGCACAATCCAGCTCGGACCACGCTCGGGAAACTCGCCATCCACAGCTCCAGCGCTCCTCACGATCACCCTTCGTAACCGGAACTCTCGGTTCCCGGAAGTGTGAGTTCCGCCTTCCGCTTGGCATCCTCATCGCTGTTACTCACTAGCGAGTTGGCGCACCGCCGAAACCGAGGAGGGGGACTTGCGTGCCTTTGCCAGAAATCGACGAGAGCCGACTTCGCACATCATGTGAGGAGCAGGTTGATCTACTGTCCCTGCCACACCGCTTCAGCACGCGTGATTTGCGTGACGCGATAGCAGATCTCCGCGGCAAGCCGATCGTCATGGCGCCGCTGAATACGCTCGGCGCAGTCGACGCGCCATGTGGGATAAGGATCGAAACCCCGACGGTCGACCTCCTTTACTACGAGGAAGGTACGTCTATCCACCACCAGAGACACATCCTGACTCACGAGCTGTGCCACGTGTACTACGACCACCCGGGGAGTCTGGAGGTCGACACGGACATGGCCCGCATCCTCGGTGTGAACCCCACGCTGGTGACGCGCATGTCCGGGCGCACGAGCTACTCGACGGCCGACGAACGGGAAGCGGAGATGATGGCGACGGTCATCCGCCAGCGCATCTACCGCGAGCGTGAATCTCCCTCTCTGCGGCCGAAGAAGGGGCCGGACAGCTGGGACGCACTCTTTGCCCAGCCCATCAGGAAGCGGCGGTTCCGCTCACGATGAACACCGTCTTCCTCGGCATGGCCTCCCTGCTCGCTGCGGCTTCCGGCTACTGGGTGCTCGGGCGAGGCACGCCACGTCCGACCGGGACGTGGGCCATGGGTGCGCTCCTCGCCTCGTTCGCCTTGGCCTTCGCCTCCTACGCACCGCTGTTCGAGGACGCTACCGAGACGGCAGTACCGCACGTCGCCCGGTTGCTGAGCAACTGCGCCTCGGTGGCAGCCGCCACGGCAGTCCTGGCCGTCTCCTTCCAGCTCAACCTCGAGCCCGCAGAGGCACAGCGCCGGATCCGACTGCGCCTCTTCCTCCTCGCTGGGTCGGCCTTCGGCATGACCATCCTGTTCGCCTACGAGCAGATGGCCCACCGCTCTCCGCAGGCGTACGCGCTCTACCTGCTCCTGTACATCTCCTACCTGAGCTTCGCCGTCGTCGACTTCCTGGTGCAAGTCGTGCGCCAGTCGAAGTCAACGCGCCGCAGCAGCGTACGAATCGGTCTCCGGTTGGCAGCGGTTGGCTGCGGATCCGCGCTCGTCTACACGGCGTACAAGCTGACGCGGCTCCTCGATCTGGGTCTGGGTCTCCACCTCATACCCGCCCACCCGGAATGCTCGTCACTCGTGACCATGCCGTGCGTCTTCAGCGTGACCTCGCCAGCGCTCGCCGTCCTCCTGATCTGCCTCGGCCTCACTCTGCCTGCTGTGGTCTACCCGCTCAGCCAGGCCCGCCGCCGCCGATGGGAGGCGCAGTCTTTCGAGGCGCTTGACTCCCTCTGGCAGGACCTCTCAGCTGCGATGCCCGAGATCGTCCTGACCGCCGCAGACGATGCCCAGGACTCTTCGAATGACTCGGACTTCCTGCTCCAGCGGCGGGTCATAGAGATCAGCGACGGCAGCCTCGCCCTTCGGGCGTTCCGACCCCGTGCAGTACAGGAGGCGGCCCAGGACGCTTTCGGCACTGGGACAGAGGAACGTGCTGCGGCAGTCGAGGCGGCTGTCGTGAAGGCGGCGCTGGCCGGCTTGAAGACAGGCCGCGTCGCCGACGACGTCGCCCCGCCAGCCGCGGGTGCCGCCTCCCGGAAGGATCTGCGGGCAGCCACGGAGTGGCTCCTTCTGGTAGCTGACGCTTACGTCAACCGTGTCGGGCGTGTCAGAGACGATGGCCGACCAGAACTGGTTGGAGCCTGAGAGCATGACCGACCCGACGCAGGACCCCCGCTTTACCCAGGACCCCTACCCCACGTACGCGGCTATGCGGTCCACGTGTCCGGTACAGCCCGTGCCCGCGGGCTCCGGCGGGCGTACCAGTTACCTCGTCACCGGCTACGCGGAAGCCCGGGAAGCCCTCGGCGACGCTCGGCTGTCGAAGGACACAGCCGCATTCTTCGCCGGTAAGGGCACACAGCGTCGGCTACACCCTGCGGTGGCTCACACCATGCTCGCCAGCGACCCACCGCAGCACACCCGTCTGCGCAAGCTGGTAACCAAGGCGTTCACGACCGGAGCCGTCACGAAGCTCCGTCCCTTCATTGCCCAGGTCACCGAGGAGCTGCTGGATCAGTGGCCCGTCGGCGAGCAGTTCGACTTCGTGGCCGGCCTCGCGGTCCCCCTACCGGTCCTGGTGATCTGCGAGCTACTCGGAGTACCGGAGGGAGACCGGTCCGACATCCAGCGGTGGTCCGCAGAACTGTTCGCGGCGGGAAGACCTGACGTCGTCGACGCGGCCTCGCATTCGATGGCCGATTACATGACCAGCCTTATCGCCGCCAAGCGCCTGGCCCCCGGTACCTCTTTGCTTGACCGGCTCATCTCGGCTCGCGACGGAGACGATCACCTGAGCGAGGAGGAACTGGTCTCTCTCGCGGTGCTGCTGCTCGTAGCCGGGCACGAGACCACCACCAACTTCCTCGGCAACGCCGTCCTGGCGCTGCTTCAGCACCCGGCACAGCTGCATCGTCTTCAGGAGAATCCAGACGACGTCCCTGCTGTGCTCGACGAGCTGCTTCGGTTCGAGTCCCCTGTCAGTACAGCCACATTCCGCTTCACCACCGAAGCGGTCAGGCTCGGCGGCACGGACATCCCGGCCGGTGTACCGGTGCTGGTCGCTCTCGGAGCAGCCAACCGGGACCCGAAACGGTTCCCCTCGCCGGACATTCTCGACCTGGAGCGAGACACCGCTGCCCATCTCAGCTTCGGCCACGGCATCCACCGCTGCGTCGGCGCTCCTCTCGCCAAGGCCGAGGCTGAGATCGCCCTTCGGATAATCCTGACGCGGTTCCCCGAGGTTCGACTTGCCGTTCCGTCTGATCGACTGGCGTGGCGGCACACCCGTCTCGTTCGCGGGCTCGCGTCGCTCCCTGTCCTGGTGTAGCCGCTCGCCAAGCCCTCAGCAGACCGTCTGCTCGCCGTGCGCGCGGAAGTCATGTTTCTGCCTCGAGGCGAGCAGGATGCTGGCTCGCGCCAAATCTTCTGGAGTCCCCACCGCTATGCCATCGTCCGCGACAAACGGATTGGGCTCGTTCATCCCGCGCCCCCAGACAGGGGGCGCGAGCCGGTCAGGACTGCTCGACGGCCACCTTCCGCAACCAGCGGCGCGTTTGGCGCCGGTTGGCCAGCAACACCACGTCGGCGCCGGCGCCGAACTCCTCGATCTTCGCCATCACGCGGGGTCGCATCTTGCGCCGGTACGTGGCGACGTACTTGATCACGCCCCAGTGGATGCGGTTGTGCACTCCGTTGCCCTTGTGCCCGGCCCCGTGCCGGAGCTGCCGGGAGAAGATCCCGTACAGGGCCGCCACGGTCGACACGTCCATCAGGACCACCGTGTCGCAGGCTTCGAGCCTTACCTGCAGCGTCGAGTTGTAGTTGCCGTCGATCACCCACCGCGGCTGCGAGACCAGCTCGCGCTGCACGTCGGTGAACTTGTTCCTGGGCAACGCGTTCCACTCGTCGTCGTAGAACGCGGCGTCGAGGTGCGTCACCGGGGCGTCGAGGACCCTGCCCAGCTCGCGGGCCACGTGGGACTTGCCACTGCCTCCGCAGCCGACGATGGCGACCTTCCTCATGGTGCTCCAGCGTAGAGAGGTTGAGGTGATCGGCGAGCCAACTCGCGGGCCGTGCTGTGTCTGGCCTCTCCCCTGCCTGTTCAGTTCGGCGCTCAGAGAGCCCTCTACCGACGATGAGCGTCGCCACTCGCCCTGGCTCCCCTGGTGCTCGACGCCGTGCAGGGTGGGCTGCTCTGGCTGCCCAAGCGTTACACCTCAACCCTGTGCGCCAGTCCCTTCCTGCTGAGGGTGAGAGTGTTCGACGCTGGCACGGATCACCTCGTCGCTGCCCTGCAATGCCTCTGTCATCCTTGCGAGCCAGGGCTCGGGGAGGCTGCCGCTCCCCAGCGCGCATGCATGGACAAGCCGTTGGGCCGCCTCGACCTGGCGCGGCTCGGCGAGACTGGTGAACCGGTGGTCGGCCAGGCACTCACGGGCGGCGTAGCCGTCGGTCGCCGCGGCGGCCCGGCAGTGGAGCTCTGCAACCATCCGGTGCGCTGCGTCTTCCTGGTGCGGCTCCAGCAGGTCCAGGATCGTCAGGCCGAGGCGCGTGTCGAAGACGGTCATGCCCTGGTCGGGTTGGTGCTCGACGTAGTCCTCGACCAGTGTGTCGAGGAGGGGTACGGCCGGGCCGCGAAGGGCCTTTTTGCACATCACGTCGAGGCAGCCGGTGACGGCGTTCTCCCAGCGCTCTCCGGGTGTGGTCATGCTGACGAGCGCTGCGGCGTCGTTGGGGGTGTGGCTGAGCGCGGCCAGGACGGCGACCTGGCGGCCATCCAGCATGCGCTGCCCGATGCCCCGGTGCTCCTTGATGTAAGCCAGCGCTTCCGCCCAGCGGCCGGCCGTGGTCAAGGTGCGGGTGCCGTCGGCCAGAACGACCTTCCACAGCCAGGTGCGCACCTCGTGGCGGTCGGTGTCGGTGAGGGTGACGTCGGCCGGGACGTGAACTCCCTCGAACTGAGCGCTGGTGCCGTTGGTGACGGCGTCGAAGAGGTGCAGCAGACGGTGACGCCCGTCGTCGGCGGCGCCCGCGCGGATCTGGAGGCGGGCGAGGTTCACCACGGGTTCGAGGGCGCGGATCGCGGTCATGCCGGGCAGGGGGGTGGCGTGGAGGTAGGCGGCGGCGTGCTGGTGGCACATCTTCCGCGCGAGGTCGGGCAGCCCGAGGTCGGAGGCGATGAGGGCGGCCTGGTTGTAGACGGCCGAGGCGAGACCCTGGTCAGCCTTTGCGGCTGCGGCGTCGGCGAGTTCGGCCAAGCCGTGCACGCGCCGGGGCAGGGGCAGGCACGCGGGTCGGAATCGATAGATGAGCGGAAAGCGCTGGGCTATGGGTCCGTTCAGGTCCATGAGGTCCCCCGGGGATGAAGACGACGAGGAGCGGGGAAGGGCCGCGTAGTGCCCGCCGGCCGGTCGGCGGGCACCACGCAGGCGGATCAGCTACTGCCAGGTGACGCGGACGCGGTTCAGCGGGGTGTCGAGGACGAAGACACCGGGCTGCTCGTCCGCGGGCGCATCGAGCGGCAGGATCTCGAAGGCGGCGTCCCGGCCGCGGTACTCGCGGTCCCAGGTGCGGACCGCGTCGGCGACCTTGGCGGCCAGCTCATCGCTCCCGGGGCCGTGGCCGATGACGCCGAACTCCCAGAGCTTGGCGCCCTCGGGGGTCTTCTGCTCCGAGGGACGCCGCGCGAGGTAGGTGAGGGCGCCCTTCTCGACGGCGGCCGTGGCCGAGGGGTAGGGGTCCTCGGTAAGCAACGTGCCCTTGGCGGTCTGGGGGAAGAGCATCCGGATCAGCCCGGATGGCAGGACGCAGGAGACGAACAGCTCCATCCACTCCGGGGACTCCCCGGCGCGGACCGTCATCCCGGTCCACTCCTCGACGCGCGGCTGGTCAAGGACACCGGCAAGGGCGTCGGCGTCGAGCGTCAGTCCGGCCGGGGCCTGGAGGCGCACGGCGCCGTCCGTGCTGAGCGGCACGGCGCGGCGGTCGTCGTCGGCGATGCCCCGGCGCAGCGGCATGAAGGTGTTCATCTCCGAGCCGACCGACTGCCACCGGCCGTCGCGCTTCACGTAGATGATGGAGCGCGAGACGCTGCCCGTGAGCCGCTGCGGGGTGACGAGTCGGCCGCCTTCGGCGAGTTGGTCGAGCCAGGCGTGGGGGATGCCGTGCGCGCCGACGGTGGCGATGATCCGGTCGTACGGGGCGCCTTCGGCGTGGCCGAGGGCGCCGTCGCGCGTCAGGGCGTCGACGTTGGTGGCTCCGGCGGCGGCGAGGTGGGCTCGGGCGCCTTCGACCAGGTCGTCATCGACGTCGATGGTGGTGACGTGTCCGCTCGGGCCGACGAGGTGGCCGATCAGGGCGGCGTTGTAGCCGGTGCCGGCGCCGAGTTCGAGGATGCGCTCGCCCGGCTGGGCTTCGAGCTGGTCCAGCATGAGGGCGACGACGGCCGGCTGGGAGGCGCAGGAGATCGAGGTGCCCTCGGGGTCGTACTTCACGTTGACCGGGCTGTTGTCGTAGGCGTCGGCCAGCGGGGTGTCGGGGACGAACAGGTGCCGGGGCACGGCGCGCAGGGCGGCTTCAACCGCGGGGGTGCGGGCGTGGCCGTCGGCCTTGATCTGGTCGACCAGGGCGTTGCGGAGCTGTTCGGCGTTGGCCTCGGGGGCGGTGAGTGTGTCGGTGTTCACCGTGCTGACGCTATGGGCCGCGGAGCCTGATTCTGTTGCTGACGCGGTGTTTTCACTCGAACCCATGATTGCCTCTCGTGCGATGTGGAACAGGGTGTGCTGGTCGGCGGACGGCAGACCGGCACGGTTGGCGTGGAAGATGGCGTGGTGCGCGATGATGGCGCGCAGTCCGCGGGTCAGGTCGCCCTGGGCGGCGAGGTAGGCGAGCGTGGTGCCGACGCGCTCGAAGGCGGCGACCCAGTCGGCGTGGCCGTCCAGCGGCCCGTGCTCGCGGCACAGGCTGCGGGCCTCGGTGGTCATCAGGGTCCGCATCGCGGAGGTCAGGCGCATGGACGCAGGCGTGCCGGTGCCGGGGCGCAGTGCGGAGACCTTCGCCCACACGTCGCCTTGCTCGAACCAGTCGAGGTTCGCGGCGCGCATCATGCTGCTCATCAGCAGGATGGCGGTCTCGCGTCGCCCCAGGTGCTCGTTGTGGACGGGGTGGGTGAGGAGGTGGCGGCTGTCCTCGTGGAAGAGGGCGTGCGCGGCCGTCATGGCGTCCGCCCCGCCGAACGCCTCGGTCTCCGGCTCGTAGATCCCGGTCGTGCAGGACTGCGCCTTGCCGTCCGCCACCCACTCGTCCAGCAGAGTCAGCACGGTCGGTGACGGCTGGTCGGCGACGTATCGCAGGCGCCAGGGCTGCTTGTTCATGAACCACCAGCCGCTGAGCTGCCCGTCGGCCTCGGCGGCGAGCAGAACGGGGGCGAGGTGTTCGGTGACGGCGCGCCGTCCGGTGTCCCGGTCGGGGAAGGTGATGTTGTGCTGCTGCCAGCGATCGGAGCGCATTGCGAAGTCCTTCGGGTCGGATTCAGGCGGTGAGCAGGCAGGCGTCCCAGGAGGTGCGGGGCGGCTCCGCGCTGGCCGCGGTGATCAGTCCCAGCGCGGTTCCGGCGGCACCGTCGAGGAGCCCGGGGCCCGCCGCGTCCTTCAGCAGCAGGGCGGCGGCGTCGTACGGGTCGGTGCCGGGCGGGACCAGCACGGCGAGAAGGGCAGGGACGGTGGCGCGGAGCTGACCGGCGGTGGCACGGTCTGCGTCGGCGGCAACGCGTGCCGCGACGTGGACGAGACCGGCGAAGCCGTGGCACAGGCCGCTGTCCGTGGTGGCGCGAAGCTGCGCGCGGTCGCTCAGCGCGTTCAGCAAAACGGCCTCGGACTCGGACTGAAGGCCGCTGTCGCCAAGGGCGAGCGCGGCGAGCTGCTGTGCGCGGGCAAGGCCCGCAGTGCCGTAGCACCAGCTCGGCCGCCGTGGTGCCGCGGCCGCGGGCCGGCCGCTGCGCAGTTCCTCGCGGCTGATCCAGTACGGCCAAGCCGTGCCGCGCCCGGTGGGCGCCTTCCACTGCTCCAGCCAGGCAAGGATGGTGTGCATCGCCTGATGGTGGCCGGTGACGGTGGTGCCGCGGCGGGCGGCAAGCGCCAGCAGCGCGAGGACCGCGCCGACGCCGTGCGCCATGCCGTGGTTGGCGTGCCCACCGGGGAAGCGGTCGTCCGGCCTGCCGGACGGCCCGGTCGGTACCCACCAGCCCGGCAGGCGTTCGCCGCTGTCGGTGACCGGGTCGGTCAGGCGCACGCAGTAGTCGAGAACGGCCCGGGTCACCGGGCCCGCAGGGTCGCGGCGCAGCAGGTAGGCGCCGTACCCGCTCAAGCCCCGGATGGCGTCGAACTCGGCGAGTGCCGGAAGCTGCCCGGCTTCGACCCGGCGGTGCGCGGCGTCAAGGCGCCGCCGGACGTCTGCCGTCACCTGCCGGTCCAGCACATCAAGGCCACGCCGGTAGGAGTCCGGAAGCTGGTCGGCTGCGCACGCCACGGCATGGGCGAGCGCCGGGGCGCCGTAGAAGGGGTGGCTGTCTGGGCCGCTGGTGAAGGGTTCGCGGGCCGCGGCGGACAGCCAGTCGTGGGCGCGCTGCCAGGGGGCGAGCCCGGCCGCGGCGCGCTCGATGTGCAGCAGAGCGATGCCGGTCGGGCCGTAGGCGAGGTGCTGCCGGTTGTCCTCGGCGGTGACCGCCGCCGGCGCCTGGTCGGGGTGGGCGAGCCGGTCGGCGACGGCGGCGGCCACCGCGGCTGCGGTGTGGGTCACGGTCGCCTCCCGGCACGGGCGGTGAAGGCCAGAGCGGCGGCGCGGGCCAGATACAGGCAGACCTCTTCCTCGGAGAAGTCCACCGCGACATGCCGCACGAAGTGGACGTGCAGTAGGGAGGTCAGCACGCCGTCCACGGCAATGCCGTCGGCGTGCGGGCCGGACAGGTACGGCCCGTACGCGGCGAGCGCAGCGGTGCGCTCGGCCCAGGCGTCCACGATCGCGGCGCCGCCGGGCGCTGACCGCAGGGCCGCCCAGTCACCGCGCGGGTCTGCCAGCCGCACGGCGTCGGTGAACTGCGAGCGGGGTACCGGGTTCGGCGCGGTCGGCTCGATGTGGTCGATCAGCCAGCGCGCGCCGGCGTCCGGGCTGCCGAGGAGGGCGGAGGCGATGGCGAAGAAGTGCGCGGCCACGAGCGTGCGCTGCGCGGGCCGGACGGGCTGGGCGAGCTGCGCCACCGTGGCCAGGGAGTCCGCGCGGAACACGGCCTCGGCCGCGTCCCATGCCGGTCCGGAGCCCCACCGGCCCGTCTCGCGGTAGGAGGTGGGGTAGCGCAGGTCCGCCAGCAGCCCAGCGGTCCGCAGCTCGTCGGCCCAGGCGCTGACCGTGTGGGTGGTGTCGGCGAAGTCCTCCGGGTCCGGCAGTGCGATCCGCAGGCGAAGGTGCTGCTGGGGGTCGCGGAATCGGACGTACCACCAGCGAGGAGAGCCGAGGCGCCCCATCAGGTCGGGCACGTGCCGAGTCAGCAGGGTGTCTTGACGCCGCGGGTCGCCGTACAGGGCTACGAGGAGCACCGGGGAGGCGGCCGGGGTCTGGATCTGGGCTGGGGACAGCGCGCGGGCGGTGGTCGGCGTGGGAAGCGCAGGCCAGGCCGGAGGCCGGACCGCTTTGAAGGGGACCGCGATCTCGTGGGCCCGGCCCCCGCTCCAGCCGTCCGCCCCGGGAGGAGCGGCTTCCGTCAGCAGCGCCGTACCGGCGCGGTCGAGGTGCTGGCGCAGCAGGCTCCGGTGGCCGGGCTCATCGAGGTCGAGCGGCAGGCGCCGGTCGTCCTGGACGAGGTGCAGGTGCTGCGGCAGGCGCCTGCGCTCCCGCCAGCGGGACAGCGCCGCGTCCCAGTCCGCGCCGGGGCGGTGGCGGTCGGGGAGGTCGCCAGCCTCCAGCCGCCAGCGGGCCGCGACCAGCACGATGCGGCCGTACCGCAGGCGGGGGAGGAACGGCATTGCTACGGCGGCGCCCCAGTCGAACCGGGTGACCTGGGCGTTCTGCGCCCGGGACACCTCGGTGATCAACCGCGCCAGGGGCGGGGTGTGCTCGGCAAGGTTCAGTGCATGCATGCCGACGGCCTCGACGCGCAACCCGCGGCCCGGAGCCGCCAGGTACATCCGGCGCCCGTCGCACGCCACCGCCAGATCAGCCGGCGTGAGCACCGCGGCATCGGGGGCGCGGTGCTCCTGCAGGCTGATCACCAGCGGCAGCACGCGCGGGGTTCGGGTGACGTGGGCGGTGTCGGGCAGCAGCGCGGGGAAGGAAAGCTGCGCCGCCACCGTGCCCTCGTCAGCCGTGGGCAGGTCAGCCAACTCCGCGCGCAGGCACTCGCGTTGTGTGGCCGGGAGGACGCTAAGGAAGCGTCCGACGGTAACCCCGGCTCCGCGTGACACGCTGGTCAACTCCACGGTGAACCGCCCACGGCGGACTTCGGCGAGGCTGGCCGCGTGCAGCCGCACGCCCACCTCCAAGTGGGACGGTATCCGCGGCTCCTGCGGGCCTCGGTCCAGGGCGGCCACGATCTCGTCGGTCAGTACGACCTCGTCGCGGCCGTCGAGCGCCGCGGCCTGGGCGAGGCGGAGCAGCACGTCGTCCCGCGGCGACAGGCGCCGGCGGCCTTCGCCGGTCGGCCTGCCCGGGTACCCGTCCGGGTAGCCGACGCCGCTGTCTGCGACAACTTCCATAAGCGGCACCATGGTGCCGACGCCGAACCGCTCGTAGAACCGCTGGTGGTACTCGTTCCACGGCTCGGTACCGTACGGGCGGGCGCAGAGACGGGTGAGGATCGTGGCGGCGCGCTCGACCTCGCGGGCGACCAGATCGGGGAGCACCACGGTGGCGTCCAGGCACAGGTCCAGGGCGAGCGGGTGACGGCGGAGGCCCGGCACCAGATCGTGCATCCGGGTCGCTACGGCGTCCCGGCCCTCTGTGGTGCCGCACTGCTCCAGCCCGGCGTGGACGGCGCGCAGCTCTTGGACGACGGGTGCCAGGAGACGAATGTCCTCGGCACGGACCGCGTCGAGCTGGGTGACGAGGTGACCGAGCGCGTCGGTCTCGGTCGCCGGCGCGTGGAGGTTGGTGATCAGCACGCGCCGCCGCACCAGGCCGGCGAGGAGCCGCTTGACGCGCTCCGGGGCCACGGCCGGGAACTCGGCCATCAGCTTCTCGGCGAGTTCCCCGATCCGGATCGGCGCGTCAGCCGCGCGGAGGATAAGCCGGACCGGCGCCGACAGCTCGACGGACGCCTCGACCGCTCGCCGCTGACCAGTCGGCCCGTCGTCCTGGTAGGGGACGACGAGACTGCCGTCGCGTTCGAAGGTGGTGTTATTGACGACGACCGACAGGAGCGGCAGCAGCTCTCCGCTCCTTTCTAACTGCTCGATCAGCCTCCCCACCCACTCCGCACCGGCGCGGGCCACGACCACGTGGTTCTGGCCCCAGCGGGAGTGGGGCTCGGCGTCGAAGGTGGCCGTGGTGACTCCGGCGAACAGTCCGAACGGTGTGGGCCGGTGCAGCGCGCGCAGGAGGTAGCGCGCCACCGACACTCCAACGCGGCGGACTTCGCGGGTAGAAGGGGAGTTAGCACTCTCCAGGACCTCGACTTCGGCGGCGAGAACCGGGCTGGCATGGCGGAGGGCCTGTGCGATGCCCGGGTCGTGCCAGATGCTGCGAATCCAGGCGAGGCGTCCGGTGGTGACCTCCTCCAACTCCTCGGCTCGGAAGGACCGGTCGTCGAAGTCCGGTAGGGGAAGCTGGGTCACCGACGGTCGAGCGGCTGCGCGCACCAGGGCGGTCGTGCCCGCCTTGAACACTGGGGGTATTGCCACGTGACGTGTCCCTTCGTGCGTCTGGAGGGGCGGTCGGAGCCGACGCGCCAAGTAGCGCGACAGCACCGACCGCGGTTCATGACCTGATGACCGGGTTCAGACGGTCAGGGTCAGTCGGTGAAGGTGACGCAGGCGCCGCAGGAGCTGCCGCACCCGTCGTCGGTCAGGACGGTCAGCCCGGCCGCGTCGGACACCTCCAGGAGGGAGACGTTCAGGTCGAACCCGTCCGACTGGCCGCCGGCCGTCGGCTCCTGGACCTGGGTGGTGCTCTTGGTGACGATTCGCGTCATAACAACTCCAGGTGATTCGTTGGTGTGTAGGACAGGTGGTGCTTGCCAGCGCACTGAGGACCGTGGCGTAGCGACGGGGCTACGCCATGGGTTCAGGTTCTGGCCATCCCGGTCCGATGGTCGGGCCGGGAAGCTCTGGGGTGCTGCTCGACGGTCCGGTCCTTTGGCCAGGACCGTCGAGCAGCCGTCTATGCGGCGGGCACAAGATCGTCCAGGCTGACGACCTCGTAGTCCCGCAGTTCGCGTACGAGCTGAGAGGCGAGGAACCAGTCGATCTGGGGATGGTTGTAGGGCAGGGGAGCGTCCGAGGCGGCGAGGGGCTGGATGCCGTCGGCGGTGTACTGGTACGGGGTGCCGATGACGCCGTAGAGCGGGAACCGCGTGGCCAGCAGGGCGACGTGGCCCTGGCTCCTGAGCCGGGGGCACCGCCGGGCCGCCATCCGGGCGTGCTCCAGACACACCGGCGGCTGCGCGGTCTTCACCGGCCCGGTGTAGTCGTCGCCGTCGTCGGCCGTCTCTACGAAGAGGATGCCGTCGCTACGCTTCAGCGGGACCGTGCACACCTGGCAGCGCAGGAGCGCCATCGTGATGCGCTGGCGGAGCGGGTGCACCAGCCGCCACCTCGGGTTCCCGGTGGGCTGTCCCGCGAAGCCGAGTGACATGGAGTACCGGGCCCACAGCACGCCGCGGAGATCTCGGTCGGGCCCTGCCTCGTCCTTGTACCCGAGCCGCGGGCGCCGGTCAGGACCGATGCGTATGTTCAGGTTGAGGAGGGAGTCCGCCTCTTCGCCTTCACGGGCGGTGATGTACGGAACGACCAGGTCGGCTGCGGTGATCGTCATGCCGCGCTTCCGACCGTGAGCGCGAGCGGCCGGTGGGGGGCGACGATACGGCCGTCGGGGAGGAGTTCTCCGGTGTCCTCGAAGACAAGCACTCCGTTGCACAGCAGGCTCCAGCCCTGCTCAGGGCGGTGCGCGACGGGGCGCGCGGCCTCCCTGTCGGGAGCCATGGCCGTGGGGCACGGCGGGTTGTGCGCACACATGGTGCTCGTCCTCTCGGGTGGGAAGTTGGGCCCTCTTCGGCCAGCTACGGTGCCGTGGGGGAACACGGTTCGGGCACGGCCGAAGAGGGGGACTTGTGGCACCGCCCCATGAAGGCCGCTATGGCTGCTTCGCTGTAGCCGTAGAAGCGCCCCAGGGTGGTGGCAGTGCGGTCGCCCTCGAGCGTGAGTGGTCTCTCTCCCCCCACTCGACAACGAAGCAGGGATCCGGGTGAGACGACCACTGCACGCGCAGGTCTCTTTAATCGCGGTCATGCCGCGCCTTGCGGGTCACCTGCAGGCACGATGCAAAGGTCGAGTCCCACCTCACGGAGCGGCAGGAAATGTGTTGCCTGGTTGGCGTATCCCTCGAACGTCAAAACGGCCCTCCGATCAGGCGGATTGGTAGACGGTGACGAGCACTGCGAACACGGTGACGACGAGGAGAACCTGAGCGCTGGCCTGTCTCCAGCCCCAGCCCTTCGCATCCATCCACCGCAACGGTCGCCTTCAAGTCGGACCGGACAGCTCCTCGGGGATCACGAGGTGAATGAATGCCTGGTACCGCTCACCCAGCTCCTTGATCACAGCGCGATACTCGTCGTCATCGGAGCTGATGTTGTGCCGGTCGAGGACGATCACGCCGTCCGCGAAGCCGCCTCGGATCAGTCGCTCGACCTCCCCCCAGCCAGGGCGCTTCCAGGGCGGCGTGTAGACGCCACAGCCGGCACCCGAGCCGGGGAGGCACGTCGTGGTCACGGGAACGGCTACGTCGTGAAACCTCGCTCCCATTGCGTAGCCACGTTGCTCAGCCTCGGTCTGGAGGGTGTTCCAGTCCTCATCCGGGCTGGCACTCCTGCTAAGCACCAAGCTGTACGCCAACACCCGGAGACGGCGATCACCGGAGCGGCGGTCGCACCTTTCGGTCGCCTCGCGACGGAACTGCTGACGGAGCCGGATGAGCTCGCCGCTGCGCGCCGGACGCTCCAGCGGGGCGGGTTTGCGGTACCACTCCTGGGTTCGAGCAGTGTCGGTGTCCGTTCGGTCCCGGGATCCCATCAGGCTGATCCGTGGACTGGAGACGGCGATCATGTCGCCCCGGCTTCTACGTGTCTTCATGGTCGCCTTCCCCTAGATCGCGCTCAGCCCGCGCAGGGCTCATCCGACGGTTGCGCAATGCGTTCGGTCCGACCGACCACTACGTTCGCTACTGACGTGAATCAGGTCCGTGCCAGGCGCCGTTCGGATACCGTGTGATCAGCTCGTACCGACGATGAAAGCGGTACGGAACCCCGGTGGGCAGGCCCTAGATGGAGCCTCACACGCTGGCTCCGCAGGCCCCATGGAGAGCCGCCCCTGTCGCTGACATCGAGCGCGGGTGAACGAAAGTCCACGGTGGAGGAGGAAGCGTGGGGCAGCAGCCGAACGAGCTGACTCCGGACGCCGGCCCATGGCACCGCTGGGGTTACGAGCTACGCCAGTTCCGCGAGGCCCGTCTGTTGTCGCAGCAGGCTCTGGCTCGCAGGGCGTTGATCGACCGTTCACATCTCGGGCGCTTCGAGCGCGCTGAACGTCCCGTCCCGAAACATGCGGCCATCACTCTCGACGACATCCTCGATGCAGCCGGTGCATTGGTTCGTGGCTGGGACAGCGCGGAGCGCGAGGCCCCCCAGGATTGCTCTGTCCCGGTGTCCAGAGCCGGGACAGCGACTCATGGGGCCAGTACACGGGGTCATGGGGCCAGCGCCCCGGAGACCCTGGCCATGAACGCGGTCGTGCGGGCAGGCTCGCTTGGAGACGACACGGACACGGTCGTCGTCCCCGCCCGCATCCACGGAAGGATCCTCTTCGTGCCCGTGCCCCGCCGCGTTGTTCTCGCCTCAGGGATCGCCGGCCTGGCTGCGACAGCCATGCCGGCCGCGACGTCGGCGGCTGCCACCGAACTCGCCGACATGGGGTCTCCCTTCGAGCACTTCGCGCAACTCCGCCGGGTCATGATCCAGACCGACAACCTCATCGGCCCCCGGCACGTGTTGCCCGCCCTGCAACAACACCTCGTCTCCCTTGCCACAAGACGTCGATCCGCTCGTGGCACCGACGCCATCGAGCTTCTCGCCTTGGAGACGCGATACGAAGAGCTGGCAGGCTGGTTCGCCCAGGACATCGGCGACGAGCGCACCGCCCACGGCCACACCGCGAAGGCACTGGACGCTTCCCACATCACCGGCGACACCGATCTCACCGCGTACATCCTCGGCCGTAAGGCACAGCTGGCTGTCGACACCGGTCATCCTGCCGACGCTCTCGGCCTCGCCGCAGCCGCCCGACGCACCGCCCGACCCGGGAGCCGCCTCGAAGTCATCGCCGTTCTGCACGAGGCCCACGCGCGTGCCGTACTCGGTGAAGGCAGCGAAGCCCACAGGGCCTACGACACCGCGCTTGCTCTTCTCGGGCGCGCGGGCTCCGACGGTGTCTGGGGTTCCTGGCTCGATGCGGCGTACGTCAGCACCGCCCGAGCTCGCTCCCTCGCCACACTCGGCGAGTATGAGCAGGCCGCGGCAGGCTTTGACAGCGCCCTCGCAGTGCTCCCGTCCGCATATCGCCGGGACCGCGGTGTCTACCTAGCTCGCGCTGCACGTGCCCATGCGGGCACAGGCAACGTGACCCTCGCTGCCCGAATCGGTGGGCAGGCCGTCGGGATCGCAGCCGAGACCGGATCTGCCCGCATCTTCGGACAGCTCGACCGGCTCGACCAGGCACTGGCCCCCGCAACCGGCGAGGACGGCGTCGCCGAGTTCCGCGCCTCACTCGACCGCATCGTTCTTCATCCCGCCTGACTCACCCGCGCACACCGCCTGGAGATACCGTGCCCCGCCCGTACGTCCTGCTGTCCGCAGCTGTATCGATCGACGGCCACCTCGACACCCGCCCGGGCGAGGACCGACTCCTGCTCTCCAACAAGCAGGACTTCGAGCGCGTCGACTCCGTACGAGCCAGTGTCGACGCGATCCTTGTCGGCGCCGGCACACTCCGCGCCGACAACCCCCGCCTCCTCGTCAACTCGGCGGAACGCAGGGCGTCCCGGGTCGCCGCCGGTGAGCCGGAGTACCCGCTGAAGGTCACCATCACAGGAACGGGCAACCTTGATCCCGGCTGGAAGTTCTGGCACCACGGCGGAGACAAGCTCGTCCTGGCCGTGGGCCATGAGGCCACCGCGAAAGCTCGCGCCAACCTCGGTGACCTGGCTACCATTCAGAGCGTCCCCGCCGAGGCCGTATGGCCGGCCGCGCTCGACATCCTCGGCGACGAATACGCCATCAAGCGGCTCATGGTCGAAGGCGGCGGCACCGTCCACACACAGCTCCTCGAGGCAGCTCTTGCCGACGAACTCCAACTCGTCATCGCCCCCCTCCTGGTCGGCCAGTCCGATGCGGTAAGGATGCTCGGCCCCGCCAGCTACCCCGGCGGCCCCGCCGCCCGCCTCCGGCTCCTGGAGACCCGCCAGATCGGCGACGTGGTACTCCTGACGTACGCCCCTAAGGACACCTCGACGGAGCCCCGATGAACGCCACCTCTTCAGCCGGCGCCCCCGGCACCGGCCGCAAGCCCAACACTGCAGACCGGAACTGGCTCATCCTCGCCTGTGAGCTGGCCGCGCTCTGCCCACCTTCGGAAACCGCCTTCAGCGTGGGGGCAGTCGTCGTCGCGGCCGACGGGACCGAACTCGCCCGCGGCTACTCCCGTGAGAGCGACCCCCACGACCATGCCGAGGAAGGGGCCCTCGCCAAGCTCCCCGCCGAGGACGCCCGGCTCGCCACCGCGACGATCTACAGCTCCCTGGAGCCCTGCGCCAGACGGGCATCCCGACCTCGCCCCTGCGCCCAGCTCATCCGCGACGTGGGCCTCCGCCGCGTCGTCACCGCATGGAGCGAACCCGATACGTTCGTCGTCGGCGCCGATGGCACCGAGACCCTCGAAGACGCCGGCGTCACAGTTCTTGCACTGCCTGAGTACGCAAACGCAGCACAGGCGCCGAACCGGCACCTCCTCTGATCCTCGGATTCAGGGAACCTCCAGGGTCTGGACTTGATCTGCTTTGACGGCCATTCGAGATCGGGGTTAAGCAAGCCCTCATCGTCGCCCGCGAGGGTGATCGCCGCTGCAAGCTCCCGCCGCACCAACGCGCGCTCGTCGCTCTGGTGCACCTGCGTAAGCACGACACCCCGACTCAGGTAGCCGCTGGCGTCGAGATCTCGGTCGGCACGACACACGCCTACACCACCGCGGTGATCGGCCTCCTGGCCGCGCAGGCCTCCGGCCTGCTCGAGATCCGTCCTGGCGCGTCTCCCGCAGCTTCCGAATCAGGCCCAACCGCATGACGTCAATCGCCAAGGCCGTCCTCACCCTGGAGAGGCAACGCAGGAAATGCTGAGTGATAGAGCTCCGCATCTCAGCCTGAATACTCGGCACATCAACATGCGCGCCCACCAGTCCCGGTGCCGAAGTCGGAGCTCAGGACACGTCCCGGCCGATCCAGCGGTCCCGGAACCAGGTCAGAGTCTCAGCAAGCGCGTCGCGGTTCCCGTCCTTCTCCAGCAAGGTCAACCGGAAATTGGGACGCAAGTCCAGCTTCCCCTCCGGGATGTCGACGCCGTCCAAACCGTTGACGCGGCCGAGGAGCTCCGCGCGCAGCAGGCGGTCGGTGAAGGGCTCGCGGGTGGCGAGGTACTGGAAGACCACCTCCGCCGAACCACCGCGGCCACCACCGGGGTAGAGCACCAGCGGCCAGATCCCGGCGCCGGGGAGACCTGCCGCACCCAGCATCAGGAAGGCGCTGGTAGTGACTTGGCCGGCCCCATAGCCGACCCAGCCGCCCAGCTCCTCCCACCGGGCGAGGAGAGTACGCACCGCGCCCACGGTCTCGGGGGTATCGTCCGCGGCGAGCTGGCGGAAGAACCGCTCGGCCCGGGTTTCCTCCTCTGGCTCCGCTCCGTCGCGCCCCGCCGCCACCGCGCCCTCCGAAGACTGCTCCTGGTCGGGATCGGCCAGCAGCAGTGCCAGGTCGGTGCTGGTCAAGCGTTGCGCGGGGTCCGCGGCCCCGGTCTGGGTGAAGTGGATGCCGTCGGCGCTCAGTCGCGCCCGTACGTCCTCACCCTCCGGCTGCGGGCCGGCCCAGCGAAAGCCGTCGGCGATCCGGCCCTCCGCGTTGAGGACGCGGTAGGCCTGCACGACGCCCGCGGTCTGGGCAAGGTGGTTGCCCACCGCCTGCGCGCCGGAGCCGATATACGCGGCGAGGTCACCATACGAGGTCCAGGTGCCGTGCGGCAGGGCAGCGAGAACCTGGTGGACGAGCTGCCAGTCGCGGCTCCGCTCGGCCCGGCCCACCCCACGCAGCGGAGACGGCCACAGCGCGAGCGCCCGCTCGGCCAACTCGTCGGCACGGGCACCGATCTCGCGGGCGCCCCAGCGGTCGGTGGCGGCGATGCGGCGGTTCATCTCCAGGTGACTGCTGTGCAGCAGGTCCTGCTTGCGGTCGAAGGGGTGGTTGGAGAGCTCGGAGTTCTGAGCGGTGAGGGTCAGGTTACCCAGGGTGTGCTGGAGTCGGGCGTGCACGTCCTGCGGGGTCTCGCCGTCGGTGGCGTCCTCGGCGAGAACTTGGAGCCAGTCGTCGCCCGCCGACTGCGGCAGGACGTGCTCGATGGTGAGTTTCGCGGCGGCGAAGTCCACAGGCTCGGGGTGGTCGTAGCTCTCCTCCAGCCGCTGGAGGACCAGTTTGCGCTGCTCCGGCCGACCGTACAGGTAGAAGGGCGCGGTCCTGAACTTCTCGCGCAGTTCGTCGTCGTCGGGCCAGTAGCGGTTGCTGGCGGAGAGGAGCTGACGCAGCCCGTCGGCGACGGGGACGTCCAGCGGAAGCTGGGCGGGAACCGACTGGAAGATCCGGTTGAGGTTGTTTGGCGGTACGCGACACACGGTGCGGCGTACCAGAAAGCTCTCGATGTACGACAAGGCGCGGGCCGTCTCCGCCGAGTCGGTCTCTCCACGTTCGCGACGGTCGAGCAGCAGCATCAGCGCCGGGTACGTGGCTGCGGCCTCCCAGGCGTCGAGTCGGCGAAGGTGGGCACGGACAGCCGGATCGCCCTCCTCGTCGGGGCGGACCACCTTACGGAAGTGCATGGACCGCCGGTGCAGTTCTTTCACGTACGCCTCGATGTCCGCTTCCCTGACCTCGGTCTGCTCGAAACGGTGCTGCTGAGCCGCGTACAGGTCCTGGCGGCGGACCCGGTCGTCGCCGTCAAGCACGAGCTGCAGCCACATGAGCTGTTCGAGCTCTTTGTTGCTCAGGCTTGCCTGGAGCGGCAGCCAGTACGTCTCGTAGACCAGTTCGCCACGGGTCGGCAGCCGCATGAAGAGGTAGTTGCGCAGCAGGTCGGCCTGGCTGAGCTTGAGACCGGTGTTGTTGAGGGACTCGAAGATGCGGTGGACGTTGTCACCGGCCTCGGCGGTCACCGCGACCAGGGTGAGCCGGGAGGTGATCGCCTGCTCGATCCGGAGGACGTCCTGCGGGTCGGCGGGGTCCTCCGCCTCGACGAGCTTGCGGCGGAAGAAGCGGTAGGCAACAGAAACGTTGTCCCCCGCCGCCTGCCCCTCGTGGGTGCCTCGGATGTGCGCGGCGTAGTTCGGCCGGTCGGCCTGGGTGGGCAGAAGACGGAACCGGTCGTTCTCGTTCTTCCGCTTGTTGATCAGGTATTCCTCGTCAATCCGCTCGGCCTCGTCCGACCGGCTCTGGGCGAGGTGGTCCCGGATGGCGGCGAGTGCGAGGGAGATCGTGGTCAGCCGCTGCTGGCCGTCGACCACCAGCCAGCGAGGGAACGTCGCCTCGTTTTGCGGGGACGGGGCAAGCACCACGGAGCCGAGGAAGTGCGCGCTCGCTTTCTCCCCGGTCTCCAGCAGGTCCACCTGATCGAGGATGTCGCTCCACAGCTGAGCCAGCTGCTTCTCCGTCCAGGAGTACGTCCGCTGGTAGAGCGGCACCTGGAACTGTTGAGCCCGCCCCTGCACGAGGTCGGCGAACAGCGTCTCTTTGGCCTGCACAGTGGTACCCGCTCCCCTTGGATTCCCGCGCCCCCGCACCCGTACGCTCCGCACTGCGGTGCCTGGAGGACCGACAATAGGGCGTGCCACCGACGCTCTTCCGCAAAACGATCGAGATCGGGCAAGGAGACGTGGGAGCGCCGACGGGCAGGGCTCGGGCGTCATGGTTGCACGGTAGATCGGTCCCCGGCTCGGACGCTGGAAGGGGCGGGGGATCGTCCGTCAGCGCCCTCCCGGCTGGCCGCGGCGCCGGGCCGAGGCTGAGGGCGCTGGTGGTGGGGGCTCGGGACTATCCTTCATCAAGTCCAGCAGCCGGAATGCGCGTTCGCTGGTCTCGCCGGGTGCGTACAGCGCGGTCAGGAGCAAAACTCCGACGGCGGCCAGTCGGGCGGTGAACAGCACCGCGTCCTTGTTGGTGTCCACCGCGTGCTGGTCTGTGGTCTTCATCGGCGTTCTTCCTGTCGTTGAGCCGACACCCGGCATGCCGGGCAGTACGGGCTCAGGGTCTACGGACGTGGAGCGTGAAGGGCCTCGTCGAGGCCACGATCGCTCCGTCCGGTCTACGGTTCCGCTGTAGGTCCCGAGGCCTGCGTAGGGCGCTGCGTGAGACCGGTCCACGGTTCTTGCAGCGGCGGGCTGTCACCTTCCGCCAGGGCGCGGTCTGCCGTTGGGCAGATCCCTGGGGCACTACCTACGCGGCGTCGGCAAGACCGTCGTCAGCGGCCGATCCGGCTGCGCTGATGCCCACGACCTCAAGCGAGACGCCGCGTGCGGCCAGCGCCTTCGCGGTCTGAGCGAGGGTGATCTGGGAGAAACCGAAGAGGGAATCAGGGGTGAGTTCGGCTCCGGTCTTCAGGTGGATGGCGAGGACGAGGCGCTTGGGGAGGAAGTCGTAGGGCAGCGTGCGCCGGCCGTCGCTCGCGCTGTGGACGCGCTGGGCGAAGTTCGCGCGGGCGCCGGCGGAGTCGTACAGAACCTCGACGGCTACCCGTGCCTGGTTGTAGAGGTGGCTGAGGGCACCGGAGCCACGGGCCTGCTTGACGAGGACGAGCGTGTCGTCCTGGGTCAGGAAGTCACAGATCTCGATCTGGTCGCTGGGCTTCGCCGGGTTGGGGATGGTCTTGCAGTCGAGCACGACCCAGTCTTCCCAGCCGACGGTCCGGGCCGTCTTCTTGTTGTAGGGAGTCTCCGACATTCCGCGAGGCCAGGCCGGCAGGACGACAGAAGGAACCGGAGCGAACAGCCGCTGCACCTCGCTGTGGAGGGAGGCAAGGTACGCGGCCCCGAACTCATACCACTCGCCGTCCAGCAGGCAGAACACGTGGGAGCCGAGGGAGACGGTGGCCTCGATCCAGCGCAGGGTTCCGACGGTGGCAATCACGTCGTCCGGCGCGCTCCGCCTGCGGCGCCCCCGAAGGAGCTTGACGGTGCCGGACTTGAGGGCTTCGAGGCGGCTCCCGGAGGGGAGATACCGGACGCGGCCGAGCACGTAGCCGAGGTCGAACGCGTCCGACTCGAAGCTCCCGTCGCTGTTGATCCGCGTGCGGTAGGTGGCGGCCTCCGCGTCGTTGCGCAGGTGGTCGAAGGGCACGGTCTCGGCGATACGGCCGTCGGCGGGCAGGCCGAGCTGGTCGTCCAGCGCCCGCTCGAGCTCGGTGAGGACGGTCACGTCCTTGACCGGGACGATGTGCTCGACGAACTCGAGGTCCTGATGCGGCAGGCGTTCGGTGCAGGCGCGGGCGATCTGGCGGATGTCGGAGACCAGGTCCGCCGGCTCAACTCCGAGGGGCAGGCGCAGTCCGCAGCCGCCCAGCACGGTGAATCCTCCGGCCCTGCCCTTGAGGGTCCGCGTGAGCGGAGCGTCGTTGAGGTAGCCGCCGAGACTGCGCACGATCCGGGTGTGATCGCTGAGGCCGAGCGCGGGCACGGGAGCACCGTTGGGAACAAGGGAGATGTCCGTGCGAGCCTGACCGAGAATTCCGGAGACGGCACCGCGGACGAGGGTCGGGTCGATCTCCCGGATCGCGAAGGACAGGCCGAACCGCTTGTCCTTGAGCTGCTCGGGGATGAGCCGGTACCCCTGGTCACAGCCGATGGCGTACACCTGGCCGTCGACGGCGAGCAGCAGCAGGGCAGCGGTGCGACGTACAGCCTCGGTGACGGGGATGCCGGTGGTGCGGGCCATCTGCTCGCACCAGCCGGCCTCATCCTGCTCCATGCCGCAGGTGAGGTAGACCGCCGGCACTCCGAGGCCGTCCGGCGTGTGCAGTTCCGCGCCGAGTGCGCTCAGGTAGTCGTGATCAAGGGCGTCGTACATGGCTTCCCTGGTGGGGGCCACGCCGTGAAGCCGGTAAAGGGTGCGCGAGACGGTGGTGGGTGCCATGAGGGGCCTCCGGAGTGTTGAGGGCGCGTGAAACGCAGGCGGTGGACAAGAGATCGGGCCTTACGAGGAGAACGCGGTGGAAGGAGACGGCCGGGGGTGGGTTCAGGCCGCGGTGACGGTCGGGGCGTGGGGCAGCTTCTTGACGGCGTCGTCGATGGCGCGCCAGGCGGTGCGCTCGGCGATGCGGCCGGTCGCCCGGCGCAGGGCGAGGTTGGCGAGGGCGTCGGCGGTCTCGTTGAGTTCGTGGCCTATGTGGCCCTTGAGCCAGCGGACGTCGACGCGTCCGGCGTGCGGGAGGAGCCGTTCGAGAAGGCTGCGGCTTTCGGGGAAGAGCAGGGCCCGGTGTGCGGGGTCGGGCGATCCCTCGGCGAGGGCCGTGTGGAGGCACGTGACGGCCTGCTTGCTGTCGCACAGGACAACGACCTGCGCGTCGTCGTCCGCGCGCAGGGCCGAAAGCGCCGCTTCACAGATGCCAATGATCTCGGCTTCGCCGCTGCTGGCGGCCATGGAGATGCCGAGGCCGGTGGTGCCGTCCTCGGCGGCCCAGCCGTATCCGCACACGGCGGAGTCGTCTCCGAGAGCGGCGTCGGCGACCACGACGCGGACACCGGGCGGCAGGTCGGTGAGGAGCGCGTACCGGTCATCGGCTTCGGGAAGGGGCGAAGCCGTGTCCGTGTCCTCCGCCACAGGCGGAACGTTCTCCTGCCCTGCCTCCTTCGGCGGGTCCGCCAAAACCAGCGTGCCGGCGAGTGCGGTGTGGCATCGCGGGCAGTTCGCGGGGCGGTCCGCGCATCCAACCTGATGGGCTTGGACCGCCTCCTGTACCGCCCATATCACCTCGGGCCGGAGGTCGGCCATCAGCGCGTACGCCGCGGCGTGCGCTGCGGTGATCTTGGCGCTGAGGTCACCGATCGACGCCAGGCGCCGGATCCGCCAGGAGAGCCGGAAGGCCAGGTACTTGGCCTCTCGTGCTCGGCAGGCCAGCACGGCCAGGTCCTCGTACGCGTCCTCCAGGGCGTCGAGTGTCCCGTGGCGCGCGTGGGGCGGGCGGGCGAGGGCGCGGAGCTCTGCCTGCGCGATCGCGTAGCAGCCCCAGGCGAGGGCCGCGGAGGCGAGTCGGTGCCATCGTTCGACGACCGCGTCGTGAGCGAGCCTGCTGTCCTCCTCCTCCCGCGCGTCCCGCAGCAGGGCGGCAACGAAGACCGTGTCGTCGCACTCGACCAGTTCTCGTACCGGGGCCGGGACTTCGCCGGTGAGGACACCGTGCTCGCGGGCCCACGCGCCAGCAGCGCCAGTGGGGACACTGAGGACCGATTCGGGGAGCCCGAGGTCGGCGCAGGCGGTCCGCAGGCAGTCCTGGTGAACGGAGGGCAGTACCGCTCGGGTGACGCGGACGCCCAGTCGCTCCGGGGGGTGACTCAGCGCGGCATGTACTTGCCCGCGCACTCGGCCGCAGACGGCTTCGGCTTCGCCGCGGGCCGCGGCCAGCCTGCGGGCTTCCCGTCGCAGCGGTCGCAGACGATCGGACGGGCCGGGCCCGAGTTCCGCCCGTCGTACCGCGCCGCGGGCCCGGGTGGACGCGTGGGCGAGAACAACGGCGATCGGCTCGGCAAGACCGGCGTCGGCCAGCGCCTCCAGAGTCGCCGCGTCCGCAGTGCCGTTCATGCGCCGCAGCACTGCCTCTTGGAGAGCCGTGAAGTCGTCGGCCAGGTGCTGCGCGAGGCTCTTGTTTCGGACCATGGCACACATTCCTTTCAGGTCGGGCGATCAGCGGGATGCGGGAAACAGGCGGAAGGACGGGGTCCGAATCGAGAGCGGAGAACGGGGCCGGCAGGCGGAGGCCGGGTGTGCGAAGTCGGGCACCCGGCCATCTGCGGTTGTAGAAAGCGGAATTAAGTCATCCGCATTTGCCGCACACTGCTCGCCGGAAGCGAGCGCTGTCGAAGACGGCGGCGGCGACGGGGACTACGAAAGGGCGTGCAGCGTCATCCGACGCGCGTCCACTCCTGGCACATCTTGGTCTGGAAGTACTCGCCCTTGTTGAGCGTCACCCGCCCGGGGCCGCTCAGGTTGTTGTTGGCGATGATCGCGTCGAACTCGCCGCTGGCGTCCTTGAGGCGGGCCCAGTAGCAGCCGAAATCACCGGAGGGGCCGGCGCTCTTGTACGTCCCGGCCTTGACGTCCTCGCCGACCAGGTACTCGCCTTCGCCGCTGACGCTGGTCGCGGGGCCGGCCTCCTCGGTCTCCTCCGGCTCCGCGGTGACGGTCTCCACTACGGTCCCGGTGACCGCCGGAGCGGCTTCCGCCTCTGCCATCTCGGTCACCGTCACGGCGGGCACCGGCGAGGCGCCGGTGGAGCCGGGAGCAGCCTTCGCTCCCGATTCGCCCTGCCCGCCTATCCCGGCCCCGATCAGGAGCGAAACGAGGGCTGTCGCTCCGTATGTGAGCCACGCCTTGCGACGGCTCGCCTTCATCGGCGCGCCCGGCACGTCCATGAAGCCGGGGGCCTGGGTCGGGCCAGGCTGCTGAGGGAGCGGGGGGAAGGTCATGTCGGTCTCCAGGTCTGCCAGTTCGGTGCCGGACTCGAATGAGGCCGGTGTCCCGATCGATGTCGTCGTGCTGACAGGGACCAAAGTGGCAGAACTCAAGGCACACGATGCTCTGGAAAGCCGATAACCCGGGTTACCAGACCTCTAAAGCTGAATGAGTGATTCCGCAAGTACTGTGTGCAGAGTTCTGAGGTGCCGCATCCGCGAAGGGTGTCGGGAGCGTCCATGAGGAGGGAGCGGAGCGAAATGACCGGTGCGCATGGAGCGGCTGCTCCCATCCTGTCGGAGGTTGTGTCCGGGCGGATCAGTTACGCGGAAATCGGAACACTCGCGCAGGTCAAGCGGCCCGTCGTCACCACCTGGGCCCGCCGGCACGCCGACTTCCCGCAGCCCGTAGGTAACGAGGGCGGCAGTCCGGTCTTCGACGGTCGTGCTGTCGTCGGATGGCTCCTGACCACCGGCCGGGGCAACACCGACGCTCGCCAGCTCCGGGCCGAACTGGCTCTGCACACCCTGTCCTCCTGGCGTCGGCGAATGCCCGCCAGGACGATGCTCGACGGAGTGACGGCGCTGATCCACCTGCGGCACGAACTGGACGAGCCCCTGGCCAATCTCGGCTGGGACGCGCTCCTACAACGGGCCGACGAAATCGACTTCGAGGACACGTACATCCGCCGGGAGGTATTCGCGCTCACCGCTGACGACGCGGCCGGGCCGGCTCTCGCAGGCCTCGCCGACGAGCTCATCGAAGCGGCCTACTCCCCCGCCGAGGCCGTCGAGTGGGTCATGGAGGCCCGCCGCCGGCTGGGCTGCCACGACCTCGCCATGGACGAGCCCGCATCCGCCGTCACCTCGACTCTGGCCCGTCTCTCCGGCATCGCCGCTCTGGACGAGGACGCGGAGGACTTCATCGTCGCCGTTCCCTACGCGAACAGCGGCGACCTCCTGATAGCCCTGCACGCGCAGACCGACCCCGAGGCCCGCCCCTTCTTCCTGGCCGCCGAACCCACCCACGACCTCGCCCGTCTCGCGCGGCGCCGCATGCTCGTCCGCGGCGTCCAGGAGTACGAACTGGACGTGGCCGACGGTCAGCACCTGGCGACCGACGACTGGGGGTATCCCCGCGTCATCGTCTGCGCCCTTCCCTACGGGGCGGCCGAGGCGCGAGACCCGCTCGCCGTTCTCCAGCAGGTCCAGGACCTGACCGATCTACTGACCGACCACTGCACGGCCGTCGTCCTCGGCCCTTCCGACGCCCTTGTCCATGCGCTGCCCCCACGGGAGGAGGCCGACCGCCTGCGGCGCTCCTTTCTCACCGAGGGCCTCCTCAAGGCTGCCGTCAACCTCCCCGAGGGCGCTGTCCCATACCGTCCCGCCTACCGCACAGCGATCTGGGTCCTATGCCGTATGCCGAAGGACGAGCGGCGCGGTCAGATCCTGCTCGCCGACCTCTCCTCGAAGCCGCTCACGGCGCCCTCCCTGGACGCCCTGGTCGAGGACCTCGACATCTTTCGCACCGCTGGTTGGAGAGCCGATGGACGCCACGAGCCCCGCAACGGCGAGATCCTCGCCGCGACCGGACTCCGTGACCGGCCCGGCACCGCCTTCGCCCCCCAGCACCGCACGGCCGCCCGTCGCTATACGCGCGCGGTCGTGGAGCGTCCGGCCCGTATCTCGGACCTGGAACTGCGCCTGGCCCAGCTCGCCGACAAGACGCGCCTCGAACTCTCCCTCACGGCCGAGCTCAAGGCGCACGCCGTCCTGCGTCCCGAGGAGCGTCCCTTCCGGCGCACGAGTGTGTCGGTCCTCGTCAAGCAGCGACGTCTGCGTCGGCTGCCCGGTCACCGCATCGCCCCCGAGCATCTGACCGTCGACGGCCACTACGCCGTGCTGACCCCCGACGAGATCACCGGCTTCGGCGCCGGAGGAGCCCGCCGTATCGATCGCGGGGTGCTCCTCACCGCCTACGAGCACGCCGAGTTCACCCAGCCCGGCGACGTGGTGGTCACAGCCACCCCGTCGTTCGGCGCGTGCGTGGACGAGGAGGGCCTATCCGTGGTCGCCTTCCCGGCGCGCGTGCTGCGGGTACGACCCGACGCCGAACTCCCCGTACGGCCGCGCGTGCTCGCAGCGCTGCTCCGGGCCGCTGCGGCGGAATACGCGCGGGTAGGCGGCGCGGTCCGGGCGGCCCGCCGCTTAGAAGACTTTCCCATCCCCGACCTCGACCAGGAGGAAGCCGACCGGTACGAGGCCCTCCTCGCCGAGATCGGCCGCCGCACTACCCTGCTCCGGCAGCAGACCGCGGCTCTGGACGACCTCGCCGCGCTGACCGCCGCCGGCCTCACCGACGGCACCCTTACGCTCATCGAACCGCCCGCATCCTTCCGTTCCTGACCTCTCTCAAGGAGACCCGAGACCCCATGCCCCCCCGGCAGAAGAAGCCCGTCGACCAGGTGGAACTGTTCACCGCCTCGACCGCGAAAGAGATCCAGGCCATCCTCTGGAAGGCCGCCGACAAACTGCGCGGCTCCATGGACGCCGCCCAGTACAAGGAGTTCGTCCTCGGCCTGATCTTCCTCAAGTACATCTCCGACGCCTTCGACGAGCGCCGAGAGCAGCTCGCCAAGGAGCTCGCCGACGACGGGATCTCCGAGGACCGCCTCGCGGAGTTCCTGGAGGACCAGGACGAGTACACCGGCCACAACGTCTTCTGGGTCCCCGAGACCGCCCGCTGGTCTTGGATCGCCGCCAACGCCAAGAGCAAGGGCGTCGGCCTCCTCCTTGACGAGGCCATGGACATCATCATGCGGGCGAACCCCTCGCTGACCGCCGTCCTCCCGAAGATCTTCAACCGGGACAACGTCGATCAGAAGCGGCTGGCCGAGCTCGTCGACCTCATCAGCGACGCCCGCTTCGGCGGCGGCAGTGATGACAAGCCGGCCCAGGACGTGCTCGGCGAGGTCTACGAGTACTTCCTCGGCAACTTCGCCCGCGCGGAGGGCAAGCGCGGCGGCGAGTTCTACACGCCGAGCAGCGTGGTCCGTCTCATCGTCGAGATCCTGGAACCGTACGAGGGCCGGGTGTACGACCCAGCCTGCGGCTCAGGCGGCATGTTCGTCCAAGCGGGCAAGTTCATCGAGGCGCACCGCGGTCGCGGCCACAAGTCCGACATTGCGGTCTACGGTCAGGAACTCAACGAGCGCACCTGGCGTCTAGCCAAGATGAACCTCGCCATCCACGGCATCGACGGGGACCTCTCCACCCGCTGGGGCGACACCTTCGACCAGGACCGGCACCCGGACCTCAAGGCCGACTTCGTCATGGCCAACCCCCCGTTCAACATCAAGGACTGGTCGAGGAACGAGAACGACCCGCGCTGGAAGTACGGGGTCCCGCCGAAGGCCAACGCGAACTACGCGTGGCTCCAGCACATCCTCAGCAAGCTCGGTGAGCGCGGTACGGGTGGCGTCGTCCTCGCGAACGGCTCGATGAGCAGCCAGCAGAGCGGCGAGGGCGAGATCCGCCGCGCGATGGTTGATGCCGACCAGGTGGCGTGCATGGTGGCCCTGCCGTCGCAGCTCTTCCGGACAACCCAGATCCCGGCCTGCCTGTGGTTCCTGGCCAAGGACAAGGGCCCGCAGGGCCCGAAGCGCCTGACCGACCGCCGCGGCGAGATCCTCTTCATCGACGCACGTGGCATGGGCGAGATGATCGACCGCACGGAGCGCGACCTGACGGCATCCGACCTCGCGAAGATCGCGAATTCCTATCACGCTTGGCGCGGGACGCAGTCGGCGCGCGAGGAGGGGCTTCCGTACGCGGATGAGCCGGGCTTCTGTGTCTCGGCCGACCTGGCAACGGTTCGTGAGCATGACTATGTGCTGACGCCGGGGCGGTACGTAGGCGCGGTCGACGTGGAGGAAGAGGGTGCGGAGGCGATCACGGAGAGGATCGCGAAGCTGACGGAGGAGTTGTACGAGCTCTTCGACAAGTCGGACGAGCTGGCGAAGACGGTGCGCGAGCAGCTGGGGGCTCTCGATGGATAACGAAAACTTCAACTCCGCATCAGGCCTCCCGCGCCTTCCCAACGGCTGGACGTATGCGCCGCTACAAGAATTGTTGAATCCTGCTGGAATTTCTTATGGAATCGTTCAGCCAGGCCCACCAGATCCCTCGGGAATCCCGATTATTCGAGTTAAAGATATCAAAAATGGAAAAGTAAATCAGGGCGATCCACTAAAAGTGGCACCCGAGGTCGAAGAAAAGCACTCTCGAACCCGCCTGGAGGGCGGCGAAGTACTAATTACCCTTGTCGGATCTGTTGGAGAAGTTGCGATTGCATCCAACGATCTTTCAGGTTGGAATGTCGCCCGCGCAATCGGCGTTCTTCGACTATCGGAACATATTTCTGGGCCATGGCTGAAGGCGTGCCTCGACTCCGATACGGCGCAGCACTACATGCGGCAGCGGCTGAATACGACCGTCCAAGCGACACTGAACCTGCGAGATGTCCGGACGATTCCAATCGTGATGCCACCGGAACGCGATCGGATTGCCATTACGGGCCTTATCGAGGCCCTGGACAACAAGATCGCCGTCAACGAGCGCATCGCGGCCAAGACCGATGCGCTCGCGTCATCCATGTTCGAAGCATTGCTGGCCTCCAGTGAGGAAATCAATCAGGTTCTGCTCGCCGAGGTGGCCGACGTAAATAAGTCATCCGTAAAGCCTTTTGGCGAGGGAACCCTTCGGTATGTTGACATTTCTAGCGTCGGAATTGGTTCCTACGATTGGCCTGAAGAAACATCCTGGGCTGATGCTCCCGGTAGAGCTCGACGTAAGGCGGCAGTAGGCGACACGATCTGGTCAACGGTTCGCCCAAATCGCCGATCGCATGCACTCGTTCTCGACGATGATCCCGATCTCGTGTTTTCAACTGGTTTGGCTGTCTTGACACCCAGGAGTGTGGGCCCAGCATTTCTGTACGAAGTCACCCGGACTGCAGCCTTCCAAGGCTATTTGGAAAGCGTAGCGGAGGGAAGTGCCTATCCGGCAGTAAGAGCAGACCGCTTCAAAGCAGCTCCACTAGAATTGCCTTCACCAGAAGAACGTCATCGGTTTGAGGGTCGTGTGATGGCTATTCGTCTCCGCGCGCATCAGTCAAACGTCGAGTCCCGCACCCTGGCTACTCTCCGCGATACCCTCCTCCCCCAGCTCATGTCCGGCCGCCTTCGCGTCAGAGACGCCGAGAAGATTGTCGAGGATCACGCATGACGCCCCACGGTGAGCACGTCAACGGCACGGACAACTTCCGCCCTCTGGAGATCGACTGGGAGCTCCTCGCACTCGAAGAACTGCTGGAGCTCGACTGGCCGAAGGCCGAGGGCAACGAGCTCGCGCCCGGTTCCGGTCACCGCGCGTCCTGGGACGATTTGATCCTGTACTCCGATCTCCGCGAGGCGATCGAGCGGCTGAACCCCGCCCTCTCCCCCGACGCCGTGCGCGACGCCGTCGCGACCGCCGCGACGCCGGCCTCCCAGGACGCGTACGAGGAGAACCGGACCGCGCACGGCTTCCTGACCGGCGGCATTCGCTCCGTCACGTACGTCGACGCCCTCGGAGCCGAGCACAACCCGACGATACGGATCGTCGACCTCGACGACGCGGACGCCAACACCTACCGCGCTGTCCGCCAGGCCACCGTCATCGATGGCGAGCGGAACCGTCGCTTCGACCTCGTCCTCTACGTCAACGGCCTGCCGCTCGCCGTCATCGAGCTGAAGCGGGCCGGCGACGAGGACGCCACCCTCGAGACCGCGCACGCGCAGATCAACCGGTATGCCGAGGAGTTCCCGACCGCATTCCGGTATAACGCAGTGGTCCTCCTCTCGGACGGGATAACCGCCAAGTACGGCACCCCCTTCACGCCGTACGAGCACTTCGCTCCGTGGAACACCGACGAGTTCGGGGCCCGCGTGGAAACGCTGGAGAGCGACGGCCTGGCCGAGACGGGTCAATCCCTCGCGCTGCACGGGCTCTTCGCCCAGCCCAGGTTCCTCTTGCTCGTGAAGTCCTTCATCAACTTCGTGCCCGCCAAGCGCATGAAGCGGATCGCCAAGCCCCACCAGTACTTCGCGGTCACCCGCGCCGCCGACGCCGTCCGCGACGCCGCGGCCAGTGACGGCAGGGCTGGAGTGGTGTGGCACACGCAGGGCTCGGGCAAGTCCGAGGAGATGGTGCTGACAACGAACCTCGTCAGCCGGGATCCCCTCCTGCACAACCCCACCGTCGTGGTCATCACCGACCGGAACGACCTCGACGATCAGCTGTACTCCACCTTCCTGGAGAGCGAGGTCCTGCCCGAGGCACCTCGGCAGATCGCCACCCGCGCCGAGCTGCGCGAGGAACTCGCCGCCAAGCGCACCGGCGGCATCCTCTTCACCACGCTCCAGAAGTTCGGTAGGACCAAGCAGGAGAAGGAGTCGGGAACCGACCACCCGCTCCTCTCCGACCGGCGGAACATCGTCGTCGTCGTCGACGAGGCCCACCGCAGCCACTACGACAACCTCGACGGCTACGCCCGCCACCTGCGCGACGCGCTGCCGCACGCCACGCTTCTCGCCTTCACCGGCACCCCGATCTCCGAGGCCGACCGCGACACCCGCGATGTCTTCGGCGACTACATCGACGTGTACGACCTCAAGCGGGCCGCCGACGACGGCGCGACCGTGAAGGTCTACCACGAGAGCCGCGTCGTCCAGCTCGTCCTCGACCGGGACGTCGACCCCACCACCATCGACGCCGAGGCCGACCGCATCACCGACGGCCTGGACGACACCGAGCGCCAGCGCGTCGAGCAGCTCGTCGCCACGATGAACGCGATGTACGGCGCACCGGCCCGTATCCGCGATCTGACCGCCGACCTGGTCGAGCACTGGGAGGCACGCCGCGAGCGCATGAAGGCGTTCGTCGGGGTGTCCGAGGAGCCCGGCGGCGCGACCGGCAAGGCGATGATTGTCTGTGCTACCCGTGACATCTGCGTCAGCGTGTACGACGCCCTGCGCGAGCTGCGGCCCGAATGGCACAACGATGAGGTCGACAAGGGCTCCATGAAGATCGTCTTCTCCTCTGACTCCCGCAAGGACCCCGAACGCCTGCGCACGCACGCCCTGCGCGGATCCCAGCGGAAGGCCGTCATCAACAGGGCCAAGGACCCCGACGACACGCTGGAACTCCTCATCGTCAACAACATGCTCCTGACCGGCTTCGACGCACCGCCGATCCACACCATGTATCTGGACCGTCCACTCAAGGGCGCCAACCTGATGCAGGCCCTGGCCAGGGTCAACCGGCGCTTCCGCTCGAAGCAGGACGGCCTCCTCGTCGGCTACGCCCCGCTCACCGAGAACCTCCAGCGGGCGATCGCCGAGTACTCCGAGCCCGACCAGGAAGACCGGACACTCGGTCAGGACATCGACCGGGCGCTGGACGAGCTGCGCAACGAGTACGAGATTCTCGACGGCATCCTGCACGGCTGGGACTGGCGTGGCCGTCTCGCCAAGCCATCCCAGCGGGCGTTCATCGAAGCGGCCCTCAGCACCGCGAACCACCTCCGCGACCCGCGCACACCCGGCAACAACCCGGAGACACTCGACAACCCCAACGAGACCCTGAGCCGCCGCTTCCGCGAGCACGCCCACCGCTTGGAGCGCTTCTTCGCGCTCGCCGGCTCCTCCGCCGACATCGGCTCCCGGTTCCCGGACCAGCCGCAGTGGAAGCGAGACATCCAGTTCCTCGTCGAGGTCCGCGCCTACATGGCCAAGCTCGACGCCATGGACCGCGAGGCACGCGGCCTGCCGGTGGCCCGCGACGTCGCCCTGTACCTCGCCCAGCTGACCTCGGCCGTCGTCGAGACCGGCGGGGTGACCGACCTCTTCGCCGAGGCCGGCCTGGAGACGGCCGACCTGACCCACCTCAACGACGCCCTCGTCGCCCAGCTCCAGAAGAGCGACACGCCGCACCTGGCCGCCGAAGCGCTGCGTCGCCTCGTCGAGCAGAAGATGCGCGAGGTCACCCGGCACAACGTCGTCCGGCAGACCGCGTTCTCCGACCGCCTCCAGGACCTCATGGTCAAGTACATGCGGCAGCAGCTCACCAGTGCGGAAATCATCGCCAAGCTGGTCGAGATGGCCAAGGAAATCGCGAACGACGCGAAGCGCGGCAACCAGTTCGACCCTCGCCTGAGCAACGACGAACTCGCCTTCTACGACGCCGTAGCTGACCTCGGCTCCGCGCGTGAACTGATGGGCGACGAGGTTCTCTCCGGCATCGCCCGCGATCTCGTCGTACAGATCCGCAAGAATCTCAAGCCCGACTGGATTGCCCGCGAGCCAGTCCGCGCCAAGCTCCGCAGCACCATCAAGCGCCTCCTGGCCAGGCACGGCTACCCGCCGGCCCAGGCCCCCGCGGCTATCGACCTCGTCCTGAAGCAGATGGAGCACTTCGCCAACGAGTGGGCCGCCGGCGGAAACGCCAGCGCCTGACGTCCAGGCCGAAGCGCCCGTCCATGTTCGAGGCCGCCGACGGGACCGGGTGGTACGGGCTTCCCGACGCCGTGCCACCCGTGCTCTCGCAACGGCCGCCCTGATCTCCACGAACCGCACGAGCTGCCGCCGGAGGAACGCAGGTGCCCCAGATCGACACCCGACTCATACAGACCGCGGTCATGGGCGGCAAGGACGGCGATCGCCCCGTCATCCTCCCCGAGGAGGCACACAACCTCGACGAGTTCCGCCGTCAGTACGGCCAGACGAACTTCTGGTGTGGCACGCTCCTGGGCGGCTGCGGCGAGAAGCTGATGACCAAGAGGTACGAGACCAAGGTCTGCCACTTCGCCCACCATCCGGACCGGTACGGCACCAACGCCGAGTGCCACAGGACCTCCGAGGGTGCCGACGGTGCCGATCACCTGTTCATCAAGCAGCACGTGAAGGACTGGCTCACCGGACAGGGCCACGCCGCCGAAGCATCACTCCGCACCCTCGGTACGGGACCTGGCGATGCCGTCGACTTCTGGCTGCGGGCCACGGCGCAACACCTGCGCTTCGAGCTCCGGCCCGAGGACTACCGAAGCTGGCGGAAGGCCGCTGAGAGCCTGGGTGCCCGCGAAGGACATGTGGAGTGGGTCTTCGGACCGGAGAACACGATCACCCACGACATGGTCGCGCGCCAGGAATACGCGCTGCGGGTTCGGTGTGAGACAGAGGGCACCGACCGGCGGGTTCTCATAGGAACCATCACCGCGGACCGGCCGGTCGTGTGGGATCCTCTCGCCACGTGCCGGATGACCAGGGATGGCATTGTGACCCCGGCCCTGGAGAATCTGCGTTCCGCCGGAAAGATACGCGTCGGCGGTATGCGCAACGCCCCGCTCCCCACGAGTCTCCCCATGACCGGAGCTCAAATCGTTTTCGCTGTCGACGGCGAGGCAGCGGAACCGACGGATTCACCGTTCGAGGAGAAGGGCCGCCGTCTCTACGTCGGTTACTTGAAGCCCACCGCAAAACGGATCATCCGAGGGCTGCTCTCGCTTCCCGCCGACACGCCGCCTCCCTCCGACGACTTCGTCTACCAACTCTCCGGTGCCGTGCGCCTCCTGCTCACCGACCCCATCGGAACCGCGCAGGCCTACTGGGCGATCCGAGCCGACGTGGTAACGCAACTAAACGGCCTGGACGCGGAGCGCACCGGATTGTGGCGCCCGAGCGTCGCGCTCGACGCGCCCGTCTCTGCACCCGCCCCCGCGCAGCGGCAAGCCAGCGAGAGGAGGCCCCCTGCCCTCTCCGCACCGCAAGTAAGAGGTGTACGTAGTCGGCAGGCGACGGCTCTCCGTAAGGGGTTAGTCATGGTCGCACGCAGGGGCGGTACGACCACGTGGCAACAACTCGCCCAACGGATCGACCCTGGGCTGCGTCATCTCTCTGACAACTCACTGCGCAATCTGCTCGTAGAAGCAGATCACCCGGTGAGTGAGAACGCGGTGCCCTTGAGCGTACTGGTCTTGGCACCCGGGGGACAGAAAAAGTTGCCTTACCTGGGTGCCGTTCTACGGGACCTCGGTATCGATGCCCCTGTGTCTGAAGCCGAGCTTCAGCGATGGAGTACGGAAGCGATCCGCCGAATCCATGCCTCCTACGAGCAACGCAACACCTCGCCCCTGAACGCGGAATCTCCCCCCGACTCCCCCATGATCACGCGCCCGCCGAATGAAGCCAATCGGGAAGACGCGAACCAGAAGATGCGGCTCCTGCGCGAGAAGATCGAGGAGGTGCGCCAAATCGCAGCTCGTGGGGAAGGAGATCGGACCGCACGCCTCACCACTTCCCTCAAAGCGGGGGCGACTCATCTCCATCACTACACCGACGCCTGCAAGGACGCCCACGCACTCCGCCGATGGCGCGAGACCAGCAGGCAGTTGCTGCGCAACCTTGAAGACTTGGTCGGCCAAGTCCCTGAGCTTCAGGCTTCAGCTGTTCATCCTCCTACTCCCTCACCGCCTGCCGCCCCTCACCCACCGGAGCGGCCCGAGTCTCCTCCGACCGAACATCTCGAGGCAGGGCACAGCACCGATCAGGCAGCATCACTCCTGCCACGAATGAGCGAATCCTTCATCGCAGCCAAGGCGTCCGGGGACGTCACCTCTGTACGCCGCTTCGAGCGGGAGGCGATTGCTCTCGCCGGCAGCAAGGCGTCCGCGCAGACGAAACTGCGGGCACGAGCCCTGAGCGACGAGATGCGCACCTGGATCAAGGCACGGGAGTCCGAGGAAGCGCTCGAATCCATGCGCACAGTCTTCGAGACCTTGCCCTCCCCCGGCGATCCCAGAGAAGCGGAGCGGCTCCGGAGCGCCCTGGAGCATGTGAACGCCCTTCGCCGGCTGTGTTCCGAAGCGCTGACACAGGACCTATCAGACAGCTTCAGCGATCTCGAACATCGCTTGCACGCTGCGCAGACGGCTGCGGAGCAATCGGCCCGACCTGCCCCTGCGAGGGTAAAAGCGGAGAGGTTGAAGGACAACGGCAGCGATCAGACTGCGGCACTCGCCGATTTCATCTGGCTGGTCAGCGAGATCGAGGCAGCGCGGGAGGCAGACGACCTCGAGTCGGTCGAAGCCGCGCGCAGACTCGCTGGCCCGCTATACGCACGCCAACTCGCTCCGGAGGACCGGGAGCGGTTCACACCGTTCATGCGAGAAGTCAAAGCTTGGTGCGGCGCACACCGGTCACGCCCCGAAACCGTGCCCGTGCTGAAGGCGATCAGGCAGTTGTTCACGAAATTGGACATGACCCGTAGCACGGCGACGGTGTCGGAGATCGGGCTCGTACTCGACACGGTGCGAGAACTGCGGCACAAGATGGACGCACCCCTACCCTCAGCGGATGAAAAGCGCCTCGTGGGTTGGGAAGCGCGCCTGCGGCAGCGATCGCTCAGAGAGAGAACTACGGCCCGTCGTGAAGCCGCGCCGGACCGTACGGCCAGGCGGCGTCCCGGCGCCGCCGCTGAAACCGCCGCTGGCCAGGCCTCATCGCGGCCAGAACGATTGGCTCTCACGGCGGTCGAGCGGCTGGCCGCTCCGGCCCGCGAGGTCCTGATGGACGCCGCTCGCACGGGGGGTGCAGTTCTGACCTGGGGGGACCTGCGAGCGCGGCTGAAGGAGCCGCTGCCCCATCTGCACCCCGATGACCAGGGTGAACTCCTTGTCGCGGTCGACCGGGACACGCCACAGGATGAGCCGTTGCTGACCACGCTGATGGCGAGTGCGGACATCTCGCAGCACTGGCTGTATCCGCACGTCCGGTTCAGCCTCCACCGTCCGCGGATTCCCGAAGAGGAGCTGGCGGCCCACTGGGCGCGGGAGGTCCTGAAACTCCGACAGATCTGGCGGCATCGGTAGGCCGGGGCCGGGGTGTTCCCCTCTCAGGCACGGGAACGGACTTGGCTCCAGGGCGGCCCGATGCTGCATGTCGTCCTGAACGCCAGTTCGTTCCGGCGGCCGTCTCCCACGGGGGCGGCCCGCGTGTCGGGCCAGGTTTCAGCCGACAAATAGGAACGCCCGGGGATGCCTCGGCACACACGTTCACAGCGGTGATCACGCGCGGGCTGGACTACCGGAAGGTGTTCCAGGAGTTCCGGCCCGGCTTCGATCTCAACGACGAGCGCGAGACGCGCGCCGCGGCAGGGCAACCCGAGTACCCCGACGTCCGCGACAGCCTCGCCGCCCTGCGCGCGGACGGGCTGTGGCTGGGCATCGCCGGGAACCAGACCGTGCGCGTCGATATAGCGAGTACATCGTCGGTGCCCGGGTGGAACGACCCGCCGGTCTCCTCCGTGGCCGAGCGGCCGGCGGCGATCCAAGGCGCGGAAGACGGCTGAGTTCGCCAGGGCTCAGGCGTAACGATGCTGGGCAGGACTTTGCTCGACGCCTGGGCGAAGCATGTGAACCGCATCGAACTAGAAATATGAGACCCCCGCTTACCACAAAAGCACGGTACGCCCAAACCGCGACTCGTCAGGGACTCTTGCAGTCGGTCGATTCGACAGACAGGTGCGCACCATGGACGAGAGCAAGAACTGCATGCCCGAAATGGCATTCCTCACGTTGCACAAGGCGGCGGTCTATCTCGGCATCTCTCCCAACACCCTTTACGTTTGGCGCCATCGCCGACAAGGGCCGCCCAGCTTCCAGATGGGCCGACGCGTGATGTACAGGATCTCCGCGCTTGACGAGTGGGTGCACCGGCAGGAAAGGGCGGACTCTCGATCGAATCCTGCCTTGAATCCACTGAACCGCAAGCCGCTGCGTCGCACATCATGACGTCCACGGCAGCACAGAGCATCGACTCCAAACCGACATCAATTCCGGCTGCCACAGCGGGATATGACCTGTCGCGAAGAAGCGTTCCCAACACCGTCAAGCACCCGGAACGCATCATTCGCACAGGTAGGAGGCCCTCATGGCGGGCTACATCGAGGATCGTTGGCTCAAAAAGAGGCCGGACAAGGCGACCGGCAAGCGAGAGCGTACTTCCATTTGGGGGAAGGGGAAGCGGTACCGAGTCAAGGGCATTCCTGGTATCCAGGACAGGTCCTTCGACACCAGCGAGGACGCCAAGCGCTGGCTCGCTGAGGCTCAGACGGACTCCAGCAGGGGCGAATTCGTCGACCCGCGGAATGGTGCCATCTTGCTCACCGATTACATCGTCGACCACTGGTGGCCCAGTCGAACGGATGAGCCGTCAACTGCGGGCCCCATGCGGAGCCGGATCTGGAACCACCTGATTCCCCTGCTCGGTTCGTATCCTCTGCGTGAGATCGACGCCTCGGCCCTTCGCCGGTTCAGGGCCGACTTGCTCTCTCGAGTCGAGGAGTCTTCCGCCGAGATCATATGGATACACCTCACCACCATCCTGAACGCCGCTGTTGATGACAAGCGCCTGCTGAAGAGTCCCATCGCTGCCCATCGATCGATCAAACGGCCCAAGCCGGTCGACAAGAAGGCGAAGGCGTGGTCTCGAACCACAGTCGACGCGGTGCGGGAGGGTCTACAGGAGCGGTACCGGATCGCCGTGGACCTCGGGCTCGCACTCGGAGTTCGCCAAGGCGAGGCGCTCGGCCTCGCGGAAGAGGACTTCGACTTCAGGGCGGAGGTGGTCCACATACGGCGCCAGCTCCGCTGGGACGGGAAAGGGCGGCCGTACTTCTGCCTCCCCAAGGGCCGAAAGACCCGTGATGTTCCCCTTCCGCCGAACCTCGCCCGCCGCGTTCGGCTCCACTTCCAGCTCTTCCCGCCGGTCGAGTGCACCCTGCCGTGGCGTAATCCTGAGACGCCGACGACCGAGTTGGAAGAGCGTCAGCGCAAGCCGATCACCCTGCGACTCGTGCTGAGCACCTCCCACGGGCTTCGGATCAATCCCGGGACGTGGAACGAGCGCAGCTGGAAGCCCGCTCTTGTAGCCGCAGGGGTTCTGCGCAAGGTCGGCGAGAAGGCGGAGAGTTACGGTTCCCGCATCCGCCTCCACCCCGTCTACGAGCGCTCACGGCCGGACATGTTCCACGTCCTGCGCCATACCTTCGCGAGTGTGCAGTTGGAGGCCGGCGAGTCCATCGTGAGCGTGGCGACCTGGTTGGGGCACTCCTCCCCGAAGGTCACGCTCGACTACTACGCTCACTTCATGCCTGGCGCAGGCAAGCGCGGACTGGCCGCGATGGATACGTGGCTCGTGTGATGCGGGATCGAAAGTCCCCGAGAAGTCCCTGGCGCCGTCAAAGCCGCCACACAACCGACGAAACAGCAGGTCACAGGGCTACGCGCAACGCCGACCAGTTGTACGCGGAGTACAAGGAGCCCCTGTACGCCGCTCCCCCGCTGCTCCAGCGCATGGTCGACGCGGGCCGCCTCGGCCGCAAGACGGGGTCGGGCTTCTACCCGTACGACTGACCGCCCGCCCCGGGCCCGGCGCTCACGCCGCCGGGCCCGCAGGGGCGCGTCACCCGAGGTCAGGCAGTCAGATCATGGACGGTGCCTCCGTACCGCTGGCAGACTCTCCCTTTTCGTCAGCAATTGCCCATACTCCGTCGACCAGACACAGTGCCCTGCAGGCGTCTTTACGACTTTCCAATTTCTGCAGCAGCTCGTAGCCGAGACAGAGAATCACTTCATGGCCTTCGTAAGATTCGAGGTTGAGCACTGCCGCCTCCAACTGGCCAATTTCTCTGGTGAGCACGGGGACGGCGTCCGAGCCTCGGGTGACGCTCAAGCCAATGCGTGCGTAGAAGGACGCGATGAGAGCAGACCCGCTGGCCTCCGCAACCCATCCCTCATCAACGTCTCCACGAGTCAACTCGGATATCTGCGCTCCGGCATGCCGCAGAACCTCTATCAGGTGTTTTGCCTCACTGACGCTGATCGATAGCGCCGAGGTTGGCGGTTCTTCCGCCTGGGCCGGCTTGTCACGGCGAGATCTTCGCATTCCTGTGCTCCGGAGTGAAGCGCGACTTGTCTGTTCGCTCACATACAGCGGGGCAGCGTGACGCAAGCCGCCACACCACCCCGCCCTTCCTGATACCGCGTGCGTACTACGCTAGACCCACGTCTTGCCTGCGGCATTGGACTTCAATTTGTGCTTCTTGACCGCGTCCTTGCACAGACGGCAAGCAGTCTTTTTTGCGTTCCCGTACGTCCAAGCCGTGATCTTGGCGCCTTTGCTTCGTCCGATTTTGTTGTTGTACTGGTCTGCTTTGGAATCCCGCTTGGCCGCCTTGGAACTGCCTGCCTTCCTCTCATGGGCGTTGCCCAGCGCCTTGGCCAAGGAAGACCCGACCGCCCAGGTCAGCATTGCCTGCCAGATGCAGTGGCGGTAGGCGTTCTGCTTCGCCTTGTTCGAGTACCTCTTCTTCGCTTCGCCGAGAGCCCAGTGCGTGATGTAGACCATGTCCGCGCACCAGAGCAGGAACAGGGCACAGATGGCGGCCTCGGGAACGAGACCGTTGACGCTGTAGTTCCCGCTGATGTCGTAGCAGTTCACCGGGTCGGCGAAGCAGTAGTCATAGGAACTGGCGTTTCCTCCGACGATGCGGTCGACGGAAAGGAAACGTCCGGTGCTCGCGTCGTAGAGTCGGACGCCCATGAGCGTGACCGCGCTGGGCGTCTCCGAGGACCGCTGCTCCCCACCGAGCCAGCCGTAGCGGGCTTCGTCCGTGCCGGGGAGAAGGTTGCCGTATTCGTCGTAGGAGTTGACGACCGGAGTCGTGGCGTCCACCAGGGGGATCTGAGTGGCTACGTCGCCGTGCAGATTGGTGAGCTGGAGGACCACGTCTCCGGCGGCACTTGTGGTGGCGATCAGGCCGCCGGTCAGATCCGACAGATTCCGGGAGATCCGGCCGTCACCCTCGTCGGTCCACGCGGGGCTGTCTCCGTCGGCCCCGTAGTGGTTGCGGACACTCGCCGAGGCGGCCCAGGCGCCGCTGTCGTCCTGGTTCTCGGTCGTGTACGCGGCGAGCCGGCCGGCTCCGTCCAGGTTCCAGGTGGTGCGTTTGCCCCGCGCCGTGATCTGGCGGACCAGGTCGTTGGCGTAGTAGGCGTTCTGAGCGCCGTCGGCCTGAGAGGTGGTCCGGCCGAAGGCGTCGTAGACGGTTCCGGTGGAGATCAGCCGGTCGGCGCTGTCATACGACGAGTTGACCGTCGTGGTGGTGGGGTCACCACCGTCCACGTCATCGATGGTGGTCGCCAAGGACGTGCGGTTGGTGTTGTCGTCGAACCCGTAGGCGCGGTGGGTGGTGACGCCGGTCTGGGTGTCGTCGGCCTTGGTGAGCCGACCGGCCGCGTCATAGGTGTACGCCTGGTAGGCGCCGCCGCCGGTGTAGGTGGTGCGGGAGACGACCTGGCCGTGGATGTTCTCGCTGATCGACTCGCCCTGTACGGTCCAGCCGGATTCCCAGTGCCAGTAGCGCGACGTCTCGCTGCCCGTGGGGTCGAGGTTGAACTCGACATCCATGTTCCACGGCAGCTTCTGCTGGTAGAGGCGGCCGTCGGAGTCGTAGGAGCCCGTGACATCGCCGATGGTGCCCATGACGGAGTCGTGTATCCGGGTCGGCAGACCGGTGAGGCTCTCGTAGTCGTAGGTGATCTCCGAGGGGGCTGAGTCGGAGCGCCTGGTGACCCTGTCACGGATGTCGTACCCGGTGCGTGTCACATTGCCCGCGCCGTCGTCGTACGAGATTTCCCGGCCGAGCTTGTCGGCGACATGGCGGACCGTTGTTGTTCCGTCGGACATGGTGGCCACCTGTCCGTTCGACGCGTCGAACGTGATGGTCTGCGTCGGTACCGCGGTGCCGCTTCCGCCGCTCACCTGGACCTGCTTGCCGCGGCCGGCGGCGTCGTAGGTGGTGACGGTGGTGCGCGTTACGCCGTTGGCGGTTTCGGAGGTCTTGGTGACGTTGCCCCAGCGGTCGTACTCAAGGGCCTTCGTCGGCAGTTCGTCGGGATTCGTTCCACCGCCAGTGATCTTCCCTGCCGGGCCGTTGGAGCACAGCAGGTCCGCCCACTCCGGACGTCCCGAGCAGGTGCCGGTGCCCGTGGCGGACCAGTACCGGGACACCACCGTTCCGGCATCCGCGCCGTCCGACTCGGGCTGGGAGTTCTTGGTGATGCGCCCCTGCGCGTCGTAGGAGGAGGTACGGGTCAGCTTCAACCCGTCCGGGTCCGTGGCGGTGCTGGTGGGGAGGCCCTTGATCCAGTCGTAAGCGGTGGAGGTGGTGCGGACGTCCCCGTCGGTCGGGTATCCGTCGATGAACGCACCGGTGGTACTGGTGGTCGCCTGGTCCGAGACCTGGGCGGTGCCGTCGGTCGGACGGCCCTCGTCGTACCGGGTGACGGTGTGTTCCCGGGCCGGAACCTGGGTGCCGGCCGGTATGTCAGGGCTGTCGGCATCGCCTTGCAACTGCTTGGTCAGAGTGACCAGGTGCAGCGGTCCCCGCTCCTCCAGCATCCTTCGGCCGTCGGCGGAGTACTGCGCGACCGTGGCCAGCTTGTACGCCCGTTCGGCCGCCGAGTCGGCGAGGATGCCCAGTTCACTCTGCGTGTCGAGCTGGTAGTCCGAGCTGCCGAGGGCGAGTTCCCGGTTGGTGGCTCCCAGTTCGAGGACGACGTTGCCGTACGTGTCGTACTGCGTGGTCGTCAGGTGGCGTCCGGGCAGGCCGGTGTTGACCTGGAGTCCGGAGGCGTTGGTGTAGGTGGTGGTTGCCTTGTCGTAGTCACCTGCGGCGAGGTCATCACCGGTGTGGGAGGCGGGCACCTGGTCGGCTGGGAAGAGGGCGGTGGCGTCCGTGGGCACGTCCGTCTGCCCCCACGTCCGGGCGTCGGCCGCGGTCACCTGGTTGGGTGCCGTGGAGCCGGAGAGCGGGACGTCGTAGACGAGGGAGACCGCCGCCTTGCCGCCGTCGGTCTCGTCCCCGCTGCCGGGCTTCAGGGTGGGCCGTGAGACGGACAGCAGCATGCCGTCGCCGGCCACCGAGCTTGCGCCGGCCTTGCCGTATGCGAAGGTCCACGGCAGCTCGCCCGGCGGCGTCTGGGTGACCACACGGCCCGCGCTGTCGTAGGTGTGGGCCGTCTTCAACGCCGGGGAGACCCGTGGGTCCCACTGCTCACGCAGCCGACCCGAGGCATCGTAGGCGTATGTGGACACCACGGTGGCTGTGGCGTTGGCCGCGCCGGGATCGGTGGACCACAGGCGGATACGTGAGACTTGACCGGCGTAGTCACCCAGTGTGCTGCCGGTTGCCGTGGTGGCGGTGGCGTACTGGTACTCCAGGATCCTGCAGCCCTTGGTGGAAGGGGTGTTCGCACAGGTGTTGTTGGCAACCGCCGAGGTGGGGGCGATCGCGTACTTCGGGCGCGACAGGACCTTGCCGCCCACAGTGACCTTCTCGGCGACCAGCGACGTGGTCGAGTTCTCCGTGGAGAGTGAGGTCTGCGTGAGCTGCCAGGTCGTCGCAGACGCGTCGATCTTGGCGAACCGGGAAGTCGTGCCTTCGGTGTCCTTCAGGGTGAAGGCGGTGGCCAGGCTGCCGGTCAGGGTCAGTGTCTCGGCGCCCTCTTCGGGTTTCCATCCACCGCCACTCAGCGCGGTGAACCCGGTCTCTCCGCCCTCGATGTCCACCAGCGCGACAGAAGTGCTCGACGTCTGGCGTATGTAGAGCGCCTCGGAGTCGGACAGTTCCGCCGCAGTGCCCGCGGTCCACTGCGGCCCGAAGATGGCGGCCTGTCCCTCTTGCTGCGCGCCGTCCCCAGGGCGGCGGGACGAGGCGGTGCGGCTCGCCGTCAGACCGAAAGCCGAGGCGTCGGTCGCGGACAGCACATGGTCGCCGGTCAGCATGTTCACGTCTCCCGGACCGGCGGCCTGCGTCGGTGCGGCGCCCGCGTTGCGGTCGACCGTGAGAGAGGTGGGCGGGGAGGCATCGGTACTGGAGCCGTCGGTGAAGACCGCTCGGAGCTCTATCGCGCCGTCCTCGTCGAGGCTGTCGGTGATGTTCCACACCAGTGCCTCCGGCAGACCGCTGGTGACCGGCGACGGCCAGGCGGTGAGGGCGGTGTTGTCCGACTTCCGGCGTACGTCGGCGACCGGGACGTCTTTCCAGGTGTCCGTCTCGCCGCGCCGGTACTGGTAGCGCACTCCCGTGTCAGCGGTCTTGCCCTGGCCGGTCAGTACGGTCCGCCGCGCCGGGCGGTCCCCCTGGGCCGGCGTGAGCAGCGCCGCGCCCGAGCCCGCGTAGAACGTGAAGGTGGTCGTGCTGGAAGTGTTGCCGGCAGCGTCCTTCGTTCGGGCGGTCAGGGTGTGTCTGCCCGCGCGGAAGACGGGCTCGGCCGTCACTGCCGCGCCGGTGGCGGCGATCGACTGCCACGCCCCGCCGTCCAGTTGCCACTGGACTTCCTTGACGTCGGTCGAGGGCGGGGTGAGGGTGAAGCCGCCGCTGAAGTCGCCGCTGCCGTCCGGGCTGCCGGACCACTGGCCCGCCGGGTAGTCGTCGGAGGAAACCGTGGTCACCGCAGGGGCGGTGGTGTCCACTGTCAGGGTACGGAATGCCGACCAGGCACTGGTGGTGGAACCGTCACCGGCCCGTACCCGCCATTTGTAGGAGCCGGCCGCGAGGGCTGTGGGCGTCCAGTTGGCCTGGGCTCCGGAGGCGACCGCGGCGCTGCTGCCGGAGCGCAACGCGGACGTGCCGGTGGGGGCCCACACCTCGTAGTTGAGAGTGACTTGCGAGCCGTCGCCGTCCAGGGCTTTGGCCGACAACGTCGGGGTGGTGTCGTTGGTGGCCGCGGCGCTGAGCGGGGAGATGAGCGTGGGTACGCCGGGCACCGAGTTGTACGTGACTGACAGGTAGGGAGTGTTGCTGGACGCGTTGCCCGAGTAGAAGCGCTTCCAGCCGTAGGGGTCGGACTCGTCCGTAGCGCGCAGGCCCAGGTGATTGGTGCCGTTGCCGTTGGTCGCCCACGACTTGGCCAGACCGGTCACGTCGGCACTGACCCAGCCGTCGGTGCAAGCGCTCGAGTATCCCTTGGTCTGGGTACTGGTGGCGTACCGTGTCCCCGAGGTCGGCTGGTCCGTCCAGCGTGAGGAAGTGCTCGCAGCGCCGGAGGACCAGACTTCCCAGCTCTTCGCGGTGCAGGACCAGGAGTGGTAGGCGAACAGGTTCAGCTTGGCCGCCGTGACCTGCTTGCCCGTGATGTTCTTCATCGGGAAGGACAGAAACGAGCGTGCGATCTGTGAGGAGCCGTTGTTGCCGAGCTTGAGGTCCGTCGAGGCCGACTGGTCGGTGGTGTACCCCTCCTGGACGAAGGTGTCGAAACTGGTTCCGACGTTGACTGCCGGGTCGATCGTCACCGGGAACTTCGTCGAGTCGTCGGCCAGGAACTTCGCGTCGGGCGTCAGAGTGAGGGTGACGGTGTCGCCGTCCTGGGCAACCTTCACATCCACCTCGGCGGTGCGCTCGTGCTCACCGGACCTGGCGTCCACATGTGCGTCCCACATGACCGGCGCGGGCAGGAACCCCACGGACTTGCCCTTGGCATCGCCGAAGGAGACCGAACCGTCCTTGTTCGCCTTGGCCTTCAGGTTCTTGGCCGTCAGGCTGTACGCGATCGCCCCGCCGGCGTCGACGGCGCCGCGGTCCTTCAGTTCGAGGAACTGCTCGTAGCCGGTGCGGGTCGACTCGATCAGGAGGTCTGCCGAGGGCAGCGCTTCACGGTAGCGGGCGACGTTGTTCTCCTCGCCCTCGATCTGCGGGGCGGGGAGGGTTCCGTACCAGCCCAGCTGCATCTGCTGCCCTGTCCGGCCCTTCAGCGTCACCAGGGGGACACCGGCAGAGCCGGTTGTCTCGCCGACCTCCTTCAGGCCCTTGGGAGCCTTGGACTTGCCCGCCAGGCGCAGTCCTTGCGGGTGTTGCCGGGCACCGACCGAGCCGTCCGACAGGTTCCGCAGCGAGACGTCGACGTCCTGCCAGCGGCCCTGGTCATCCTTGAAGCGGATCGGACCGGCGTACGCCTGCTCGGTCACCGAGCCGTCCGGGTTCACATAGACCGTCGATGTCTCGGTCCGGGCGTCCAGAGCCTCGATGCGGCGGTTCTGTATCTTCGCCTTCAGCCGGGCGGCGGCAACCGAGTCCGCTGTCGCCGCTCCGAGATCCTTCGCCTGTTCCACTTGGTCGGCAGCCGGGGCTTCACGGCCCACAGCCGCCGCCATGGTGGCTTCTCCAGCGATCGCGACGGTCTCGAACGCCATCGCCAGGGCTATCACTGTCGCCACCGAGCGCAGACGTCTTCGCTGAGGTGTGGGAAGGAAGGGCTGCACGGACGGACTGTCCGGTCGGCGCCCCGGTCTAAGGAACGTGGCTATCAAGCTCACTCCTTGCAACTGTGCGGGTTCCTCCCGCGAGCAGCATTGATCTTCACACGATGCCTACAACTGGCAGCTGTTGCGAGCAGAAGTGATCATTTACCGGTCAAAGATTGGCGGATATCCGTAAGCATGGTTGCGGAGCGCGCGAGGCTCGGACGCCGGGTCCGCGGTGCGGCCAGGCGACCACGAAACCTGGCCGCTCCCGACGCCCCCACCGAAGGTGATGATGCAGTGCAGACGGACACGTGCTGGGGCTGACGCCGTTGGCGAAGTGCCTGGTTGCAGGACGGGGCGGGAGCTGCCCTCGAAGGGGCCGGCATCCCTGCCGCTGCTCAGCGACGAACTGTCCACCGCGCTGGAACGAGAACCGGCCAAGGGACCCGTGGCACATGGCCGGCCGGACCAGACCTGGACCCTCTCGCGGATCAGGACGCTGATCGGGCGTCGGGTTCCACAAGAGCTACACCGTGCAAGGGGGAGCCGCCTGTTCGAGCGGCACGGCTGGACCTGCCAGGACGCCCAGCCCGACGGACGCAAGAGGTTCTCCTGGAAGGGCCACCGCGACCCAATCCAGACAGCGCACCGGCAGCTCGGTGGCCCGATCGTACTGGTCCGGGACGACCCGAACACCCACCTCACCGCCGGAATGCGCCGCTACATCGCCGAACGGGACCGGCTCACCGGGCACCGGGCACCGGGCTGCCCGAACCATCATGACGACATCACGTATGCAAGGTCAGGAGCAGTCGGTCGCAGATCCGTCGGCCGAGGAAGTGACGGACACTCGGTACCCGACTCCGGTGCTGAACTCGGGTCCGACCTCGCTTTCTTCCGCGTCAAGGATCTCTTTGGTCAGAAAGTAGACTTCCAGCATTGCGGCGTTGCCCGTTTCACCACGGGTGAAGCACAGGTTCGCGGCTTGCCCCTCCGATGATCGCCGGGTGGCGGGAGAAGGCGTCCAGCCGCCTTGCTCCGCTGCGGCTCGATAGTGTCGCGCCACGTCTTCCCTGGCGCCAGGGAAGACGTAGGTGCGTTCGGCGAACAGTTGCACATCACCGCTGTCTTCCCAGCAGCCGGCATCCAGGCCCTTGAAGCCTGTGGGTTCAAGGGCCCCCTTGGGCCGGGAGTCGAGGATGCCATGAGTCTTGAGCTCGTCGACCCGGCTCTCAGTACTCTCACAGCCCGAGGCGGAAGCGGCGTCGGCCAAGGACTGGCATCCGGTGAGTGCTCCCGTTGCCCATAGGCTCAACACCAGGGCAATGACATGCCGTCCGACTCCCTTGCGAGGCGTCAAGTCAACTCCCGAGGTCGGCCGTTGAGAGCAGTCGGTTACATCGTTCAAAAGCCGATATACGCGGTCAGTCACACCGGCACCAGATAGGTCGGATACGTCAAAAACATTGCGTCACCCACCAGTTGAGCACATGGTACGTCGCCTCGGAGCCCCCTTCACACATCCAGCTGATGAAGTCGGACGGCCTTCGTCTCTCTCGCACGGGTTCTCCCGGCCCGCTCGCTGATGCACCGTAGAAAGGGACGAGCGCGCGGAACCCGCTCCTCGGCAACGCCGCGCTCGCCCTGCTTCGACATCCGGCCGAGCTGGGTTCCCGGGGCCGTCCGGCGAGCGCGGGCGGCAGGATCACCGTGGAGGAGCGCGACGAGACCCTCGCCCGCCTCAGCTTCACCACCGACCTCGGAGAGTTCGCCGACCGCGATCTCGTGATCGAGGCCGTCGTGGAGAACGAGCAGGTCAAGACCGCGATCTTCCAGGTCCTCGACCAGGTGGTGACACGGCATCCACGCCCAGGACCGTTCAGGCCTCTACCCGGACGACTGACCGGCCATCCGCGGGCCCGGCGCTCACACCGCCGGGCTACGACCTCCGGCACACGCCTTGCGGCAAGCTCGAACCAGGGCGAGCCCTTGCGCGTCGGGGCCGCCCGCGATCCTGGCTCGCCGCTCGCCGCGCGGCCATCGCCCTGGCCAGAACGCCGGGCATGCGGCACCACTGGGTGTCGTGGCGCCGCATGCCGTCGAGGAGGCCGGTCAGCGCTGCTCTCGGGCGGCCTCCGGTGCCCCACTCCAGGTAGGAGCGCAGCACCACCTCGGTGTCACTTCTGGTCCGGAACCGGTGACCCAGCGGGACCAGTTCCTCTCGGATCCCCTTGAAGTTGCAGACCTCGCCGCTGTAGCTGAGGACCACGAGGGGATCGCCGTCCGGCCCTCGGCAGGCCATGGTGGCAGTCATGGCCTGCGCGGCGGCACCTTCTCCCGTCAGATCACGGCCGAAGTCCACCCATCCAGCGATCCCACACATGGACATGCTTTTCATCGAAGGATGCATGGCATTGCGGTTCGTGGCTCAGTCGGTACTGGTCTCCGCCGGAGCCTCCGACTGCCTCTTGGTCAGCCGGTGCCCCAACTCGGAGAGTGCGAGGGCCAGTACGGCCAGACCCGCACCGATGAGACTGATCTTGTCGGCCCCGATGGCACCGATACCCACCGCGCCGATGACTCCGGAGAAGGCGATGGCCAGGTAGAGGAAGGCCGCGTTGAGCGAGATCAGCAAGGGAGCCGACTCCGGCTTCAGGCCGATCAGGCGGGACTGCTGGGGCGCGGTGACGGCCCACGCCGCGATGCCGTAGACGACCATGATCACGATCGCCGTGGCGAATGAGTCGGTGGCCAGGGGGAGCACCACGAGGCTGACCGCGAGCAGCGCGATGGCGCCGCCCACCACCAGCCGGGCACCGACCCGGTCGGCCAGCGCTCCGGCGCAGAAGTTGCCCACGGTCCCGGTCAGGCCGAAGGCGAACATGAGAACGGCCAGGCGCGTGCCGCTCCCGTCGGTGGCGTCGTGGAACACCTCGGCCATGTACGTATAGACGATGTAGGCGGCGGTGAAGGCGACCAGGGTCGTCGCGAGAACTGCTGCCACCCGGCGGTCTCCGAGTGGCGCGAGGCGCTGGCGAATCCCGCCGGGCGCCGAGACCGTGACGCGGGGCACCAGGGCCAGGACGCCCACGAGGCCGAGGCCGGTCAGTACCGCGATGAACCACATGGTCGACCGCCAGCCCAGGGCGCTGCCGACCACGGTCCCGATCGGAGCCCCCAGCGCGGTGGCCGCGGTCAGTCCTGTGGTCACGGTGGCGATGGCCCGGCCTCTGCGTTCGGGGCCGACGAGGGCGGCGGCCGTGACCGTGGCCGCCGGAATGTACAGCGCCGCGCCTGCCGCAGCGACCGCCTGTGCCACGAGGACGACAGCGAACGTCGGGGCCAGGCCCGTACAGACGATGCCCAGCAGATAGAGCGCGAAGGCGAGCTTGATCACCCCGTGGCGGGGCCGAGCGGCGGTCAGGGTGCTCAAGGTGGGTGACATCAGCGCGCACGTCAGCGCGAACACCGTAACCACCTGACCGGCCGTGGTGACAGGGACGTCGAGCGACTGACTGAACTCGGGCAGCACGCCGGCCAGCACGAACTCGTCCGTGCCGATCGCGAACGTGCCGAATCCGAGTATGACGACGCCTCGCCAGGCCGCCTTGGGCGACACCGCGTCAGTCGAGGCGGCCCGGTCGGGCGCGTCGGCTGATAACGCCCTCTTGCCGGGTGCGGACGGACGAGACATGAACTCCCCCATGTTGGTACCGATCGGTTCCGTTTTTCATGGTACCGATCGGTACCGTTTGGCGTCAAGATCAGTTACTCTGGAGAAATGCCGACCTGTGCACGTGACCGGTTGCTACAAGCCGCCGAGGACCTCTTCTACGCCGAAGGGATACAAGCCGTCGGCGTGGAACGCCTCCTGGCCACCTCCGGTGTGGGGCGTGCCTCGTTCTACCGGCACTTCGCCGGCAAGGATTCCCTGGTGAGCGCGGTGCTCCGGCGCCGGGACGAACACTGGCGGGCATGGCTGGAGGGCGCCGTGACCGCCCACGGGGGCGGACCACTGGCTGTGTTCGACGCCCTGGCCGAGGGTGCGGACGATCCCGGGTTCCGCGGCTGCGCCTTCATCAACGCCATGGCCGAGACGGCTTCCCCCCACAGCGACGTTTACCGGCTCGCCACGGAGCACAAGAGCAGAGTCGTCGGCTTCCTCAACCATCTGATCGAAGAGGCGGGCCACCCCCGACACCAGGAACTCGCCGAACAGTTCGCGCTTCTCGTGGACGGTGCGATTGTCACAGCGATGCGTGAACAGACCGGCGATCCGGCCCGGCGTGCCCGGAAGATCGCTGAACTACTGCTCGCCTGACGAGTGGTCGACCCGGTATGCCGCCACCCGAGCGGTAGCGGCCTCCCTGGCCCACCCAGACACTGAGGAAGACGACGCAGGGGCGCAACGCCCGGAACCGGCCTGACCGTTGGCGGCCAGAGGGACCACGCACCGCACGGCAACACCTCGCCCGCACCGCTCCCCCGCACGGCGGGAGCCGGCCGGAGGGGGTTCCCTGTTCTCCTCAGCGGCGCGCAGCGGCCTCGGCCGGCAGGGTCGCGTTCTGCTCCTCCAGTTCGGCGAGGCGTGCGCGGATGGGCTGGAGCGCCTCCTCCGGCTCGGCAGAAGGGGCGTACCCGGTGGCCGGATGCTGTTGGCGAATGCCCCTTCGTTCCGCCCCATCGGATTTATCCGGTGGGGCGGAGTGCTGCGAAGTGTGAGGTGCGTGTTGGGGCGAG
>NZ_JBEOVL010000041.1:0-60369 GCF_040295485.1 Streptomyces sp. NPDC002793 | reverse complement strand
GATCCAGCCGGCCCGCCGCCGCATCCAGCTCCCCCTGCACCTCCACACCGGACGCAACACGGCGAAGCAGTCGTGCCGCGTCGACGGACCCCGGCGGGTCCACCTCCATGGCGCCCTTCACGAGCCGGGAGCGCAGCACGTCGTGACGGTCGAGGACGGCCGCCAACGTGCCGACGATCCCGTCCTCATCGATCCCGTCCGGCAGGTCCACCACGGCGGACATGGCGAACCGGCCGATGCCGCCGCCCAGTTCAGTCAGGTAGCGCGCGATCGGCGACAGCGGCATCCGTCCGACGCCGCCCCCGTCGAGCTCCGGCAGCGTGACCGCGTCACCGGCGCGCTCGCCGACCACTGCGGCCAGCTCGGCCACGGTCCGGCACTGGAAGATCTCGCGAGGGGTAACCTCCACGCCCTGCGCCCGGGCGCGCGACACCACCTGGATGGAGCGGATGCTGTCCCCGCCGACGGCGAAGAAGTCGTCGTCGATCCCGACCCGGTCCAGGCCCAGCACCTCGGCGTAGACTCCGGCGAGGGCCGTCTCCTGCGCGGAGCGCGGCGCCCGGTACCTCTCGCCCGTGAACTCCGGCACCGGCAGCGCGGCGCGGTCCAGCTTGCCGTTCGGGGCGAGCGGGAGCTGGTCCAGCATCACGAAGGCGGACGGGACCATGAACTCCGGGAGCCGCTCGGAGACGAAAGCACGCAGCTCCGCCACCGACACCCCGGCGGTCAGGTCGACCTCGAGTTGGCCGAGGCTCTCGACGGTGCCCCCGCCGGCGCCCGTGGAGAGCACATAGCCCACCAGCTGCTTGCCGCCGGGACGGTCGTACGTGGTCACCACCGCCTGCGCCACACCGGAGTGAGCGGTCAGCGCGGCCTCGACCTCGCCCGCCTCGATCCGGAAGCCTCTGACCTTCATCTGCGCGTCGTCACGGCCGACGAACTCCAGCTGCCCGTCGGCGTTCCAGCGGGCGAGGTCTCCAGTGCGGTACATGCGCTCCCCGGCCGGCCCGAAGGGGTCGGCCACGAAACGCTCCGCCGTCAGGCCGGGCCTGCTGCGGTAGCCCCGGCCCACCGCGCCCGCCACATACAGCTCCCCTACCACGCCCGGAGGCACCGGAGCCAGTCCGGGCCCAAGGACATAGGTCCGCATGTTGCCCAGCGGCACTCCGATCGGCGCGCTGCCGGAGGTGGCCGGACCGGACTCCGCGGGGGCGACGTAGGTGGTGGCGTAGAAGCTCTCGCTCTGCCCGTACGCATTGATCACCCGTACGCCCGGGAACGCGTCCCGCACCCGTCGGACGAGTGACGACGGCAGTGCCTCGCCGGCGAACACCACGCTGTCGACCGTGGTCTTGCCCGCGATGTGCTCGATGAGCTCGCTGAAGACCGAGGGGACCGTGCTGATCACGCTGCCCGACCAGCCTCCCTCCTCCCCCAGGACGAGCACGTCGCGGGCGACCTCGACAGTGCCGCCCGTGGTGAGGGTGGTGACGATCTCGAACACCGACACGTCGAAGTTGACCGACGTCCCGGCGAGCATCCGCGATCCGGGCTCCAGGCCGACGGACGACGCCAGCCGGGTCACACCGTTGACCACGCCGTGATGGGTGATCTCGACGCCCTTCGGCGCCCCGGTGGAACCCGACGTGTACATCACATAGGCCAGGTTGTCGGGCCGCAGCGCGACGTCGGGGGCGTCAGCGGGGCCGCTCGCCAGGTCGATGTCGTCGAGGTGCACGCGGGGGGTGCCGTCGTCCGGCAGGACCGCCGCGGTGAGCGCATCGGTCAGGACCACCTGGGGCCGGGCCTCGGAGAGGATGCGGCCGAGGCGTGCGCTCGGGTAGCGGGGGTCGATCGGCACATAGGCCGCCCCGGACTTGAGGATTCCCAGCAGCGCGGTCACCAGGTCTGCGGAACGCGGCACCGCCAGGCCCACCAGCTTCTCCGGACCGGCGCCGTGTCGGACCAGTTCGTGTGCCAGCCGGTTGGCACGGGCGTCGACTTCCGCGTACGTCAGCTCCTGCGCGCCGAAGACGACCGCTATCGCGTCCGGGGACACACGGGCCTGTCGCTCGAAAAGTCCGGGAACGGTCGACGCGGGTGTCGGGGCCGTCGTGTCGTTGCGGCCGGCCAGGATCTCCTTCTCGGCCGGTGTCAGCACGTCCATCTCGCCGACCCGCCTGTCCGGTGCGGCGACGAGCTGCCGCAGCACCCGTACGAGGCGCGAACCGGTCTCCGCCACAGTCGCCCGGTCGAAGAGGTCGGTCGCGTACTCCAGGGTGCACCGCAGTCCCTGCTCGACGACCGCGAAGTTGAACTCCAGGTCGAACTTGGCCGTCTGCGTGGGAACGGCCTCGAGCCTCGCGGTCAGCCCTGGCAGATCGAGATCGAGGTGGGCGCTGCTCTGCCAGCTGAACATCACGTGGAAGAACGGGTGATACGCCGTGGAGCGCTCGGGGTTCAGTGCCTCGACGAGCCGCTCGAACGGCACTGCCTGGTTGTCGTAGGCGTTCAGCGCCTTGTCCTGCACCCGCTCGAGCACCTGGTCCAGCGACGGGTTGCCCGACAGGTCGGTCCGCAGCACCCAGGTGTTGACGAAGAACCCGACCAGGTCCGTCAGCGCTTCGTCGGTGCGTCCGGCGATCGTGGACCCGATCGTGATGTCCTCGCCGGCGCCCAGGTGGTGCAGCAGCACGGCCAGGGCGGACTGCATCGCCATCGACAGCGTCAGGCCACGGAAACGGGCCAGCTCCTCGACCGCCGCGGTGAGTTCGCGGTCGATGGTGAATTCGACCGCGTCGCCGCGGTGACTAGCCTCCGCCGGCCGCGGGTGGTCCATGGGGAGCCGCAGCTGCTGCGGCGCACCGGCGAGCTCGTCGCGCCAGTAGCCGAGCTGGGTGGACAGCACGCTCCCCGGGTCGTCGGCCTCGCCGAGCACCTCCCGCTGCCACAGCGTGTAGTCGCCGTACTGCACGGGCAGTTCGGTCCACCGCGGCTCCTCGGACCGCAGACGGGCCGCGTAGGCGGTGGCCAGGTCCCGCCCCAGCGGCACCATCGACTCGCCGTCGGCGGCGGCATGGTGCACGACCAGCACCAGCACATGCTCCTCGGGTCCGCTGCGCAGCACCTGTGCCTGCACAGGGATATCGGTCGAGAGGTCGAACCGGTGGGAGGCCGCACGGGCCACCAGGGCGTCGATGCCATCGGATCCCACGTCGACAACGGGCACGGCCGACAGCAGGCCCTCGACCGGCTGGACCTCCTGCACGGGCATGCCGTCGCCGTCCTCGACGAACAGCGTGCGCAGGCTCTCGTGCCGGGCGACCACATCGCGCAGCGCGGCGGAGAGCGCGCCCACGTCCAGCGCCCCGCTCAGACGCAGGACGAACGGGATGTTGTACGTCGCTGACGGTCCCTCGAACCGGTCGATGAACCACAACCGCCGCTGCGCAAAGGACAGAGGGATCATTTCGCGTCTACTCCTCGATCGGTCATCCTGCGCGGCCATGGACGGCGGCCCGATCACGCGCAGGCCTCAGCGTCGATCACGCATGACAGTTCGGCGGTCGTGGGTTTCAGAAGCTCGAACGAATGCAAGCCGGATTCCCGTTCCACATCACACTGCGCCGGATATTTGATTTCAGGGGCGGCAGCGGGATTCCCACGTCGAATACTTTCCGGTCTGCGTGCTGCGGGGTCAAGCAAATTCACCGCGGATGAGCGCCCTGCGCCGGCTCATGTCCTGTCGACAGGACACCGGTTCTTAGCGGGGCTGCTCACCCGCGGGCCGCCCCGCGCGTCGGTCAGTTCACTTCCTGCCGCGCAATGATCTCCGCCATCCCTGCCACGGTCGGGTTCTCGTACAGTTCCTGTGTTGCGACACGGATCGCGAACGCGTCATCGACCAGAGCGAGCAGACGCGTTGCCCGGATCGAATCGCCGCCGAGGTCGAAGAAGGAATCCTCCCTGCCGATTTCGGGGCGGTTGAGGGAGTCCGACCAGAGGGACGCGATCCGGCGCTCCAGGTCGGTCTCGGGTGCCGTGAACCGGCGCCCGGCATTGCCGGAGGCGGCGTCGAGCAGTAGCTGGGCGGTGTCGACAGCACCGTTCATGTCCCTCGGGATGTGCGGCACTTCGACCAGACGTACCGGCACCGGGCTGTCGCGTATGGTCAGTGCGACGGCCGCACGCAGGGCCTCCGGTTCGACACCGTCGGCGGTGTAGGCGACGAGAATCTCGCTGGCCCGCAACTGCTCCGGAACCAATTCGTCGATGATCGACGGATTCGCCAGGTCGAGGCCGATGATCAGGCCGTGATGGGGCGAGGCGATCGCGTCGAGAAACAGCCGCAATCCCTCGTCTGGCTCGATGGACCGGAATCCACGGCTGCGGGCCGGGGCGGCCGACTGCGTTCGGTTCATTCCTATACCGTCCCACATGCTCCAGGACAGACAATGTACTGCGCGGCGGCGTTCGTGGTGCCAGTGGTCAGCGAATCCGATAAGGAAACCGTTGGCCGCAGAATACGCGCCGAACGAATGCCCGCCGAATTCTCCGTTGACGGAACCGAAAAGCACCAGCGAGGCGTCCGGGCGTGAGGCGAGGACATCTGCCACGGCCAGTGTGCCGGCGACCTTGGCGCGGTACTGCACGGCGAAGCTCTCCGCCGACTCGTTGGCGACCATGTGCTGTTCGAGGTCGGCCCACTGTCCTGTCGGGTCGGCGCCCGCCAGGTGCAGTACGCCGTCGAGCGGCCTCCCCCAGCGTTCCTCGGCCTCGGCGACCGCCGCTGCCAGCGCCGCCGCGTCGGCTACATCGAGCTGCTGGTACATGACATCGCCGAGTGCGGCCAGTTCGGCGAGCCGGCCGGCCTTCTCGCCGTCGGCCGGCGAGCGGCCCACGAGCAGCAGCCGGGCCCCGTAGGCGGCGACGAGGTAGGACGCGATGTCCTGTGCGATGCCGCCAAGACCGCCAGTGACCAGGTAGGTTCCGCCCGTGACCGCGGGCGGCGCCGTGCTGTCCGGTCCGCCGTCCGCCTCGACGGGTGACAACCGCGGCTGCCACCGCCGTCCTTGCCGTGCGGCGATGATCCCCGTGCGGTGCCGGTCGGCGAGTTCGGCGCGTACGGCCTGCGTCCACGCACCGGTGTCGGCCGGCAGGTCGAGCTGGCGGATGACAGCGGACGCGCTCTCCGCGACGGCGGTCCGTACGAGTGCGGGCAGGGCGCAGGTACCGAGGTCGACGCTGTCCCCGTCACGCACATGGATCGAGCCCGCGGTGACGACGAGCAGCAGCGGACGGCCGGACTCAGCGTCTGCGAGGGCCCCGATCAGGGAGGTCAGCTCGGCGGTCGCCACCGTCAGCCGGGAGAGGGGGTCGCCGCCGGGGGTCAGGGGCAGGGCATGGACGACGGCCGATACCGGACCGTGTGCCGAGGCCACCGCCCTGAGCAGGCGCCGCAGTTCCGCGCGGTCGTCCGTCCTGACGCGGTAGCGGTCGGGCGCCTCCTCGCCGAATGTCTCGCCCCGGCGGACGGTGACGAACGGCCCCTCGATGTCCAGGTGTCGCAGGTCGTCGTCCTCGCCGAACACGACCAGGACCCCTGAGTCGTCCGTCGTCTCGGCGGCCGGGGGCACTTCGGCCCACTGCCGCCTGAAGAGCCAGGTGTCCAACTGCTGCTGCTCGGGCCGCGTACCGACCACCCGGCCGTCGAAGGTACCGGCGCGCAGCCCGTCGACGAGCGCGCCCCGTTGGATCTTGCCGCTCCCGGTCTTCGGGAACTCCGTCTCGGTGACGGGGACCAGCAGGTCCGGCGCGATACCGACCTCGCGTACCAGGCTGGCCCGTACCATCTCGGTGGTGTCGGCGAGCGCGTCGCTGTCCCACTGGAGCGGCACGAAGAAGACCACGAGCTGATCGGAGCCCGCGCCGGGCTCACGCACGCCGGCGGCAGCCGCGAAGGTGACGCGCACTCCGTCGACCTGCTCGACGACGCTCTCGATCTCGTGCGCCATGTAGTTGATGCCGCGCACGATGATCTGGTCCTTCCTCCGGCCCGCGATCACGACCTCCCCGTGGTGCACGAACGCGAGGTCACCGGTGCGGAACCAGCCGTCCTCGTCGTACGACTCACGGTTGGCGTCGTCGTTCGCGAAGTAGCCGTGCATCATCGTCAGGCCGCGGATGCGCAGCTCGCCCAGCCGCCCTTCGGGCACCACGGCGCCGTCCACGACGCGGATCCGCACCCCGGGGATGGGCCGTCCCACCGAGGAGAGCACCACGGCGTCCTTGTCGCGCGGGTCGACGTGCCGGATGTTCCCGCTCAGTGAGGAGGGGTCGATGGCGACGGTGCCTGCCGCCTTGTCGTCGCGGTGCTGCCGGGCGTACGTGACTCCCGAGCAGGTCTCGGACATGCCCCACACCGGCCGCATCGCGTCGGCGGGCAGCCCGTGCGGTGCCAGCAGCTCCAGGAACCGGTGGCTGGTCGAGGCGACCACCGGTTCGCCGGCGTTGGTGATCTCGCGCAGGCAGGACAGGTCCCACGAGCGCCGCGTGCGGATCTCCTCGGCATGTTCGTTGGCCATGGCGAAGGCGAAGTTCGGCGCCCAGGTGTTCGTCACGCGGTAGCGGTCGACCCAGTCGAGCCACAGCAGCGGGTCACCCAGGGAGTGCTCGATCTTGGCGTTGATGTGCATACACCGCAGAAACACGTCGCGGACGTTGTACATGGCGACCGTGACATGGTCGAAGGGCATCCAGATCAGGCTGATGTCGTCACCGGTCAGGCCGCAGTGCTCGGCGACGGCCAGCGATCTGGCGACGACGCTCGCGTTGGTGTGGTGCACGCACTTGGGCACACCGGTGCTCCCCGAGGTGAGGAGGTTGAGCACCGGTGATGCGGGGGTGGCCTCGAACCACGCGGTGTCGGGCGGGAAGGCGGCCAGCTCGCCGACGGTCAGGATCCGCACCTCCGGCTCGTACCAGAGCTCCCGGACCCCGGCGAGCGGACCCGCAGTGGCGTCGTCGGTGAGGAGCACGGGCTGCCCGAGCAGGTTCCAGGCGTTGTGCAGTTTCCGATTGGTCTCGTTCGGCGCCCGGTACGTCGTGGCGACCCCGACCGGTGTCGGCACGAATCCGCCGAGCACACAGGCCCAGAAGGCGGTGAGGTAGGCCTTGTTGTCGTCGAACTGGAACAGTGCGGCGTCGCCGGGACGTAGACCGGCGGCGCGGAGTCCGGCCAGCACGCGCTCTGCTTCGGCGAGCAATGCGGGATAGGTCTGCAGCACGTCTTCATGACCTTTGGTGATGAAGACCGTGCCCTTGTCCGGGGCGAGTTCGGCCGCCGCGCGCAGGGCCTCCTGCAGCGTGGTGGGTGCGCCGTCCGGGACCGTCAGGGGACCGCCGTCGAGGTCGGCGGGTGTTCCGTCCGTGAGGTCCGGCTCCCGCGGCGCCGGTTCGGTGGCCCGCTGCGGCGCGGCCGCTCGTACTCCCTTGCGCACCACGGCGACCGCGTCGTCGACGCCGGGGACCTCCAGGGCGGCCGCGGTGATGTCGTCGAGAATGCCGAACGCGTCCAGGGCCGTCATACGGTCCTCCGGTTCGCCGCGGGGGCCAGCATCTTCCCGGCGATGAGGGAGACCACTTCTGCCGGCTTCTCCAGGAAGTAGAAATGGCCGCCGGGATAGAAGTGGGTGCTGCATCCGGAGTTCGTCTGCCTGCTCCACTCGCCGACCGTCTCCTTCGGCGCCCGGGGGTCGGAGTCGCCGGCCAGGACGGTGATCGGGCAGTCCAGCGGAGCGTCCGGAGCCGGGGTGTGGCGCTCCCAGAGGCCGAAGTCGGCACGGAGGACCGGGAGGAGGGAGGCCATGACGAATTCGTCGCCGGCGATCTCCTCGTCGATGCCTCCGAGTCCGACCATCTCGGCACGGAACTCGTCCTCGGGAAGGTCGTGCAGATGCCGGATCCCGGTCACGCCCGGGGCGGACTGGGCGGAGAGGAACAGCTGCTCCGGGCCCTGACGGCCCTGCGCACGCAGCGCCTTGGCCAGTTCGAAGGCGAGTGCCGCGCCGCAGGAATGGCCGAAGAAGGAGAACGAGCCGCTGAGCACAGGGCGCAGAGCGTGGGTGAGCACACTGACGAGCGGGCCGACCTCGGTGAATGGCTCCTCGGCGATGCGGTTCTGGCGGCCGGGCAGTTGCACGGCGACCAGTTCGATCTCCGCCGGAAGTGCCGGGGCCCATTCGGCGTATGTGGTCGCGCCGGCGCCCGCGTGCGGGAAGCAGATCAGCCGATGGCGGCTCCCGGGTTGCCTGGCGCGCCAGATGTAGGGGGTCTCGGAGACAAGTTCCATGCTCTGTACGGTCATTGCTGGGGGCTTCCTAACTCCTCTTGCGCAAGCGGGGACCGCTCGCTGTGGCGATGTCGTCCCAGTGCGAGGCCAGTTCGGCGACGGTCGAGTGGTGGAAGACAGACCGAATGGAGACCTCCATCCCGAGCTCGTTGCGAATCCGGCCGATCAGCCGTGTCGCGAGCAGGGAGTTTCCGCCCAGTGCGAAGAAGTCGTCGTCGACACCGACCTGGTCCCGTCCGAGGACGTCGGAGAACAGCCGGGACAGGAACTCCTCGCGCTCATTGCCCGCCGTCCGGCGTGGTCCGCCCGGGGCTTCGGGCAGACGCTTGTGGTCGAGCCGTCCGTTCGCCGTCGTGGGCAGCTGATCCAAGGCCACGACCGCGGACGGCACGACACGGTCGGGCAGAAACCTGGCGACGAACGCCCGCAGCTCGTCGGTGGCGATCTCCACGCGGCCCGCGGACACGACGTAGCCGACGTTTCCCTCCCCAGCCGCGACCACCGCGGCCCGGGCCACGTCGGGATGGGTCAGCAGAACGGTCTCCACCGCCCGTCGTGCGGCCAGTGCGCCCGGGTCGTCGAGCTGTTCCGGCCGGCCGTCGGCGGTGACCCGGGCACGTACACCGGTCCGGTACATGCGTGAGCCCGCCGCGCCGAACGGATCCGCGACGAACCGCGACGCGGTGAGTCCGGCGCGTCCCGGGCAACCGCGCCCGAACTCCCCGGCCACGTACAGCTCGCCCACGGCGCCCGGCGCGGCCGGTGCCAGGGACGGGCTGAGGACATGGACGCGGGTACGGTCCGCTGGTCCGCCGTTCACCTCCGGGGCACCCTCGCGCACCTCGACCGTGCGGCCCGCGCAGAGGGTGAGCAGAAGGTCCGCCGGCCGCGTCCCGGGACCGGCTTCCAGCGGTGCCCCGGACGCGAAGCGGGGGACATCGGCGGCCAGACCTCCATGGGTGACCGCCACGCCGTACGGCTGCGCCGACGCGTCCGGTGTGTAGTCGAGGAGAGCCACGTGAGAGGGCAGCAGGTGACGTTGCCGACGGCCGTCGGCGGGGGCGCTGTCCACGGCGTCGCGGGTGACCTGGATCTGGCGCAGTTCTCCGCGCAGCAGTCCGTCCCCCGCCCTGTCGACGATCACCGCCGCCGGCTCGGCGTCGCGCAGCATCGCCTCCGACCACTGCGGTGGGTCCTTCGGGTCGAGGGGCAGTGCGCAGGCGCCGGCCTTGAGGACGGCGAGCAGCGCCATGACCTGGTCCACCGGGTCCGAGCAGCAGACCGCCACGACGGAGTCCGGGCCCAGGGCGCCCCGGACGAGTTCACCTGCGAGGCGGTCCGCCCGTGAGTTCAGCTCCCGCCGGACGGTCGGCACGTCGTCGACGAGGAGCGCGACCGCTTGCGGATTCTCCTCCGTCAGCCTTGTGAACGTCACCGGGATCAGCTCGTCGGGAGTGTGCGGCTCGGTCGTCGACGCGGTCCGTTCCTCCTGCGTGAGCACCTCCACCTCGCCGACTCGGCGCTGGGGATCGGCGAGGAAGGCCCGCAGCGCCCGGAGCAGCCTGGCCCCGGTACGAGCCGCCGTGTCCCGGTCAGCGGCGCTGTGCTTGTACTGCAGGCGCAGCCGGAGGTGAGGGTCCTGCTCCGCCATCACGACGAACGGGTAGTGCGATCCGGCGATGTTGCGGAACGCGGGGACGGACAGTCCGGCAGCGGCGCTCGCCCCGGCGATTCCCGCATGGTCGAACGGATAGGACTGGAAGACGACGAGGGTGTCGAAGAGCACTCCGAACCCGGTCGCCTCGTGGATGCCGGCCAGACCGCAGTGGTGGTGCTCCAGCAGGTCGGCCTGCGAGGTCTGCAACTCGGTCACGACATGGGTGAGCCTCTTCCAGGGTGCGCATCCGTAGCGTACGGGCACGGTATTGATGAACAGTCCGACACTGGTGTCGACGCCGCCCAGCGCGGGCGGGCGGCCGGAGACCGTGGTGCCGAATAGCACGTCGGTGCTGCCGGTGAGTTCGGCGAGGACGATCGCCCATGCCGCCTGCACGACGCTGTTGAGCGTGCTGCCCGCTTCCGCCGCACGGACGGCGAGTTCCTGCGCCTCGTCGGAAGTGAGCTCCAGGTCCAGTTCACCGAAACCGCCGACCTCGTCCGCCGTCCCGGCCGACGCGAGCAGGGTCGGCCCGGTGACGCCTTCGAGGGCGCCCGCGTGTACCCGGACCGATTCCTCGTGGTCGCGCCGGGCGAGCCAGACGAGGAAGTCCTTGAAGGAACGCGGCTTCGGCAGGGCGTGGGCATCGGAGCCGCTCGCGGCGTACAGCCCCAGCAGGTCCCGGAGCAGGAGCGGTTCGGACCAGCCGTCGAAGAGGACGTGATGCGCGCTGAGGACCAGTTCGGTGCGTTCGGTGCCGATACGGACCAGGGTCATGCGCATCAGTGGGGGCGTCGCCGTGCCGAACGGCACGGCCCGGTCCTCGGAGAGGAAACGCTCGAACTCCTCGTCGGACAGCTGGATCTCACGCCAGGGCAGAGCCACCTGCTCGACGACCAGCTGTACGACGTCACCCGCGGCGTTGGGCACATAGGCGGTGCGCAGGCTCGCGTGCCGGTCGAGCAGGGCCTGCCCCGCGGCCCGCATCCGCGCGGCGTCGACGGCCCCCTCGAACCCGAAGACCAGCTGCACCTGGTAGGTGTCGGCATCGGTGTCCGCCAGCATCGAGTGATGCAGCAGGCCGGACTGCAGCGGGGTCAGCGGCCAGACGTCCACCAGGCCCGGGTACTGCGACTCCCACGTCTCCAGCTCACCCTGCCCGACGGAGACCAACGGCACGTCCGAGGGCGTCAGGCCACCGGCGCCGGGATCGGCGACGTGCCGGGCCAGTCCTGCCAGTGCGTCCTGCCACAGTCCGGCGAGCTCGCGGACCTCCGCGGGGGACAGCACTCCGGCCGGGGCGCCGAACACCGCGCTCAGCTGGGGCCCTTCGGGGGTGTCGGTCACCGTCGCGTTGATGTCCACCTCGGACAGCGCGGGCATGGCCGCGTCGTGTCCGGCGTCCAGCTCGGCCAGTTCGGTGAACTCGGCCAGCTCGACCGTCTGGGTCCAGCCGAGGCCGCGCAGTTCCTCCGGCATGTCGGCGGCCGAGAAGCGGCCGAGGTAGTTGAAACCGACCTGGCCGATCGCGTTCTTGCGTAGCACCTCGGAGGTCTCGGGGTTCAGATACCGCAGCAGCCCGTATCCGAGACCTCGGCCGGGCACGGCGAGCAGTTGCTCCTTGACCGCCTTTAGCACGGCACCCGCGGCGGGGCCGCCGCCGAACGCCTCGTCGAGATCGATGCCGGCCAGGTCCAGGCGCACCGGGAACACGCTCGTGAACCAGCCCACGGTGCGGGAGAGGTCCGCGCCGGGCACGGCGTCCTCCTCGCGGCCGTGGCCTTCGAGCCTCAGCAGCGTCGAGGGTTCGTCCACTCCCCTGCCGCGGCGCCACTGGGCGACCGCCAGCGCCAGTGCGGCGAGGAGGCCGTCGTTGACTCCGCCGTGGAAGGCAGCGGGCACCGCGGTCAGCAGCGCCTCGGTCACCGGCACCGGCAGTTGCACCCGCACCTTCTCCACCGTGGACTGCACATCCACGGCCGGGTCGAGCCGGCGTGTCCCGAGGACCGGGTCCGGTCCATCGACGATCGCGACCCACTGCGCCAGCTCCGCCGCCCGCTCCGGGCGCAGCGCCTCGTCGGCCAGGGCGTGCGCCCAGCGCCGCGCCGAGGTCACGAGCGGCGGCAACTCGGGGGTGTCCCCTGCCCGTACAGCCCGCCAGGCAGCCGCAAGATCGGGCATCAGAATCCGCCACGACACTCCGTCGATCACCATGTGGTGGAGACCGACCAGCAGCCGGCCGGGCCCGGCCGGTGGCTGGAACCACACGAACTGCGCCACGGTCCCCGCCGCCGGGTCCAACCGCCCCGCCAGCGCGTCCAGTTCCTTCACGAGCAGGCCCCGCCAGGACTCGCCGGTCCACTGTCCCTCGCAGACGACCGTCCGGATCAACGGTTCCACGTCCACCGAGCCCGGCGGCCCGACGAGCATCCCGTCGGGCAGCAGCCTCGCGCGCAGCAGGTCGTGCCGGTCGAGCACGGCGGTGAGGGTCGCGGCCAGTTCGTCGCGGTCGATGCCGTCGGGCAGTTCCAGGACCACCGCCTGCAGCAGACGGTCGAAGCCCGGTCCGGCCTCCTGGATCCAGTGCGACACCGGCATCAGCGGCAGCCGCCCCACCCCGCCGCCGCCGAGCTCGGCCAGTACCGGTCCGCGGCCCGCCAACGCGTTGGCGCCAGCGGCCTCGGCCAGCCGGGCCACTGTCCGGTGCTGAAAGATCTCCCGAGAGCTGACGAGCACACCCTGGGCCCGGGCCCGTGACACCACCTGGATGGACTGGATGCTGTCGCCGCCGAGGGTGAAGAAGTCGTCGTCGATGCCGACGCGGGCTCGGCCGAGCACCTCAGCGAAGACCCCCGCCAGGATCTCCTCGTCGGACTGCCGCGGTGCCCGGTAGTCCGCGCCCGTGAACGCGGGTGCCGGCAGCGCCGCACGGTCCAGCTTGCCGTTCGCGGTCAGCGGCAGCCGGTCGAGGACGACGAGGGCCGCGGGGACCATGAACTCCGGCAGTCGCTCCGCCAGGAACTCCCGCAGCTCGGCCGGCAGGGCGGCGATGTCCAGCACGGTCCCGTGCTCCTGGGCGGGCACCACGTAGCCGATCAGCTGCTTGGCCGCGCCGGCGCCGCCGTCCTCGCGGGTGATCACGGCGGCGTGCGCCACCGCCGCATGCGCCAGCAGCGCCGTCTCGATCTCCCCCGGTTCGATCCGGAAGCCGCGCACCTTCACCTGTGCGTCCGCGCGGCCCTGATAGACGAGATCGCAGTCGGCGTTGCGTATCACCAGGTCCCCGGTCCGGTACATGCGCTCACCGGCCGGGCCGAAGGGGCAGGCGATGAATCGCTCCGAGGTCTGCGCCGACCGGTGCAGATAACCGCGCGCCACTCCCGTACCCACGACATACAGCTCACCCGGCGTGTCCGGTGCGACGGGCCGCAGCTGGGCGTCGAGCACATAGCCGCGCATGGCTTCCAGGGGGCGTCCGATGGGAACGTCCGCGGCCGGCGGCCCGGCGGGATCGACACGGTGGCTCGTGGCGAAGACCGTGGTCTCCGTGGGCCCGTAGCCGTTCACGAACGCCGTGCCCGGGCAGGCCGCGATGGCCCGTCTCACCGCGGGCGGTGAGACGCGGTCGCCGCCGACCCACACCTCCCGGAGCCCGGTCAGGCAGCGTACGTCCTCCTCGACCAGGAGGTTGAACAGCGCACTCGTGAGCCAGACCGCGGTGACACCATGGCGTGCCACCTGCTCCGCCAGTACGTCGGGAGTCAGGTCCGTGGACAGGTCCACGACGACCCGGCCGCCGTTCAGGAGCGGCACCCACAGTTCGTAGACGGAGGCGTCGAAGGCCAGCGGCGAGTGCAGCAGCACCCGTTCGTGCGCGCCGCCGTGCCAACGGCGGTCCGTCGCCAGCCCCACCACGTCACGGTGGGTGACACCGATGCCCTTGGGGGTACCGGTCGATCCGGATGTGTAGATCACGTACGCGAGCCCCGACGGGTGCTCCGTACGGCGGGTCTCCGATGCACGGACCCCTTCTCCCGGCTCGTCCAGGTCCTCCATCGCCACGGCGGGGCAGGAACCGGGCAGGTCCGCCGTCGCGCCGGCCGTGGTCAGCAGGAGGACCGGCCGCGCGTCACGGAGCATGAACTCGACCCGCTCGGCCGGATAGTCGGAGTCCATCGGCAGATACGCGGCACCGGCCTTCAGTACGCCCAGCAGGGCCACGACCGAATCGGGGGACCGGGGCAGCGCGACCGCGACCACCGACTCGGGGCCGACGCCGCGCCGGACCAGGCCGTGCGCCAACCGCTCAGCCCTGGCGTCGACTTCTCCATAGGTCAGCGCGATGTCGCCGGACACCACCGCGATCGCATCCGGGGTCAGTCGGACCTGCTGCTCGAACAACGCGGTGACTGTCGCGTCGTGGATCCGTTCGACCGTATCGTTCACCGCCGTCAGCGACCGGTCCCGCTCTAACGGATCATGCACATCCATCACCCCACGCGAACAAGCGGATCGGAAAACCGTTCACAACGCCACCTGCCCCACGGCCTGAATTGCCGGACAGGAAAAGTCTCTGGTCGTACCGCCGATGAATTGCTGAGGCGCGTCGTTCAATCCCAGGACTTCCCACACCTTCATACCTGCGGGCTGCCGGGTCAAGCATGAAGCAGTCCCCGGACATCATGTCCGCGATGGCATGGCGTCCCGTCGACAGGACACCTGAATCCGCTTACGGTGTGGCGGGCGAGGCTATGCCCTTCGGGCTATTCGAGTTCACGCCGATTGCCGGTGGACACCGACCCTGAACAGCCCGGATCTCCCTCACCTGCCTGCCCACTGCCGTCCTGTCGACGGGACAAGGGCCCGCTTCTACTCAGGGCGGCACCGCCCGGGCCGTCCGCAGTCAACAGCTCGAGAAAGAACGGGGAAACCATTGCTGTCACATCCCTTTCCGCTGGTTTGCTTGCCCTTTGCCGGCAGCGGCGCTGGGTTCTACCGCGCATGGACGGAAGTCTCGGGGCAGGAAATCAAGGTGCTTCCAGTACAACTGCCGGGACGCGAAGAGCTTTTTCTCGACGAGCCATTCACCGACGCGATCGACGCGGCCGGGCAACTAGCACCGCGGATTGCTGAGATCACCGCGGAAATGCCGGCCTTCGGACTCTTCGGCCACAGCCTGGGCGCCGTTCTGTGCTATGAAATCGCGCGTGAACTCCTGCGGCTCGGCCACCCGGGACCCACGCATCTCTATGTGAGCGGCTCGCCCGGCCCCTGGAACGGACGCGACTCCAGGGCGACGGGTCTAAACGACGACGAATTCGTCGAGCGGGTGCAGGAGTTCGCCGGATACCGGCACGCGGCGTTCGACAATCCTGATCTGAGGGAGCTGCTGCTGCCCGTGCTCCGCGCGGACGTGGCCATGCACGAGAACTACAAGCCGTCCTCGAACGAACCCCTCGCCGTCCCGGTGACCTCGCTGCGGGGTGAGCACGACGCCCTGGTCTCCAGGGAGCATGCACAGCAATGGCGCGAGACCACCCGGGCCGAGTTCCGGTACGTCGAACTGCCGGGCGGACACATGTATCTGGCCGACTCGGCCGAGGCGCTGCTGCACATCGTCGCCGGGAGCTGAACGAAACGGGGCAGGGAGCCATGGGCATGTTGCTGGAAGGAAAGACCGTCGTGATCACGGGAGCGGCCCGCGGTCTCGGCCGGGAGTGCGCCGTCCGGTTCGCGGACGAGGGCGCCGATCTGGTGCTCCTCGACATCGCGGACGATCTCGAGGGTGTGGGGTATCCGCTCGGCAGTCGGAGCCAGTTGGACCACACGACGGAGCTGTGCGAGCAGCGGGGCAGCGCCGTGGTCGCCGCCGCGGTCGACGTGCGCGAAACGGCGCAGGTCGAGACCGCCGTCAAGGGGGCCCTGGCCCGGTTCCGCACCGTCGACGTTCTCGTCAACAACGCAGGCATAGCGGCGCCGTCGGGTGTGGTCCTCCATGAGATCAGTGAGCCCGACTGGTCACTCATGCTCAACGTCGACCTTTCGGGCGCCTGGAGAATGATCAAGGCGGTCGCGCCGGCGATGGTCGAGCAGAAGTCCGGCAGCATCATCAACATCTCGTCGACGGCCGGCCTGGTCGGCTACCGCAACTTCAGCGGTTACGTCACCGCCAAGCACGGCCTCATCGGCCTCACGAAGGCAGCGGCGCTGGACTACGCACCGCACCGGGTCCGGGTCAACGCACTCTGCCCCGGCTCGGTGCGCGACAACCCGCTGGTAGAGGGCCGCATGCTGGTGGAGATCGCGCGCTCGCTCGATGTCCCGACCGGGGAGTACGAGGACCTCTTCCTGCGCGACCAGCCGATGAACGCGCTCATCGAATCCTCCGACATCGCGGGTGCCGCCACCTGGCTGGCCGGTGACGACTCCCGGCAGGTCACCGGCTCGGTGATCACCGTCGACGGAGGATTCACCAGCAGGTGAGCGCGTCTCCGGACCACGAGACCGCTACGACACCGGCAGGAGACCGGACCATGGCGACACACACCGAGAACACGGCCGATGGCGTCAAGCTCAACGCACTTGCGGCAGGCGGGCGAGGACACGCCGTGCTGCCGTTTCAGCAGCGCCTGCCCGAACGAGGACGCGACTGCCACGCTCTGATCGCGGCGTTGCCGACGCCGGTGGACGGCACGGCGGTTCGCCGGCGCCTGGACGAGGCGGCTCGGCAGTGGGGCGACTCCCGGACGGTGGAGCTGTGGGAGACGGCGGTGCCGACATCGCAGGACTCCCCGACGGCGCGAGAACGGTTACGGAAGGAAGCACTCCGGCCGGTTCGTGACGATCCGTTCCCCGTACGCGCCGTCCTGCTGCGGTACACCGACGGCACTGCGCATCTCGTACTCGTCGCCGACCGCCGACGGGTCGCGCGCACCGCACTTGGCCGACTGGCCAAAGTCGCCCTGTCCGGCGTCGGTCGGGCCGAGAGCGTGCCGTTCCCCGTCACCGATGCGGTGGCAACACCGTCCGCGCCATGGGCCCCGGTCGACTGGGGACTGGGCGGTCCGGGCCGCCGCGGGATCGTCACCGGCCGTCGGCTCGCCCTGCCGCGCGGCGCAGTGAGCGGCAGGCTGCTGCTGGGCGCCGTCGCCCTGACCACGGCCAGGTACCGGGGGGAAGGGACTGTCGAGGTCGGACATTTCGACACGGAATCCGGCGGCACAGTCGCTCTGCTGCGGGTCGGGGAGATCGACGAGGAGCAGGGGCCCGCCCATCTGCTCGCGCTGCTGGACGGGACACCGCCCTCCCCGGTGGGGCCGGAGCTGCCCGCAGTCGGTCTTGTGGAGTTCGGCGCGGACGACCATATGTATGTGGCCGGCTTGGCGCCGGTCTTCCCGCTCACCGTGCACTGCACGGAGCGGTCCGACGGCACGGTCGAGGCCTCGGCCTGGTTCGATGAGGGCATGGTCTCGCCGCACGTGGCCGAGATGTTCTGCGCATCCGTGGAGCGGCTCGCCGCGCTGACGGCGGAGGAAGCCGACCAGTCGGCCCTCACGAACGTACCCCTGATGACCCCGCAGGCGACGGCGGAGGTTCTGAGGCTGGGCGGTGCGGACCGCCGGCTCGGCGAGGGCGGGCGGATGGACCGTCGCTTCGAGGACGTGGCCAACCGCTTCCCCGATGCGGTGGCTCTCGTCGACGAGGACGGTGAGCTGACGTACCGTCAACTCAGTGAGCGCGCCGACGCCGTGGCGGCGGGACTGCGCAACCTCGACATCACTCCCGCGACCAGGGTCGGCGTCTGCCTGGACCGCGGCGCTCCCCTCGTCGTGGCACTCCTCGGCATCCTGAAGGCGGGCTGCGCCTACGTACCGATGGACTTCCGCTATCCGGCCGACCGGCTGACGTACATCGTCGACGACGCCCGGCTCCCCGTCGTCATCGGTGATGCCGCACAGTTTCCCGACATTCCGGATGTTCGTGTCATCGGTCTCGACGAACTGGGCAAACACGGCGACCTCCTCGAAGCCACGGAGGCCGAGCGGGACGCAAGTCCGGACGACGCCGCCTACGTGATCTACACATCGGGGTCGACCGGCCGCCCGAAAGGCGTGGTCGTCCCCCACCGGAACGTGACCGCCCTCCTCGAAGCCACCTCCACGGACTTCGCGCTGGGCCCCGACGATGTCTGGACTCTCTTCCATTCGAGTGCTTTCGACTTCTCGGTGTGGGAGATCTGGGGCTGCCTGCTCACCGGGGGGCGGCTCGTCATCGTCTCGTACTGGACGGCACGGGACACCGACGAGTTCCACCGGCTGCTCGCCGAACAACGGGTCACCGTGCTCAACCAGACCCCGTCCGCCTTCGCCCAGCTCGTACGCGCGGACCAGTCGGCGACGGCCGAACTGTCCGTACGGCTGCTGATCTTCGGCGGCGAACCACTCGACGTGCAGTTGCTCGCCCCGTGGTTCGCCCGGCACTCGCCCACTTGGTGCCGGGTGGTGAACATGTTCGGCATCACGGAGACCACGGTCCATGTGACCGCAAAGACGATCACCCCGGCCGATGTCGTCGCCGGGTCCCGCTCGGTCGGCCGTGCACTGCCCGGCTGGTCACTGTCGGTACGGGACACAAGGGGACGTGTCCTCCCCCCGGGTGCGGCCGGGGAGATCCATGTCGGCGGGGCGGGCGTGGCGGACGGCTACCTCGGCCGGCCGGAGCTGACTGCGCAGCGGTTCGTCATCGACGAGGAAACCGGTGAACGCCTGTACCGCAGCGGTGACAAGGGGCGGCTGCGGCCGGACGGGCTGCTCGACCATCTCGGCCGCCTCGACAACCAGGTCAAGATCCGCGGCCACCGCATCGAGCTGGACGAGATCCGGTCGGTGCTGGCTGGCGACCCGGCCGTGACCGCTGCGGTCGTGGTCGTCGGTCAGGCACCTCCCGGCGACGCCGCGGGCAGCCGAATCGACGCGTATGTCGTACTCGACCCGGACCGCGCGCGGGACACCGGCACCCGGCAGGTGCTCGACAACGCCCGCCGCATCCTGCCGGACTACATGATTCCGTCCACGCTCACCGAGATCGACGCCGTTCCGCTCACCGCCAACGGCAAACCGGACGTGCCGCAGCTCCCGCCCCCCGCTCCCGCCGGGTCCGCGGTCCACGGGCGCCTGACCGAGGAGAGAACCGGTGCACCGTCCGGCGGCGTGGGCGAGGAGATCCTGAGCATCTGGCGGCAGAGCCTGAAGACGGACGTGGGCCGCGACGACAACTTCTTCGAACTCGGCGGCAATTCCCTGCTCGTGGTCCACGTCCTCACCACGATGCGCGAGCGCGGGCTGCCCAGGATCGGGCTCCGAGACTTCTACGCCAACTCGACCGCCGGCCAGTTCATCAGCCTCGTCGAAGGGGTGCGGGACAGCGCCGTACCGAGCGGGAACGGGGCACCGCTCGCATAGCACTGGTGTCCGGCACCAGTAGTTGATCGTCAGGTGTGGTGTGACTTCTGTCGCCGGCGCGTCAGTTCCTCGGGCCCCGCGACGTCGAAGCGGTGGACGTGTGGGGCGGCAGGCCCAGGCCCTGGCCCTGCGCGCACAGATTGTGCTGGCGTGCGCGGGGCCGGAGCTGCCGCCGATCGTCGCGGTTGCCCGGGACCTGCGTCGGCAGCGGGACGGCACCTGGCACTGCAGCTTCGGGCGACTGCACGCCCGGCCCGATACCGAGGGGCTGATCACACTGGGACGTCTCGGTGGACCGGACCGTCGCCCGCGCCCACCGGCATGCGGTGGGTGCCCGCGAAAGCGGAGCTGCGGGTCGAGCCGCCGGGCGGTGTCTTCACCGAGCCCGAGCAGGACCAGGAGACGACGTCACTGTTGATCACGCTCGGGCAGCGCGGTGACGCCCATAGTTCCAGGTGGTCGTGGGTGGTCGTGGGGCGTATCCGGGTGCCCAGGACCGGGCCGGGCCGCCCGCGGCGCCCGACCGGACAGGGTTCGCGCCGACAGGGCATACGGCTCCCGCGCGAACCGCGCCTGTCTGCGCAAGCGCGGCATCGCCGGCCGCCGAAGCCCGACACGGCCTACTACAACGACTCGCTGTGACCAGCATTTCGAACGCACCCCAGGACGCATGGGCACCTGGGGCCACAGGGCGGGCCGGCGCGGTTGCTTCGCACCGGCCCGACCTGTGGCCCGCCCGGCTCCCGCGCGCTCGGTCGCCCCGCTGGGGTCCGGTGATCACCACAGCGGACGGGACTTGCACATCGCGCCACGTCAGCGTGAGGATGTCGCCATGGAACTCATGCGGTATGTCGACAATCTGCGGCAGGAGCTGATCGCCGCGGTGGAGTCGGGGGACGCTCAGTCACGCGAACTCGCCGAACGTCTGGTCGCGCCACTGTCCTCCGCCGTCCGGCTGGTTCTGCTCGACGCATTGTCGGCCGCCGCGGACGAGATCACCCGTGAGTTGGCTCCGGGCGCCGTCGAGGTCCGGCTCCGCGGACTGGACCCCAGCTTCGTCGTCACGCTGCCGCCGTCCGAGTACGCCGCCACCGACGCCGAGGACGACTTCGCGCGCTCACGCAATGGCGCCCTTCCGACGCTCCCAGCCGCCCCACCTCCCGCGCCTGGCGCCAAGGAAGGTGCCACGTCCCGCATCAACTTCCGGCCGCCCGAGCAGTTGAAGGCTCGGATCGAGGAGGCCGCGGGCCGCGAAGGCCTGTCGGTCAACGCCTGGCTGGTCAGGGCGGCCTCCGCCATGCTGACCTATGACGAGCCCGCCCGCCGTCCCGAACGGCGAACTCCGCAGGGCGGCCAGAGCTACACCGGCTGGGTGAATTGATTTCGCGAGGCGAGCGCCTCACTACCACGCCGGATACATTCTGCTCGTTCCGCAACAGGACCTTTCCGACTTCTCCACCCGGGGCAACTCGTGCATACGGGAGCAGTTGGCCGAATAATTTCTTTCTCTGGCCGGAACCGGGCGGCAGCTCGCACCCATTCCGTGAAATCTAACGGAACCTAATCCTCCGATAAGGAGTGCTGCCCTCTTCGGTCTCCGAAAATTCACGCCCGGCGGCGACTTGCTCCTTGAATCTTCTGTCGATCCCGGGTTCTACTTGACGACCTTGGAAGAGGATCGTTCGGGATCCTCTCGCTGTCGGCAGGGACACTCGTCGGCAACTGCCAGGTCTAGGGGGACTTGTGGTCAAGGCGTACGGGGCGACCGGTGGCTGGGCACTTTCCTGCACATGCCGACCCGAGCGATGCCCCCACAGACTCGAAGCACATGCCGAGCGGCAGCTATTTCCCATGCCATGGACGGTCGATCGCTGCGCCCCGTGACGGCGATCCGCAGGCCGGACGCGAGACTCAGTCCGCGCCCGCGCCCGTCGGTCAGCCGCTGGCTGTAACAGGGGCGATCAGATTCGGCGAACGGCCGGAGAGGGCCATCGCCCGACGGTTTGGCAACAAATTGAACTCCCAGTTCCGCATCGCCGTGCGCGATGGTGATCGGTACTCCGCCGATTCCAGCTACCAATGTCAGATCCCTCTGTATCTGCTCCCGTTCGGGAGCGGGCTGATATGCCCTCGCCCAATGGACGTACATGCACATGGAGGCATGATGATGAATCACGCTTGCGACCTCGACGGGTCCAAGGTCGTGCTGTTCCGCAAGAACCCGGACGGTCGGCCACGGCAGCGAAGAGCCAGCGGCGACGGGCCGCGCAGTCAGGTGCTCACGACCAACGTGGGGCTACAGATCCCCGCCGGACTGACGTTCGACGACTGGGAACGTGCCGGCAGGCAGCTCTCCGGAATAGTGAATTCCTCGTCCTGGTGGCTCGGTGACTGGCTGGCCTACGGGAAGGATCACTACACCGACCGGTACCAGCGCGGAATCCGCGCTGCCGGTTTGCAGTATCAGACGCTGCGCAACTACGCGTGGGTCTCGCGGCGCTTCGAGTTAGACCGCCGTCGACCGGGACTCACCTTCCAGCACCACGCGGAACTCGCCTCTCTGTCGGTCGGGGAACAGGACCTGTGGCTCGACCGGGCCGAGCAGACGGGGTGGACCACGAAGCAGTTGCGCAATGCCATCCGTCTGGCCCGTGAGGACGAGCGGAACCAGGGAAAGCAGGTCGAAGCCACCCGGCAGCTCGCCGTACCGGGAAATCGGCTCCAGTGGTGGCACAAGGCCGCGGAACAGTCGGGAATCGACTTCGAGCAATGGGTGCTCGCCACGCTCGACAACGCGGCCGAACGAGCCTTGGAGGAAACGGAGGAACAAGCAGGCCTCAGCGCCTGACCCGGCGAGCCGACCGACGGGGAAACACCCCTGCCGGAGCCGGACAGGACGACATGACGCACAGGGCCCGCACTCCTGACGGAGTTCGGGCCCTGGCCGTTGCCACAACTCTCAGGGACCACAGCCGTCACGGCAACCGGCTCATGAACGAGGCCGTCTCCCGGTGGCGGCCGCACTCCCGCCCGCTGAACGCCTTCTGCACACGCTCGCGGACCTCCGGCTTCTGCTCCTGACTGAGCTTGAACATGCCCTCGGCCCCCGACACCGTAAGCCGGAACGCCCCGACAGCGGGCACGATCCTGCGGAAGTAGCCGAGCGATTCGGTCATGTCCCAGTCGTCACCGAAATCGGCCTCGAACGCACGGACGGTGGACTGGACCACTTCCAGGGTCTCTTCCGCGGAATCGATTTTCTCCACCACACCGCGCACATGCACCGAGGTGAAGTTCCACGTCGGCGCGGCCGGTGTCACCTCGTACACCGTGGGCGAGACATAGGCGTGCGGACCGGTGAATATCAGCAGGACAACGTCACCGGTTTCCAGGGCCTTCCAATGGGGATTTCCCCTATTCATGTGCCCCAGTAGTGTGGCGCCCGAAAGATCGGCGGACCATTCATCGGCCATCGCAGGGTCCGGTATGACGGGAAGATGCGTGGCGAACGGCGCGGCGGCGGCATCTCCATTACTCACCATCAGCGCCAGCGGATTATTGCGGAGCAAATCGACCATCCACGAAGCATCCGGTTCGCGATATTGCCTCGGAACGAACATGCGAAACTCGCCCTTTCGGTGATCAGACACGCAAGGCATGGCTTCATTTCAGGGACGCTATCAGTGCCCTGAGTATCAAAGTCAAGATGCCGGGAACCTTCGCACCGCTGTCCTGTCGGCGGGACAACGCCCCATGTTCCCAAGTCCCCCGACGCCCCGTCTCCGCCCCACCCGGTATGGCGCACCGGAGTTATTCGGCGTAATACTGAATTGCCTTGGCACGGCAAGTGAGCTGTCCGACGACATCTTTCAAATTGACATTCGTGTCACGCGCACGGGTGCTCCGCCAACCAACTGTGGCCTTTCACCGGAGGAGTTGCACCATGAGTGTCACCGCAGCACGCGGGTTCTCGGCGGCGGGGGTCGCCGCGGGGATCAAGGCCGGCGGCGGCCCGGATCTGGCGCTGGTAGTGAACAGCGGCCCGCTCACGACGGCGGCCGGCGTCCTCACTTCCAACCGGGTGAAGGCGGCGCCGGTGGTGTGGTGCGAACGCGTCATCGCGAATGGCGCCTTGAGCGCTGTCGTACTCAACTCCGGTGGCGCCAACGCCTGTACGGGACCGGACGGCCTGGAGGACGTGAGGGCCACCGCGGAGAAGGCGGCCGGCGTTCTCGACGGCCATGACGCGGCCGATGTCGCCGTCCTGTCCACCGGGCTCATCGGTGTCCGACTGCCGATGGACAGGGTGTTGACGGGAGTCGAGAAGGCAGCCGCAGACCTCTCCGCGGACGGTGGAGAGACGGCCGCGATCGCCATCAGGACCACCGACAGCGTGCACAAGACCGCCGTGGCCGAGGGTGACGGTTGGATCGTCGGGGGCATGGCAAAGGGGGCGGGCATGCTCGCACCCGGTCTCGCCACCATGCTGGTCGTCATCACCACCGACGCGCACGTCGACGGCGAGAACCTCGGCCGCGCCCTTCGCGCGGCGACCCGTACCACCTTCGACCGCGTCGACTCCGACGGCTGCATGTCCACCAACGACACCGTGCTGCTACTCGCCTCCGGCGCGTCCGGGGTCGAGCCCGCGTACGAGGGGTTCGCGGCAGCCGTGCAATCAGTCTGCGAGGATCTCGCGCGGCAGCTCGTCGCCGATGCCGAAGGCGCCTCCAAGGACATCCGGATCGACATCGTCCACGCGGCCTCGGAGGACGATGCCGTCGAGGTCGGCCGGTCCATAGCGCGCAACAACCTGCTCAAGTGCGCCCTGCACGGCGAGGATCCCAACTGGGGCCGGGTGCTCGCCGCGATCGGCACCACCTCCGCCGCCTTCGAGCCGGACCGGCTGAATGTCGCTGTCAATGGGGTCTGGGTGTGCAGGGGCGGATCGATCGGTGAGGACCGCGACACGGTGGACATGCGCCGGCGGGAGGTCGTCATCACCGCCGACCTCGCGGCGGGAGACGATGCGGCGACCATCTGGACCAACGACCTGACCGCCGCGTACGTCCACGAGAACAGCGCGTACTCCTCATGAGCACACCCCGGCACAGCGCCGCCGCCGATGGCCGGCAGGCCGCCGCACATGAGCGGACAGTCATCGTCAAACTCGGCGGCAACGCCATGGTGGACGACGAGCTGAAGGCGTCCTTCACCCACGACGTCGTGCGGGTGCGCGACGCCGGGTTCAGCCCGGTCGTCGTGCACGGCGGTGGTCCGCAGATCAGCGCGGAGCTCGAACGGTACGGACTGACCTCGGAGTTCCGGGCAGGACTGAGGGTCACGACCTCCCCGGCGATGGACGTGGTCCGGATGGTGCTCGCCGGCCGGGTACAGCGCGAACTGGTCGGGCTGATCAACCGTCATGGTCCGTACGCAGTCGGCATGACCGGTGAGGACGCGAACACCATCACGGCGGTCAGACATCTGCCGGTGGTCGACGGGGAGCCGCTGGACATCGGGAGAGTCGGCGAGATCAGCAAGGTGGACACCGGCGTCCTCAACGCGCTGCTCGCGGACGGCCGCATTCCGGTGGTCTCGTCGGTCGCCCGGAGTGCCGACGACGGCCACGTCTACAACGTCAACGCCGATACCGCGGCTGCCGCGCTTGCCACCGCGCTCGGCGCCCGGGAGCTGCTCCTGCTCACCGACGTGCAGGGCCTGTACGCAGACTGGCCGCACAGCGAGGAGGTGATCGGCATCCTGACGGCCACCGAACTCGTAAAGCTGCTGCCGGAGTTGACCCACGGCATGGTTCCGAAGATGAGGGCCTGCCTGCACGCGGTACGTCATGGAGTGCCCAGGGCGCGGGTGCTGGACGGGCGCGTACGGCATTCGGTCCTCACCGCGTTGCTCACCGACGTGACGTACGGCACCACGGTCGTGGCGGACGAGAAAGGAGGGCTGCGATGAGCGGTACGCCGAACAGCAGGCTCACCGGGCGCTGGCAGACGTCGCTGATGGACACGTACGGGGTCCCGCGGGTGCCGCTGGTACGCGACGAGGGTGCCGTGTACTGGGACGCCAACGGCAAGAAGTACCTGGCCTTTCTCGGCGGTATCGCGGTCAACGCCCTGGGCACCGCGCATCCGGCCGTGGTCGACGCGGTGCGCGAGCAGATCGGCCGGCTCGGCCATGTCTCAAATCTCTTCGTCACCGAACCGCAGGTCCGGCTCGCCGAACGGCTGTTGACGCTGTCGGGGCGCCCCGGACGGGTCTTCTTCGCCAACTCCGGTGCCGAGGCGAACGAGACCACATTGAAGATCGGACGACTGACCGGGCGCAGTCGCGTCGTCGCGGCGCAGGGAGCCTTCCACGGCCGCACCATGGGCGCGCTCGCGCTCACGGGGCAGCCCGCGAAACGAGACCCTTTCCGGCCGCTGCCGGGCGGGGTCACCCATGTGCCGTTCGGGGATGCCGAGGCGCTGCGGGCAGCAGTCGACACCGACACGGCACTGGTGGTCCTGGAACCGGTCCAGGGCGAGAACGGCGTCGTCGTACCGCCGCCGGGCTATCTGGCCGCCGCGTGGGAGATCACCCGCGCGACTGGAGCGCTGCTCGTACTGGACGAAGTACAGACGGGCATCGGCCGCATGGGGCACTGGTTCGAGCACCGGGCCCACGGATTGGAGCCGGGCATCGTCACTCTCGGCAAGGGCCTCGGCGGCGGACTGCCGATCGGTGCCACCCTCGCCTTCGGTGCGGCTGCCGGTCTCCTGACACCCGGGGCTCACGGCACGACCTTCGGGGGCAATCCGGTGACCTGCGCGGCCGCACTCGCGGTCCTCGACACCATCCGCGGCCGACTGTCTCCTGTCGCGCGTCACGCGGCAGGGCGAGAGCCTACGAGAGGGCATCGAAGGGCTGGGCCACCCGCTGGTCGATCTTGTGCGGGGAGCCGGCCTGCTGCTCGCGGTCGTGATCACCGAGCCGCTGGCCCGCGAGTCTGAACGAGCGCTCGAGGACGCGGGCTTCCTGGTGAACGCCGTCACGCCCGGGGTGATCCGCCTTGCCCCGCCCTTGATCATCGCCGACGACGAGGTCGCGGCCTTCCTCCGGGCGCTGCCGGGCGCACTGGACCAGGTGTACGCGAAAGGGGGCGCCTGACCAGCCAAGCGCTGCCATGGCGCCACTCTTGGCGTCAACATCGAGCCGCTGACGCCATCCGGCTCCGCAGGTCGGCCGGCCGAAGAGCTCGCCGCCACCTCGGACGCACCATCGCATCCGGCCTCATTTACGCAGATGAACGGCTTGATTGAGAGCAGCGACGAGCCGTCGGCATCCCCAGCCACACACGGCGTTCGGCAGGCGGGTTTCGGTCAAGCTCACCCCCTCCCAGTATGACCGCCAGAGCATGGCGCCATAAACGTGCCATGATGGCGTCATGGATCTCACGCCGTACGTCGCCTACCTCCGACATGAGCTCGTGGCCGTCGCCGACGCGGGCGGCGACGAAACCCGTGCCCTGGCCGACCGGCTCGCCGCTCCTCTGGAGTCAGCAGCCCGGCTGGTGCTGCTGAACGCGCTGTCCGAGGCCGTGGGCCGGGTCAGCCGCGATCTGGCGCCGGGCTCGGTCGTCCTGCGACTGGACGGTCTCGCACCCGAGTTCGTGGTGACACCACCGACGAACTGGGAGGGACGTGGGAGACATGGCGGCGACCACGCCGCGAAGGCATCGGGACCCACAACTGCCGGCGGGCACATCCGGCTTCAGCTCGCCGACGTACGCGGCTTCGAATCAGCCGCCGCGGCCTTCGATGCCGTGACGAGCGACGACGACGCGCTCGTCGTGTACATCCCCACGGACGGCAGCATCCCCGCGCTCCGGGCCGTGCTGGAGGTCCTGGACAACGAATCGATCGAGGCCGAGGCCCTCACTGTCCACACCCCCGATCTGGACAACGTCTTCCTCACCTGCACCGGCCAGTTCCAGCCCGACAACGGCATCAACCGGCGTGAGGAGAACCATCCATAGCGACCCCGGCTCCCCTTGGGCCTGCCCGCCCTCCTCCTCCTGCCGTGGCCCCCGCGGCCCATGTCGTCACCGCAATCCCCGCCCCCACCGTTCACCGGCGAATCCGATAGGAGCTCTTTCGCTGTGGCTACCCTTCTCTACAAAATCGGCCGCCTCGCCTTCCGGCGCAGGGGCACGATGGCCCTGCTGTGGGTGCTGATCTTCATCGGCGCGATCTTCGCCGCCGCCTCCGCCCCAGCCCTTCCCGCCGATACATTCACGATGCCCGGCACGGAGACGCAGAAGGCCTACGACCTCCTCAAGGACAAGTTCCCCACGCTGAGCGCCGACGGGGCCAAAGCCCGGGTGGTCGTCCGCGCGCCCGAGGGCAAGAAGCTCTCCGACCTCGGCGAGAAGCGGAAGGTGGACGCGCTGGTCGCCGACCTGGACCGGGCCCCCGAAGTCGTGAGCGTCGTCGACCCGTTTGAGGGCCAGGCCGTCAGCAAGGACGGCACCACCGGCTATGCATCGGTCGCCTACGAAGTCGGCGCCACCCAGATGAGCCCGGAGGCGCACGAAGCGCTCACGAAGGCGGTGGAGGACGCCAGCGGCAGCGGTCTCACGGTCGAGATGGGCGGCGATGCCGTGCCACCGTCCCAGACGATGGGTTCCGGTGAGATCATCGGCCTCGCCGTCTCCGCCGTGGTGCTGCTCATCACCTTCGGCTCGCTGCTGGCCGCCGGAATGCCGCTGGTCACCGCCATCATGGGCGTCGGCGTCGGCATCTGCGGCATCGTCACACTCGGCAGCACACTCGGCCTGTCCTCCACGACCTCGACACTGGCACTGATGCTCGGCCTGGCGGTCGGCATCGACTACGCGCTGTTCATCCTCTCCCGCTACCGCGCCGAGATCGCCGAGGGCAGGGAACGCGAGGAAGCCGCGGGACGAGCGGTCGGCACCGCCGGCTCCGCGGTCGTCTTCGCGGGTCTCACCGTCGTGGTCGCGCTCGCGGGTCTCGCCGTCGTCAACGTCCCCATGCTCACCAAGATGGGTCTGGCTGGCGCGGCCACCGTGGTCGTCGCCGTACTCATCGCGATCACACTCGTTCCCGCGCTGCTCGGCTTCGCACCTGTCAAGGTCCTGCGCCGCAGGGACCGGGCGCAACAGTACGGCAAGCCGCTCTCGGCACGTCAGCGGCGCAAGGCCGAGAAGCGTGCCGCCCGGCAGAAACCAAACCTGGGTACCCGCTGGGCAAGGTTGGTCCTGCGTCACCCCGTCGCCATTCTGCTGGTCGGCGTGGTGGGTCTCGGCGCCATTGCCGTGCCCGCCGCGAGTCTGGAGCTGGGACTGCCGTCCGAGGGGACGATGGCCGCCGAGACCACGCAGCGCAAGGCGTACGACATGGTCTCCGACTCCTTCGGCTCCGGCTACAACGGCCCGCTGATGGTGACGGTCGAGGCCAAGGACGCGGCAGCCGCGGCCGGCAGGGTGAGCAAGCAGTTGGGCAAGGAGAAGGGCGTCGTCTCCGTGAGCCCGGCGGACGCCAACAAGTCCGGCGACACCGCGATCCTGAACGTCATGCCGTCCACCGGACCGGCCGACCCGAAGACCGAGGATCTGGTCAAGTCGCTGCGTGACAGGGCTGAAGGCATCGAGGCGGACACCGGCACGCGCGTCCTGGTGGCCGGTCAGACAGCGATGTTCATCGACTTTTCCGAGACCCTCAACGATGCACTGCTCCCCTACCTCGCCCTGGTGGTCGGCCTGGCGTTCCTGCTGCTGACGCTGGTCTTCCGGTCGATCCTCGTCCCGCTCAAGGCCGCCCTGGGCTTCCTGCTCTCCGTGGCCGCCGCACTCGGTGCCGTGGTAGCGGTCTTCCAATGGGGCTGGCTGGCTGATGTGTTCAGCGTCGACGAGCCGGGCCCGGTGATGAGCACGATGCCGATCTTCATGATCGGCGTGGTCTTCGGTCTCGCCATGGACTACGAGGTTTTCCTGGTGACCCGGATGCGGGAGGCGTACACGCACGGCGCGCACACCCACGACGCGGTCGTCACCGGCTTCCAGCACGGCGGCCGGGTGGTCGCGGCGGCGGCGCTCATCATGATCAGCGTCTTCTCCGGCTTCATCATGGAGGACAACGACTTCATCCAGATGATCGGCTTCGGTCTGGCGATCGCGGTCCTGTTCGACGCGTTCATCGTCCGCATGGCCCTCGTGCCTGCCCTGTTCGCGCTGCTGAGCGACTCGGCGTGGTGGATGCCGAAGTGGCTCGACCGTCTGCTACCGAACATGGACGTCGAGGGAGCGCGCCTGTCCCAGCTCCCCGCCCCCGAACTGCAGCTGCCGCAGCACCGCCGGGAGGCACAGCCGCGCTTCTCCAAGTGATCACCGACACCGGACGTCACCCCGAACGTCAGCGCACCTGACGTGGATCCCGTCGGCAGGGGTGGCCCCGCCCGAGGTGGGCAGGGCTGCCCCTGGGCGACAACTCTCGCTCAAGGTCTCATCCACGAAGGACGCCACTCCCCGTACGCCCGATGCGAGCAGTTCGTCGAAGCAGCGGGCCAGGAACCAGCTTTTCGGAGTTTCCAGGGCACTCTTCCAGCAGGACGAAGCACGAGTATTCGAGGGCGGCCACATTGGCTTCGAGGTCGGGCGACGCGCGCTCGAGCACGGCTCTTCCGACGGAGAGGCCGAACAAGGCCACACCGCTGAGGCGCGGCTCGCCCTGCGCGACGTTGAACAGGCCGGACGTCTCCTTCGCAGCGGCGTTCATCTGCAGCTGGCAAGTGCTGGGCCTGATGTGCTTGCAGGGATGCTTTGAGGCACGTTTGTCACGGGTGGTGTCTTGGCCCTAATCCACGACACCGCCGAACTGGCTCAGTCCGCCGCCACCCCGACGCCCTCGTCAACCACGTGCGTGGCCAGCTCACCGGGCTGCTCCAGCTACACGGCTGCCGCTTCGGGTACGGCACACCCTGCTCAGCCACCCACCGCGCCTGCAACAGGACGGCACCGTTACCTCGGGGCATAGTCACTGGGACGTCGACCAGCTCGGACTGCCGGACGGACCAGGAAGTCGAACTGCGCACGCTCGCCAGCGGCCACTTCTACGGACGCTTCATGATGCGACCCGCGCGCGGTGCAGGCCCGTCCCTGCAAGCACGCCTCGTCGCCGTGACCCTCGCGAACCAGGTCGGCGCCGCACTCAACACGGCACGCCCCGCCAGGGGACAACAGTTGAGCACGTCCGAGCCGGCAGCCGCCACTCTTGTCGGGGACCTACGAGAGCGACGGACCATGGATAGCGTTACCGTCATGAGCCAAAGGGCCAACCGTCCTCGTCGGGATCTGCGCAGGACTGCACCCCCACTGCACGGCTGTCCACCGCCTGTCCACCGGAGTCCCGTGAGACGAGGCGCAGCCAGCCCTCCAGAAACACAAAAGACCAGGTAAGAGGCTTAGGGCTGGATCCTCGTCACAGAACCGACACCTCTGACCTACGCATTACGATGCACAGACCCCAGAGGCGCAACTTGGGTCGATTTCAAGGTCATCCGAAATAAGAAACCCCAGGTCAAAGGCCTGACCTGGGGTTCACCACAGAGCCGCCTTCGGGATTCGAACCCGAGACCTACGCATTACGAGACCGAGAGCGATCGTGTCGGGTGGTGCCCACCATGCTTCCTTATGACGTTTCCCCAGATCAGACCGTGTGCGCCAGTCTTCCCCGTGCGGCCTCGTACTGGCTCGCCCAAAGGCGTCTGTCCACCGGCTGTCCACCGGAGCGCCCCTCCGGGCGGCTCCCAGTGACCATTCCGTTGTGCGCGTGGGACGACCCGGACCGACATGGCCCCTCCGTCCGACGCGCTTGTCAGCTTCTCACAACTGCTGCACGCGCTCTCGGCGACCACCTCGCCCAATGACGTGACCCACCCGGTGCTGGTGGTGCGGCACGCGGACGGTGACCTCGTACGGAACCGGATCAGCGCGCATCGGATCGGGTGGACCACAGGCAGTCTGGGCCGTCGCGCCACTCCAGCCACTTCGGATCGTTCAGGACTCCGTCGGGGTCAGGGACGCCGGGCGCTTCGAGAAAAACGACTAGGTCGTGGTCGGAGTAGGCGGTGCCCAGGATCTCGTCACGGCCTCGGCGGTGAACCGTGACTCGTCGGCCCCCCGCCGCCGAGGGGCGATGGACGACGATCGGCGCACTACGCGTGCACTCCACCCTGAGGTCCGTTTCGCTGACCGGCCATCGCTCGGCCGTCGATCACCCCGCCCGCCGGATGGCCGGGGTCGCATTGCGGACGCTGCGCTGAGCCAGCTCCTTCAGTTCCATCCGGGCAGCCGGGGTTCTGGCTGGCCCTCTCCAGAACGGGTGGTCGGCGCTTCGGGCCGACAGCTCCAGCAGACGGCGGCGGCCTTCGGTCGGGCTGGCGGCCGGGGCACCGTCCGCGAGCTGCCGGTAGGTGCCGTACCAGGCGGTCTGGTCACGTAGAAGGTCAGGTGGAAAGTCGTACGGGCGCATAGCGACTATTGGATCGAATGTTCGATTTCAAGGGCAACTAGCCACGCGGATCGACGCGGACGACTTGTGACTGAGCAGCCCAGTTGGCCACTCTGGGTATGACGTTCGCGCAGGTCAGAGGGGGCGCGCTGCTGGTGCAGAGCGTTGCCATGGGGCGCCTGGGGGACTCGAAGCGCTACAAACCAGCCATCCGTGCAGGTCGGCCCTGTTCTCATTTAGCTACGGCGAACCGACATGTAGCGCTGAGTAACTACACGGGGCTGCGGCCGCGTAGCTGTAGCCGGGCTCCCGGCATTCCCGCCCTATCGCGGCCGCGCTCCTGCCACACTGAACGCCCCTTGCTATTACTCCACTTCACTCGAGGGCACACGATGACCGACGGACCACAGAAGCCAGCAGACGACGCCGAGACCAGGCCGCCGCTGCGCCGACGTATCACCGCCCGCTGGGACCGCCTCGGCCCCATGGGCCGGGCGGCCGTGGCCGTCGGCGCGATGGCGGCGCTCGCCGGAGGGATCGCCGTCCTGGCCCGCGCCCGCTCGAGCGCGCCCGACACCGATGTCGACGACTTCGAGGCGTGGGCCGACGAACTGGCGCTGGAACCCGGCGAGTACGTCTTCGACTGCCTCGAATGCGACGGTGAAGGATCCATCCAGGTCGGCCAGGAAGACGACGAAGCACCCGACGGCTACTCCCTCGTGTGGGACACCTGCGAGGACTGCCACGGCCAAGGCACCATGAGCTACGACGAGAACGAGGCCGCCGAAGCGATCGACTGCGGACGCACCCCACTCAAGCGGCCGTAGGTTACGTAAGGGCCGCCAGAGCGCCTACACGCTGCCTCTCACCGCACCAGGTAGGTTCCGGCCATGGCTTCGTACGAAGACCACGTGCTGCTGGAGGCCATGCGTTTCCGCCGCGCCATCGAGGACGCCAAGCAGGCCGGCGACCTCGATGCACCACACCCAGGGTTCCGGGACTTCCCTCAGGGGAGCTGCGGCGCGGCCACGGTCATGCTGTGCACCTACCTCGCCGAGCGGGGTCTGGACGGCTGGTTGTATGCCTGCGGCAAAAGGGAGAACCCGCACGAGACCCACGCCTGGGCAGAGCGGGAGGGCCTTGTCGTCGACATCACCGCCGACCAGTTCCCCGCGCACGGGACCGTGTACGTCGGCCCCCGGACGCCGTGGTTCGACACGTGGGAACCCTCATACGGTCCGCCCAAGGTCGACCGGGTTGCCCCCGACGACGACTACTTGGAAGGGCCCGCGTACCGAGCGATCCTCCGGCACCTGCCTTAGTGATTCATTCACCCCACCCCTCGCCGTCACTCATTCAGCTCAACGAGGCGGCCAGAGCGGAGAAACGAGGGTTACGGCAGCTACTCAGCGCTATATGTCCGTTCGCCGTAGCTATACGAGAACAGGGCCGTGTCAGGCGGTGTGGCCAACTATGGTGCTCAGAGTGGCCAACTGGGCTGCCTAGTCACACGACTTCACCGCTGTTAGCCAGGCGCCTTCCGCTACTCCGCAGCGTGCACCTGCCCCACTCGATGACCAAACGGTCCGGCGAGCTTTAGATGGAATAACCAAGGCGTTCGTTCGATTGGCTTCCTTGCAGAGATCGCGGGAGGGGGCGCTGGTGGCCGAGCTGATGATGTTCCGGCAGGACGCGGACGGACGGGATGTCGAGCTGGCCGGCTCGACGGTGGCGCTAGAGGTGGAGCTGCAGCGCCGGGCCGAGGCCGGCCTGGAGCAGATGCTGGGCGTCCGTTTCCTGGCATCGGAGTATCCGACTGGCCCCTGGCACCGGGGGCGGATCGACACCCTGGGGCTCGATGAGAACGGCAGCCCGGTGGTGATCGAGTTCAAGAAGGGCTCGGACAGCGGAGTGATGTCCCAGGCGGTCTCCTACCTGTCCTGGCTGGAGTCGGCGCAGTACGAGTTCGAGGCGCTCGTCCGGACGGTGCTGGGCGCGGAAGCCGCCGAGTCCGTCGACTGGCGTCGTCCGCGGATGATCTGCATCGCGGCCGGCTTCTCCCACCACGACCGGGTGGCCGTGCAGCGGCTGCCCGAGCGGATTGACCTGGTGCGCTACCGGATCTTCGACGGTGGCCTGCTGGGGCTGCTGCTCGTGGACTCCGCGACCGGCTTCCCGAGCACCTCGTCTCGCCGGGGCCGGGAGCGGGCACCCGTGGCGGACAGCGTGCCGACGGCTTCGGTGGTCTCTCCGCCTGCGGGTGGAGGACAGGTGCCGGAGTGCCTGCGGGACCTGTACGCGGAACTGGACGAGGCGCTCACGGCGTGGGGCGAGGTGGAGGTGGCGTCGCTGCGGCACTACATCGCCTACCGGCGGTTGGTGAACGTGGCGTCGGTGATCTTCCGTCCGAAGCACGAGGCGATCCTGGTGTATCTCAGACTCGACCCGGACTCGGTCGAGTTGGAGGAGGGCTTCACCCGGGACATGCGCGGTATCGGACACCTCGGGACCGGCGACCTGGAGGTCCGTATCGTCTCGGCAGCCGACTTGGAGAAGGCGGCGCCGCTGATCCGGCGGGCGTTCGAGGCGGCCTGACATAACAGGAGGTGCGGCTGGTGCATCAGTTAGTCGATGCACCAGCCGCCCCTTTGGCGTCTGTGGGCCGCCGGCCCCGGCCTCTCCGCTCTCACGCTCATGCCTCCGGTCCGGCCAGCTCGAAGTCGTCCTTCGTCAGTTCGGCACGCAGCCGCTCCTCGGCAACGTCGGCGTAGTGCGCGGACAGCTCGACGCCCACGAACCGACGTCCCTCACGCAGGGCCGCGACCCCGGTGGAACCGCTGCCGGTGAACGGGTCGAGGACGGTGCCGCCCTCGGGGCAGACCTGGACGAGCTGCTGCATGACCTCGACCGGCTTCTGGGTGATGTGAACCCGGCCCTTGCGGGGCTGGGAGGCGATGTAGTGCCCCGGCAGGTAGAGGTCACGGGTGTTGTCGAGGGAGCCCTTGACGCCCCAGATGATGAACTCCGAGTCCTGCTTCGGCCCGCCCTTGCGGGGCCGGCTGGAGGGCTTGATCCACGGAATCGTGCCGCTCCAGGTCCATCCCGCCATCTGGAGGGCGTCGGAGGTGGTCGGCTCCTGTCGCCAGTCGGTGAAGACCATCGCGACCGCGTGCTCGGTCGAGGCCCGGTACGCCTCGGTGAGGAGTTCGGTGAGCCAGGAGCGGTAGGAGCGCTGGTCGCGGTTCTCTCCCGGGAAGTTGGCGAGGTCGTGCGCCGAGTTGCTCGTGACGTACTTGGCACGGGCGGTGCGGCCGGTTCGATCGGAGCTGGTGCGGCCTCCGGAGTTGTACGGGGGGTCGGTGATCACCGCCTGGACGCTCTCGTCCGGGAGGGACTTCAGGACGGTCAGGGCATCGCCTCGGTGCAGCGTGTAGCTCATGGGGAGGGCCTCTCTTCGGGCGCGGCGGAGTCTGGACCTGCTCCGGGCAGCGCTCAACGGCGTGCGTCCGGTGCGAGGTTGCAGAGGAGGTTAACGGCGAATTTCGGCCGCGCCTAACGAGGTGGCTTCCTGCTTCGAGCCCCTGGATGGCAGTCGTTTGGCGCGGCCGGAATCCCGGTCTACTGTCTCGCCGTGCCACCGGGAAGGAGCGCTGCTCCACCCCCGTTGAGCTGTGCTTATCCGTGCTGTCTCGTCCAATCGAGCAGCGTCGGAGGCATGTTGACCATCTGTCCGCGAGCGCCGTGAGGAGGCCCCTGTGCACTGCCTGAGATTACGAGCGCGGCTGGCTGCCGCGCGTGACCTGAAACCGGCGTCCTGGAGCTACCAACTCCTCTGACCCGGGCCCGCCGAGAGGCGGATGCACATCGGCGCGGTGCCGACGGCTTTGCACGAGAAGTCGGCACCGCGTCTCCTTCGAACACCGAGGAGCCACTGCGATGCAGCATGCCCTGACACACCCCCGCCCCGACCCACCTCCCTCGACCGGTCCGCACCACCGTCGCGCTGAACGGCGGCGGCCGTGAAGAAGACGACGGGAGCCCTCGTCGGTCTGTGCGCCACCGGACCACTCCTGCTGGCAGTGCCGATCCTTGGCATCGGTGCCGGGACCGCCTCGGCTTCGTGCTCGACCGGCGGTGCAGAGGGTGTGGACGCCTCCGCCGTCGCCAAGCAGGTGAAGGCCATCCTGGACGGCGGCGACAAGGGCTCAGTCTCCGTGCCGGGTCTGGACGCGCCTGCCGACCAAGTGCCCAACGCCAAGACGATCCAGGCCACGGGCGTCGCGATGAACATCCCCGCCCGAGGGCAGGTCGTCGCCCTGGCGACCGCTCTGCAGGAGAGCGGCCTGCGGCACCTGACCTACGGCGACCGCGATTCGCTGGGGCTCTTCCAGCAGCGGCCGTCGATGGGCTGGGGCACGGCCAGCCAGATCCTCGACCCGGTCCACGCCTCGACGAAGTTCTACGAGGGCCTCAAGAAGGTCTCCGGCTGGCAGTCCCTCTCTGTCACCCAGGCCGCCCAGGCGGTACAGAAGTCGGGCTTCCCCGAGGCGTACGCCAAGTGGGAGCCTCTGGCCACCGCCCTGCAGAAGGCCATCGAGCCCCTGCTGCAGGAGGCCGGCGGTGCATCACCAAGCCCGTCGCCGTCCGGTTCTGCCGACGCCGGCAGCCCCTCTCCCGATTCCGCGGGGGGTTGTTCGGCGGACGGTGACGGGAGGGACTTCGGCACCATCCCGGCGGGCGCGCTGCCGGACGAGTACAAGATTCCAGCCTCCGCGCCGCGAGAGGTGCAGACGGCGATCCGGTGGGCGCTCGGCCAGCTCGGCACCCCGTATCAGTGGGGCGGCACGTGCACCGACTCCCACGGCAAAAACCCGATGGGCCGCTGCGACTGCTCCTCCCTGATGCAGGGCGCGTACAAGGCCGCCGGGGTCACCCTGACGCGGACCACGTACACGCAGGTCAAGGACGGCAAGGCCGTCTCGGTCGATGCCCTCAAGCCGGGCGACCTCCTCTTCACCGAGGGGACGGCCGCCGTACCGGAACACGTCGGGATGGCGATCGGGCAGGGCCTGATCGTCCACGCCCCGCACACCGGTGACGTCGTACGAATCACCACCGTCGCGTCCTGGAAATCGCGGATTCTCGCGGCCCGCCGAGTCGTCTGACCGGCGCTCCTCCCCCTCCCCACCTCCCCTCGCACCGCTGGTCCGCCCCACCGGGCTTTGGCGTGCGCTCATTCGAACTGGAGTTCCCGTGTATCTCGCCGACAAGGTCATACAGCTCGCCTACGACCCCGGAATCAAGCCCAACGAGGGCGGGCTCCCTGGCCTCAACGTCCTCAAGCAGGTGATGGGCTCGATCAACCTCTTCGGGCTCATCGCCGTGGTCGGAGCCCTCGCCGTCAGCGCGGGCGTGTGGGCCTGGGGGCACCACTCCGGTGGTCACCAGGCCGAGGCGAACGGGAAGAAGGGCGTGCTGGTAAGCGCGGGCGCGGCCCTTCTTCTCGGTGCGGCCAACGGTGTAGTGGCGTTCTTCTCGACGCTCGGAACGCAGGTTCACTGATGGCTCAGCACTCCACCCACCCCGGCGGCGCATCTCGCGTGCGCCGCCGGGCGCTGCTCGGCACTGCCGTCCTGGCGGTGCTCGTCGCCCTCGCCGGCCTGGCCGCCTACCTCACCCGCGAGGGCCGAAGCCCCTCCGACACTGCTTCCCCACCGCCGAGTTCGCCCACGGCGTCCTCGTCGCCCGCGGCACCGTTCGGGCCGCACACCCGGCCCCGCGCTCTGCCCGTTCCGCCGAAAACCCACGACCCGATCACGTACGGGAAGGCCGCCGCCGCAGCGCTGTGGTCGTACGACACCCGCGCGTACTCGCAGCCCGAGCTGCGCAAGGCGCTGCGCGGCTGGCTGACCACGGAGTCGAATTACGCCGACCCGGCCTCCGTCGACCAGGCGGTCCCCTCGGCCGTGCTGTGGAAGGAGATGGCGGCCAACAAGCAGGTCGCCACCGCCAAGATCAACGAGGGGCACTTCCCGCATGCCTTTATCCAGGCCCTCCAGGACGACCCCGGGGCGATCACCCAGGCGTACGTCTACGCCGTCACGGTCTCCGGCAAGCAGTCGATTCGCTGGAAGGGCTCGGCTGCCGGCGGCGCGGAGAGCCGGTCCACCACCCTCGCGGTCCAGTGCCGGCCCAACCACTCCTGCGCCCTGGTCGGCGTCATGCCGTCCGTCGCGCCCTGACCCTCGCCCCAGAACGGAGGTACGACCCATGGGAGTCTGCGACTTCCCGCTGATGGACAAGGTGTGCGGCGCTGTCGACTTCGCCACCAACCCCGCCGGCACCGTCACCGACGGTCTCGGCGCGTGGATCGCGAAGTCGGCGGGCGAGCTGGCGTCCAGCGCGGCCGACCTGGCCGCCAAGGCCGTCAACAAGACGACGGCCATCGACCTCAACGCCGGGTGGTTCCGGGACAACTACGAGTTGCTGCTGCCCATCGGCCTCACCCTGACCGTCGGCATCTTCTGCATCCAGCTCATGACCGCGGCCTGGCGCCGAGACGAACGTGCCCTCGCCAAGGCGGCGTTCGGCACCATGACCGGAGTTCTGTTCAGCTTCTCCGCCATCGCCTTCACGACCGTCGCCATCACCGTCGTGGACGCGCTGTCCGACGGCCTCTTCAAAGCCGCCAACACCTCGATCGACGACGCGATCCGCCGCGTGATCAAGGTTGACCAGATGGGGGCCATGTACGGCCTCGGCTGGGGTGTGCCCGCGCTAGTGGCCTTCGGGTGCGCGATCGGTGCCTTCCTCTACTGGGGCGTGATGGTGGCCCGCAAGGTCGGCGTCCTGATCATGGTCGCGCTCGCGGTGTTCGCCGGGGCGGGCGGCGGCTGGGAAGTCGCCAAACGGTGGCGGCGCGGCTGGATCGAGGCCACCGGCACCCTGATCGTCTCCAAGCTGTTGATGACCGTGGTCTTCCTGATCGGCGTCTCCGCCATGGGCAAGACCGACGCCAGCGACGGAATGGCGGCCCTGTCCGACGCGATGGCCGGCATCGTCGTGATGGTCTTGGTGTTGCTCTGCCCCTACGCGACGTACAAGTTCGTCCACTGGGCCAGCGACGGCGGCGGCCACGACGACATGCACCGCACCGGTGTCGCCGGCATGGCGGTCGCCGCAGGATCCGCAAAGACCGCAGGCAGCCTCGCGCTGCGGGCCGGTACCGGCGCCCCCGCTCCGCAGGGTCCGAACCAGGTCCCGGGCGCGGGCACCGATGGCGTCGCCTCCGGCATCAACCCCTCCGGCGGCAACCTCAGCAAGGAGGGCATCGACGCCGGGCCGCCCAAGCAGCAGACCCGCTTCCGGTACGGCGAAGACCCGGACGCGAGCGGCGACAAGGGCCGGGCTCTGATCCAGCGCCCCGGGATCCCGCCACTGATCACACGTCCTGGCGAGGACGAACCGGAAGGGTCCGAATCGCCTGCCCAAGGCGTTGCGGGCGGCTCCGGTCACCTCGCAGCCGCATCGGCTCCGGGCGGCGACATGACCTCCATGCCGCCAGCCGACCCCGGACCTTCGGCCTCGGGCACTCCGGCGTCCGCGTCCGGACCGTCGGCCACCGGCTCCGCGACGCCGACGAACTGGGTGTATCCCACCCAGTCGCCGTCGGGTTCCTGACCCACATCCCCGGGGGCGGGCCGCACTCCACGGCCCGCCCCCGCCCCCCACCAGCAGGAAGGTTGCGCCATGACGTCCAGAAGAGCGCCGCGCGCCCCGTCCTCCGCCCGCTCCCACCGTCTGGAACCACCATGTCCGGCAAGCACCAGTCCTCCACGCCCACCGTGAAGTTCCCGCACCGCAGCAGGCGCGGCGTCCTGCTCGGCCTGTCCGTCCCGCAGTTGGTCGTCGCCGGGCTCACCGGCCTTCTCCTTCTCGCCGTGATCCTCGCCCGCGGTGTGGTCGGCGCCCTCCAGCTCATCCCGCTGTGGGCCGTGATCGCCCTGCTCGTCTTCGTCCGCCACCGAGGCCGTGCTCTGGCGGACTGGGCCCCGATCGTCGTCCGGTACGCGCTGCGCCGGATGCGAGGCCAGCTCGTCTGGCTCACCCGGCCCTCCCGCCGGCCGACCCGCGAGGGACTACTCCACCTTCCCGGCACCGCTGCCAGCCTGCGCGTGACCACTGCTCCCGACGGCAAGTACGGCGCCGTCCACAACCCACACGCCGGGACGCTGACCGCGGTGGTCAAGGTCTCCTCCCGCGCCTACGCCCTGCTCGACCCCGGCACCCAGCAGGCCAACGTCGGCGGCTGGGGACGCGCGCTGGCAGCTCTCGCCCGTACCGGGCAGATCGCCCGCATCCAGGTGATCGAGCGCACCATCCCCGACTCCGGCGACGCGCTGCGCCGCTATTGGGAAGAGCACGGCCGCCCCGACACCCCGATGGCCAGCGCGATCTACAACGAGCTGATCCAGAGCGCCGGTCCCGCAGCCGCCCCGCACGAGGCGTACGTCGCGGTGTCCCTGGACACCAAGGCGGCCCGTCGGCTGATCAACCAGGCTGGCGGCGGTCTCACCGGTGCCTTCAGCGTCCTCGCCCAGCTCACCTCCACGTTCGACCAGGCGGCGCGGACCGCAGGTCTCACCCCGACGGGCTGGCTCACCGCCCGCGAGATCGCCGCCGTGGTGCGCACCTCCTACGACCCGAAGGCGCTGGCGACACTCGACCGCTGGTCCACGGCCGGTCGCCCCGAGGCCGAGCCCGCCGCCGCCGGCCCCGTCGTGGTCGTCGAGAAGGCGGACCACATCGCCACCGACACCGCCGTGCACGCCACCTACTGGGTGGAGAACTGGCCGCGCACCGAGACCAGCGCCGGCTTCCTGCACCAGCTCCTGTTCACCGGCGGCGTCCGGCGCACGCTGTCGCTCTCCTACGAGCCGAAGAACCTCGACGCCGCCCTGCGCGACGTGCAGCGCAAGAAGTCCAGCGTGATCGCCGACGCCGCCGAACGCGCCCGGCGCGGCCAGGTCGACTCCGAGGCCGACTCGATCGAGTACCAGGACATCAAGTCCCGCGAACGCCAGCTCATCGCCGGGCACGCCGACGTCGCCCTGACCGGTCTGCTGACCGTCTCGGCCGACACCGAGGACGAGCTGCGCACCGCCTGCGCCGTCGTGGAGACCGCCGCGGTCGGCGCCCAGCTCGACCTCCGGCCGCTGACCTGGCAGCAGGCCGAGGCATTCACCGCCGCCGCCCTGCCGCTCGCGCTCGCTGCCTGACCCTTCCCTTCGAAAGAGCACCCTCATGTCCCGCACCGCCAGCCCGACCGCGCAGGACTTCGTGCCCTTCGCCACCGCCGCGCTCGACTTCCACCGGGCGCTCAACATCCCGGGCGGCCCGCTGGTCACCAGCCGGGCCGAGCTGGACGCCTTGCACGCCCACCTCGTCGCGCTGTACGGGCTGCTCGACGCCCACACCGGTCGCACCAGGCAGCTTGTCGCGGTCGAGGGCGACCAGCTCCGTACCGCCCGCACCCGCATCTGGCAGGCCGCCGAGCACCTCCACGCCGCCTACCACGCGGCGCCCCGGCCGGACTCCGGCGAGATCCCCGCACCGGAGGCGTGCCAAGCCGGCCTTCCGGAGGGAGCACCGGGGCTGACCATCTGCCAGCGCCATCAGCGCACCGCTCATCTCGTCCGGCGGCGCACCACCCAGGCCGACCTGCACGCCCCGTTCACCGGCCTCGTCCGCCGCTGACCCACCCCTCATCTGGAGAAACGCTCATGCCCCGTACCCGCGCCAGCGCCTCCCCTCTGTTCGTGCCCCGTAAGACGACACGCGCCGAACAGCGGGCCGCCCGAGCCGGTTTCACCGAAGCTCGCCGCCAGGCACGCCTCGCCGGAAACCCACCCAAGCACCGCGCCGAGCAGACCCTCAACCCGGATCTGCGGCCCACCTACCCGCTCGCCGGTCGCCCCGGTCCGGCCTCCGCCCGCGGCGGCAAGCTCGCCCTGCCCGCCCACCGGATGACCACCGCCACAGCCAGCGGCGCATACCCGTTCGTGGCCGAGGGCGGCCTGGGCGCCGAAGGGGTGTTCATCGGCCGCGATGTGCACGCGGAGGCGGCCTTCTGCTTCGACCCGTTCTCGCTCTACAACAGCGGCAGGGTGGAGGGCTTCACCAACCCCAACGCGGTCCTGGCCGGCATCATCGGCATGGGCAAGTCCGCGCTGGCGAAGTCGATCGCCACCCGGTCGATCGCCCATGGCTACCGGATCTACATCCCCTGCGATCCCAAGGGGGAGTGGACCGGTGTCTCGCAAGCCCTCGGCGGCTACAGCATCGCCCTGGGCCCGGGGCTCCCTGGACGGTTGAACCCGCTGGACGCCCCGGCCCGCCCCGCCTCCGTGAGCGAGGAGGACTGGTTCACGGAGGTTCGCAAGCGCCGTCTGCTGCTGCTGGCCAGCCTCGCCGGCACCGTGCTGAAGCGCGACCTGCTGCCGATGGAGCACACCGCCCTCGACCTGGCCCTGGATCTGGTCGTCGCTGACGCCGCCGCCCGGGGCACGGTGCCGCTGCTCGGCGAGATCGCCCACGTACTCGGCTCCCCCGAACGCCTCGACCAGGCCCTCGGCCACCAGGCGGGGGACCTCGGCTCAGCCGCCCAGGACCTCGCCCATGCCTTGCGACGTCTCGTGCACGGCGACTTGAGCGGCATGTTCGACGCGCCGAGCACCGTGTCGTTCGACCCGACCACACCAATGCTGTCCATCGATCTCTCCCGTCTCGGCGGCTCCGGTGACGACACGGCACTGGTACTCGCGATGACGTGCGCGAGCGCGTGGATGGAGTCAGCCCTCAGTGATCCCGATGGCGGTCGGCGCTGGGTGATCTACGACGAGGCGTGGCGGCTGATGCGGCACGTCGGGCTGCTGGAGCGGATGCAGAGCCAGTGGAAGCTCTCCCGAGGGCTGGGCATCGCGAACCTGATGGTGATCCACCGCCTCAGCGATTTGCTCTCGGCGGGCGACGCCGGTTCACGCGGCCGAGTCCTTGCCGAGGGGCTCCTCGCGGACTGCAGCACGCGCATCATCTACCGCCAAGAGCCCGACCAGCTCGCCGCCGCTGCATCTCTGCTCGGCCTGACCGGCGTCGAGACCCAGGCGGTGTCCGCCCTGACCAAGGGCCGAGGTCTGTGGAAAGTCGCCGGCCGCTCGTTCATCACCCAGCACATCCTCCACCCGGCCGAGCGGGAGCTGTTCGACACAGACTCCCGCATGGCCGCCTAGCCCAACGACCAGCACAGCAACGGGAATCGGTCATGTCTGCTTCTTCCACTCCTTCCTCCGGTGACAAGCAGCCGTCGCAGGCCACCGACCCTTTGGCGTGGCGACGGCACCTCCCGGCACTGGCCTCGGCCGCCGCCGGCATCAACGAGGCGTGCGACGCCTGGGACGCGGTTTCGGACTCCCTCTGCGACGCGGACGGCTGGCCGCTGGACGACAAGGTCTACGGGGACGGGAAGGTCAAGCGGGACGCCGAAGCGTGGAAGCACGCCGAGGTGTTCCTCGACCACGGGCCCGAGGTGCTGGCCGGGGTCCGCGCCGCCGCCGACGGCCCCGACTACGTCGAGGGGCCGATCAGTGACGACCTCCGTCGGATACGCGGGATCGACACCATCCTGTTCCGGGCGGAGGAGCTGCGGCACGAATGGGCCGACGTCATGGCGCTTATGGACGGTTCTCAGCCGAGCGTGCTCCACCTCTACCAGGAGCGTGCCGAGGAGCACCGCAACACCGAAGGCTGGCACTACTCACACGAACTCGGCTCCAAGGGATTGGCGTTGGTGCGCGTCGGCGAATACCTCGCGCACCGAGCGGACACCGAACGGCCAGCGCAGACCGAGCGGGCTCGCGTCGCCCTGACCCGCTCGACGCACAACACCCCTGCCGTATCAGCCCCTTCGCCCCAGGGCCCGCCGGCATCGCATCCGCCGGCTCCCGGTCGCTCGCGGTGATCCCTAGCACGCAGTCACGGCAGCGCCAAACTGCCCGATCACCGGATCCTCATGGACCACCGCACTCCTTCCAGCTCAACGCCCCCGGCGGCTCCCGCCGTGCGGCGGGACGTTCGCAACGGAGAACTCCATGCACCACGAAACCCCGCCCCCGACCGCCACGTCCGATCCGCGTCGCCTTCAGGCTGCTCTCTGTTCCGCGCTCGGGCAGCGCGGCCTGGAGGGCACCGTCGAGTACGGCCTCAGCGACTACATCGTCCACGCCGAGCTTCCCGACGGCAGTTCACTGATCATCTCGCCGCCGCAGGAGCCACCCTCCGAGCACCCCGAGACCCCGGAAAGCTGGATGGTCACCCGCCACCGGTCCGCCGAGCCTGCCGTCTACGAGGTGATCTACGACTCCGAGCCGGACGGTCCGCATGCGCGCCACGGCGGCAGCGTGCCGGACCTCCTCGCCGCCGTCGACGCCCGCCTGGACCAGCTTGGCGTACCGCCACGCCAGGAGCAGGAACGATCCGCCAAGGAGCGCGTCGTCAACGTTTCCCCGCCCGGCTCCGCTCCATCCCGGGTGAGTGTCGCTCTCGCCCCTTCACCGTCGATCGGCCAGCGCGTGCTCCCGACCGGTCCGCCGACGGAGTCTTCCGCGCGGGCCGCGCCGTCGCCGGCTCGTCCCTCATCCGCTCCCCGGCTCTGACCGACCGCGACCCAGGAGTCCTCCGTGCACCGCACCCTCAGAACTGATCCGCCCGTCGCCCGCACCTGTAACCGCACCCGCCTCGGATGGATTTGCCATGCCCAGCCACTACGACGTGCTGCCCGACCTGGCCTTCGGCCACCACCCCGTCCACGGCATCGTCGCCGCGAACCCGAAGAACCTCGCGGCCAGCACCTGGATGCTCAAGGGAATCGACTTTCATCCCGTCCCCGACCAGCCGACGTTGTACGCGCTGGCCGACCAGAACCGTGACGGACACGGCCGTACGAGCCGGGCCATCGAGCTGCTGCGCAAGGCCGGCTACCAGGTCGATGTGGACGTCGCACTTGACCCTGCACCGGCGCCCGACACGGCACAGGTACGCGACCGCGGCCCGCTCGGTGAACCAGACGTCGCCTTCGCCGATCACCCGCAGCTCGGCATCGTCGCAGCCTTCGACGACCGTGTCTCCGGCCTCAGCGGGCTGGCGCTGGTGGAGGACGGCTGGCGGCACGACTCGAGCCTGGACATCTACACGCTCCCCGCGACCACCGATCGCGTCGAGGCGCTGGGGAAAGTCGCCGACGCCACGGTGGCCCTGCACCGTTCAGGGCTCCAGGTCGCAGTGCAGCCCCGCCTCGCTCAAGAGGTGACGGCTCGGCCCCGCCCTGCTGCCACGCCGACCGCCGGCCGTGAGCGCGGCCGTGGTCCCGCCCGCGCGTCTCCGTTGAGCGCCGCCGCGCTCGCCGCCAGTCCGGCCCGTGCCGGTATCCCGGGCAGGGCGCCGGTCCCCGCCGCCGTCACCACACCGGCGGTCCGGCCGGTTGACCCTCGCATCGCGTACTCCCGCGACCGCTGACCCAACTCCTCAAGGAGGCCCTTCCATGGCCGTGAAGACGATCTGGCCTATCGACCACACCTGCGGTCACCATGCCGACCGCGACTTGTCCGACCGACCGGCTGACCGCCGCGCCGGCTTCGCCGAGTGGCTCGCGAGGCAGGAGTGCACGGACTGCTGGCGCGCCTCGAACGAGGGTGACGAGCAGGACAAGGCCGCCTGGCTCAAGGCGAAGCGCGCCGCGGAGCAGGCGGCGTCCGAAGCCTGGTCCGAGCAGTACCGGATGCCTCCCCTGGAGGGGACCGAGCGGGCCGTTCCCTGGGGCGTGCGCTGTCGTCACCAGATCCTGACCAACGCCTACACCGCACTGGTCACCGAAGGCACGACCAGCGAAGCGGAGTGGGCGGAGATCGAGGAGAACGCTCGTACGGTGACCCGTGCCGGGTGGTGGATAGACCAGAGGTCGTCCGAGCCCGAGGACCTCGCCGAACTGCTCCGAGCCGCCACCGGGGCCGACCGGCCGACGGAGAATCCCTTCTTCTGACCGACCGGGTGCCCTGCTGCGGCGGGGCGCCCGGCAGACCGCCGCCGTGCGGCTTCTACCAGCGATTCTCGGCCGGACCAAACCCCGGATTTGCCGGACGCTCTGCCCACTGGCCCACCTCCAACGGGTCCTTCGCTCCCTCTGCCCCGGAGACTTCCGTGCCTACCTCGATCACCATCACGTCCGAGTTCAGCGGCAGCGTCGTTGCCAAGGGCGCTACTGATGACCTCTCCGCGCAGCTCCTCCGTCACGCCGGTTTCAAGCAGATCGACGACTGGCACGGCCGACGCCATCGCCTGCCCACCACCACTCCGCTCGCCGACCAGGTCGCCATCGCCAGCCATGCGGCCGAGATGCTTCGAGCCGCTCGCTATGACGTCACCCTTCCGCCGTCTCTCGACACGGCCCGGATGAGCCCTCCGGTGCATGCGCTGGGGCCCTACGCCGCCGGAGCTGAACTCCTCAGCATCACGGACCAGATCCGTGCGGCCGAAGACGGAGCCAGCCTTCAGCGGGCAGTCGACCACCTCCTTCACCCCGAACACGGTGCGCTGGAGCGTGTCCGGGAGGCGCTGGAAGCAGCCGGAGAACAGGTCAACGACCTGGACGACGACGCGTATGCGCTCGCCGACCGGTTCGGCTTCGCCTCGGAGTTCGTCAGCTCGGCCCAGTCCGAACTCGTCGACTCCGAGGCCGAGCTACGCCGCGTCGGCGACGCTTCGACGAGCTACTCCCCAGCACGGACCGTCCGTGATCACCGTGGTGCCGCTCTCGCCACTTCTCCTGCGGCGAACCAGGCCAAGGTCTCCTCGGCGTCCAGTTCCCAGACGGCGCCTTGCTCTGCGACGGGTCACCCACCGCGCGCCTCAACCCACCGACGGTGACCCCGGCCGCTCTCTCCGCCGTCGGCCTCCAGTACGTCGCGCGCCCCCGCTCGACTCACCCGTCAAGGACCACTCACCCGAAGAGGCAAACGTGCCCGAGTACTACTCCAGCATCGGCGAGGCCGTCGGTGCGGCCATGCAGCACAACATCCGGCTCGCCCACCGCAGCGTGGCACCGGGCTCCGACAAGCCGCTGCAGGTCAGGTACCTGCCCAGCGCTTCCGCCGATCCGTACTCGGTTCGCGGGATGATTTCTCGCCTCCACGAGGACGCCTCGCCCGATGAGGTGGCGGGCATCATCGAGGAGGTCAACGGCGCACTGGTCGGGGCTCTGCCCGAGCTGACCGAACTCGTCGCCTCTGCCGCCGACTGGACTCGCGCCCGTCTCGACTTCGACGACCCGCATCACCATCCGACTTTCGAGACGTGGACCCGACTGGCAGCCGCGTACGGGATGCTCCAGGACGTCCGTGAGCAGTTGGAAGTCGCCGAGGACGGTCTCGCTGCCTGTCCCGCAGAGCGCACGGACCCCCGGCACCACCAGATGGTCAACGTCTTGCGCAGCCGGGAGTTGCTCGACGATGTCCTCGGTGCCGAGGCTGCTCCTGTGCCGTCCGCTGCCCGGAACGTCGATGCAGACCGGCAGCGGGCGGCCCGCGCCTCCTCGCCGCGCGCCGGAACATCGCCGTTGACCGGCAGTCCGCCGACCACCGCAGCACCTCCGCCCGCGCCTCGTTCTGCTGGCCGACCCCGCTGAAACGTTCCGCCGCAGACGTCCAGGAGTACCCCCATGATCTGCACGAGAGCCGAGCGCGCCCCGCCCGTGCCCGCTCGCACACCCAAGGAACCGCCGTGCCTTCCCCGCGCACCAGCGCGCCCTCGACCACCACCGGGTCGGACGCGCTCCTCTACCTCCTGTTCGGCATCCTCGGCGCCGCCATGGCCTTCGGCTCCCTGGCCTGGCTGACCGGAAATCTCACCAACACCTTCGTCGGGAGCGGGACACGGGCCCCCTTCCGCGTAACGGACGCGCTGCTGCACCCGGAGGTGCTGTGGCCGGCCCTGAGCACCAGCATGCTGATGGTCGGCGCACGCGTCGTCCCCGCCCTGTTCACCGTTGCCCTGGTCGTCACCGCTGCCGTGCTGTGGATGCGCTGGCGTGCCGGGTCCAAGTCCGGCCTCGCCCGCAAGGCGGACCTGGCGCCGCTGCTGGACAAGGAGATCGTCGCCAAGGCGAAGAGCCTGCGCCCGAGCCTGGGCGGCCGGGAGAGTAAAAGAGGTCCTGCCCGCTGACCGCGGCATCCTGCTCGGCACCCTCGATCCCGGTCGTGCGGAGGTCCGCGCGTCCTGGGAGGACGTGATCGTCGCGATCATGGCACCGCGTTCCGGCAAGACGTCCGGGCTGGCGATCCCCGCGATCCTCTCGGCACCGGGCCCGGTCCTGCTCACCAGTAACAAAGCCGCGAACGACGCCTTCACCACCACGGTGGACGCCCGTGCCGAGGTCGGCACGATCTGGACCCTCGATCCGCAGCAGATCGCCCACCACCCGCGCGAGATGTGGTGGGACATCCTCGCTGACGCCCGCGATCTCGCCGGGGCTAAGAGGTTGGCGGGGCACTTCGTGACCGCGAGCGTGGACGAGTCCAGCGGCTCCGACTTCTGGTCCACCGCCGCGAGCAACACCCTCGGTGCCCTCTTCCTCGCCGCCGCGTCCCACCGGTGGCCGATCACCGACGTCCTGGCCTGGCTCGCGATGCCGGCCGACCGCACCCCGGTGGACCTGCTCACCGACGCCGGCCACCATGCGGTCGCCGCCCAGCTCCAGGGCACCGTCTCCGGCGCGACCGAAACGCGCGACGGCATCTATGAGACCGCGAGGCAGTACGCGAGCTGCCTGCTCGACCCGGACGTCGCCGCCTGGGTCACCCCCAACGACGACCTTCCCGAGTTCCAGCCGTTCGCCTTCGCCACGTCCCGCGACACCTTGTACCTGCTGAGCAAGGACGGCGGCGGCAGCGCGTCCGCGATCATCGCGGCAGCGGCCGACGCCGTGATGCGCGCGGCCGTGATCGTGGCCGAGCGCTCCGGCGGGCGACTCGACCCGCCCGCCCTGTGCGTCCTCGACGAGGCGGCGAACGTCTGCCGCATCTCGGACCTCCCTGATCTCTACAGCCACCTGGGCAGCCGAGGCGTCATCCCGATGACGATCCTGCAGTCCTACCGTCAGGGCCAGCGGTGCTGGGGCGAGGCCGGTATGGACGCCCTGTACTCCGCAGCCACCATCAAGATCATCGGATCTGGTACCGATGACGCGGACTTCGCCGACCGGCTCAGCCGTCAGGTCGGCGATCACGACGTCCAGACCACCTCGGTGTCGACCAGCGAGGGCGGCAAGTCCACCTCGGTGAGCATGCGCACGGAGCGGATCCTTCCGCCGGACGCCATCCGCGCCCTGCCCAAGGGCAAGGTACTGCTGCTGGCCACCGGCATCCGGGTCGCCATGCTCAACCTCAAGCCCTGGTACAAGGAGCCCTCCGCCAAGGTGGTCGGCCCGGCTTCCGCTCGCGCCACGAAGGCCATCACCGAGCGTGCCCTCGCGAAGAGCATCGGCCAGGACGATCTTGGACTGTCGGCATGAGCGCGCCCACACCACAGCAGGGGCGGTTGGCCCACGCTCCGGTCGTCCTGTGCGGTGGCCGGTGGTGGCTTGACGGCGGGGCAGGCTCGGTTCCCGCCTCCGATCCCGCCTTCACCGCCGTCCTGGACGACTTCGCGCTGTCGATGGCCGCTGCCGATCAGGCAGTCGCCAACCTCCTCGTCCGGCAGGACAAGGCGTCCTGCGTTGATCCCGGAGGCCGGCGGTGAACCCGCTGATGAGTGCCGAGCAGGCGGTCCTCGGTGCCGCACTCCTCGACCCCGAGCAGCTCACGCACCTGGAGTGGCTCGCTGCGGGTCACTTCTATCGGCCCGTCCACCAGGCGCTGTTCGCCGCGCTCCGCAAGCTGCGCAACGACGGGCATCCCGCGCTCTCGGCCGCTGGTCCGTTGCCGCTGTCGTGGGTGACCGACGCGGTCGAGGAGGCCGGACAGCACGTGCGCGGGCTGACCGCGGCGTACGCCCACACTCTGATCCAGGCGTGTCCCCGAACCGAGCACGCACCGGTGTACGGACGCATGGTGCTGGAGGGGGCGATTCACCGCACCGTCGCCCAGCACGCGATCCGTCTCCACCAAGCGGCTCGGGCCGACGCCGTCCAGGGCGAGGTCGAGGGAGCCTTGCGCACGGCGGACGTCCTGACCGGCGTACTCACCGACCTTGCGCGACGCTGGGGAACCGACCCTCGACCGGTCTCACCCACCGCTGGGCCCTCTGCCGCCACGGACATCCCGCCTCCGGCGCAGAGCGGCCAAGTCGCCGAGGACGAGCGGATCCTCCTGGCCGTCCTCGCCGAACAGCCGGGGGCCATGGGCGAGGTGGTGGCCTGGCTGCGGCCGGGAGACTTCGCCGACCCGACCCACGGGCAGCTCTACCGGTGCCTGGGCGCGCTGCACCACCGGGGCGAACCCATCGACCGGATCACACTGCTCTGGGAGGCCCAGCGACGCGGCCTGCTGGCCGACGGCACAGTGTCGAGCGAGCAGCTGACCGCCGTCTGCGAAGGCATGGTCCCCGGAAGCGCTGACTGGTTCGGACAGCGGGTGATGCGCTCCTCCGTCACCCGCACCGCCGCCGCCTCCGCGCGAGCCATCCGGACCCTGGCCCAGGACGAGGTTCTGGGGTCCGGCCGGCTGATCAACCACGCCCTGCACGAACTCGGTCCGCTCGACGAGGTACGTGCCCGCTGGGCCACCGCGAACAGCAGTCCGGCTCCGAAGGCCACGGCATCCGCGCCGCCGGTGGCCGAGCCGCCGCCCGACCGAGTGAAAGCCGCCCGCGCCCGCAGCACACCCCGCCCAGGCGCGTCACCCCCAGCCCCGGCCAGCCGTCTCCCCACGCTGTCAGCAGACCGACCACCCTCGCGCGGCCACCCGTGAGACCCCCTCCCCACCAGCCTCCTCTGCCCCTGGAACTCGCCTTGATCTACCCCATCTCCGCATCCGCGCCGGACCTACGCGCCACGGCCCCTAGGCTCGCCGCCCCGTTGATCGGGTCTCTCTGCTCGGGGTACGGCGGCCTCGACCTGGGCGTGCAGTCAGCGCTCGGCGGCACGCTCGCCTGGCATGCCGAGGTCGACCCGAACGCCTCACGCATCCTGGCCCGCCACTGGCCCGGCGTCCCGAACCTGGGCGATATCACCGCCGTCGACTGGTCCACCGTCCCCCGGGTGTGCGTCCTGACGGCCGGCTTCCCCTGTCAAAGACGTCTCGGTCGCCGGCCGTCGGGCCGGACGCAACGCCCAGACCCGCTCCGGGCTCTGGCTGCACGTCGCCCGTGCGGTCGCAGCCCTCCGACCCTGCCTGGTTGTGATCGAGAATGTGCGCGGCCTCCTCACCTCCCCCGCCGGTTCCCCTGGCGACGTGGAACCCTGCCCGTGGTGTCTGGGAGACACCGCAGGTCAGCCTGCTCTGCGGGCACTCGGTGCCGTACTCGGATCCCTGGCCGACCTCGGGTACGTCGCGAAGTGGCTCGTGCTTCGTGCCTCCGACGTCGGGGCCCCGCACCGCCGCGAGCGGACCTTCCTCGCCGCATGGCCCGCCGGGCACCCTGCTGAAGACGCCGACCAGCAACATCGGGAAGAACGGCGGCAGCCAGCATCCATCGAAGCGGAAGAGCGGGGGGCACGGTCCGAACCTGGCCGACGAGGTCGAGTGGCTGCTGCTGCCGACCCCGAAGGCGTCGGACGGAATCAAGGGTTCGCCAAACCAGCGGCACGGCAATGGCGACATGACCCTGCCCAGTGCGGCTGCGTCTCTGTTGCCGACGCCGAGGGCCAGCGACACGGGCACCCCGGGCCGCCGCCCCGGGAAGGGATGGCGGCCTCCCTTGTCGGCGGTGGTCCTGCCCCTCTGGGCGGAGGAGACGCCGGAGGCGGGGGCGCGGACCGGCGATGGGGAGCGTACGGATCCGCCATCACCCGATGGGAGAGCCTCACCCGCCCGGCCCCGGCCCCCACGGACGCGGCCGGTCGGCTCCGCGCGGACTTCGTGGAGTGGATGCAGGGCCTCGACGTCGGCTGGGTCACCGCGACTCCGGGGCTCGGCCGTCCGGCGCAGCTCACCGCGCTCGGCAACGGCGTCGTCCCACAACAGGCTTCGCGCGCCTTGCAGTTGCTGGCACCACCCTTCCCCCGCTGTCCCCGCTGCGCCGACCGATAGCGCTCCACTACCGCGTTTTTCCGGCCGGGCCAAACCGCTGATTCTCCGGATCCTCTCGGGCATGTCGCCGTCTCACAGATGGAGCACACCCCCATGGCCGACACCAGCCCGACCTCCCCCGGCCCCGAGCCGTACCGCGTCCCCGACGCAGACCTCGACGACCTCGCCAGCACCCTCGCCAAGACCATGGCCGAGGTCAGGCAGCACGGCGTCATCCTCGACCGCCTCGGCTCCGAGCCCGACCCCGGCGCCATCCAGCCGCCAGACGGCGCTCCGGAAGCCGAGGCGGCTGACGGGAAGAAGCCCGACGGCCCCGCCTCGGTGTTCATCCTCGCCCTGGGCGGCAAGGAGTACGCCGTCGAACTCGCTGCCCTCAGCGACTGGGTGAACTACCTCTTCCTGCCGGTGTACGGCCGGGAGATCAGCACGAGCCGTCCCTGGTGCGCGCACTGGCACGAACACCCCGAGGCCGTCGCCCGGCTCCACGCACTCTGGCTCGCCTGGCAGCAGTTCACCGACACGGAGGCCGGCCTGTCCGGCCCCTCGACCTGGCACCGCGACCACCTGGACCAGACCCTGGCGCACCTGCGTGCGCCCGACGGACCGTTCGCGGCCTGCACGACCAGCACAACTCGCCCCAATCACCGGGTGCTGGCCACCCCGGCGCCCGAGCAGGCGGGGGTGGCGGCGTGAACGACATTCTCGACTTCGGCCTCGCCGATCTATCGCCGGTCGACGACGACTCCGAGGAGGCGATGGAGGCTCTCCGGGCTGGCGACCTGACGGTGCTGTCCCAGCACCACACCACACCCAACGGTTCGCACAGCTTCGTCCTCGCCCACGACCGATCGGTCACCTGGGGGATACCCGGCGAGCCCCAGCTCGTTGCGATCGCGGTCGATCGGGATCTGCGGCAGTCCACGTTCACGTTCGAGACGAGTCACCACGCCACGGCGTCCTTCGCACAGAACTGGCTGGCAGAACGCGGCTGCCCGCTCGAACGGATCGCACTGCACGGTGGCGACTACATCGAGCCCGCCGACGACCTCACCCTCCAGGTGGAACAGCAAATCCAGAAGTCGGGCACCCGCTACGAGGTCCTCGACACCTACACCTCTGACGACAACCCCAGCGAGGCGTGGACACTCGTCAACGACTCCCAGACCACCCAGGCACCGGTTCGCCTCTTCCACGAGGAGTGGAACCACGGTGCCGGCACGTACACGATGCGCGAGGGCGCCTTCCCCGACGTCGGCGTCGCCCAGACCTGGCTAGACGAGCGCAGTGAACCGCTGCCCGAGCCTCCGGAGTACAGCGACCACAACGGTGCTGTCGTCCGGGCTCGCATCGCCCGCATCGCCCTTTCCCGGTCCGCCGGAACCTCTCCGACACCGCGGACCGGGCTCGACGCGCCCCGCGCGTCGGCGGCGGTACCGGTCCAGCGCGCGGTCCAGGGGAGGCTGCTGTGAGCCGCGCCCGCTTCGCCTTCGCCGCGCACCCTGACGCCATTGCCGACCTGCGGGAACTCCCCTCTGAGATGCGCGATTTGGCCTTGCTGGAGCTGCAGAACCTGGTCCACGGAAGCGACGACTGCTTGCCGTTGAAGGGCCGTCTCGCCGGCTTCCACAAGGTGTACGTCGACCCGGCGGTCTCTTACCGGCTGGTCATCCAGTTCCGCCAAGCGCCACCGACCTCGACCCACAAGCGCGAGATCTACCTCGTGGCGGCTGGCAGCCGGAAGGACTACGCGGTCTACCGCGCGGCCCACCTGCGGACCGAGCCCCAGCAAGGGGTCGGACCGGACTCCGCCACGGAGGCGCGCGTGCAGGCCGCCCGGTCTCGCTCGACGCTCACCACCGAACGGCCGACAACGGGCCGCGCGGCTGCCCCGTCCCCAGCGCCGCCCTCGGCCACTGCTTCTCGAAAGGCCACCCAGCTATGACCAACGACCGTACTGCGCTCACCCGTTCAGAGCTGGCGGATCTGCTCACCGAGGCCGCTCAGAACGTCGGCGGCATCCCTGCCGCCGAGTACCCGACGGCCGCCGCCCGCTCCTACCTGCATCCCGTGTTGGGTCCGCTGGCCGCTAGGCCCCGCGTGATCACCGAGCTGAACGACCGGTTCGAGGGCTTCGTGGCCACCGCGCCACGCCCTGCTGGTTCTGCGGGCCTGTTCGCTCTGGCCTCCTACGCCTCCGCGCTGGGGTGGCTCACCGAGTCGTTCGCCGAGCTGACCTCCTCGGTCGATGAGATCTGTACCCGCGTGGGCATACCAACGGGGCCACGCGCCCCGATCGTCGCCGCGCCCGGTGGTGCGGAGCGGGACGACGAGTTCGACTTCGCCTTCAACGCAATTGAGTTGGAGGCGGTCCGCAACGCAGCCGAGGCCGCCAGCCTCGCGCCGGACGACTACCTCGAGGTTCTCTCCCAGTCGCTGCTCGCCGCCGCCCGGATCACCGACGCCTGCATGGAGATCTCCAGCGGCCTGCTCGATGACGCCGATCTCCTCAGCGAAGTGAGCGACCGCCCTCGGCTCGACAACGATCCCGGGAGCCTGCCCGCTCTGGTCCGCTCCCTGCTCGCCCGGATGGAGACGACGGAGTGAACCCGTACGACGCAGACACACACCCTGGGCCTTATCTCGTCGTCGAAGTGCTCGGTGTCGGGGATGTCAGCGTGCACGCCCTCGCACATGGTCCGGAGGAGCCGCTGCACCAGGCCGCTACACGCGTCATCGAAGCCGCAGCGGCGCTGGACGAGCGACACGAGAGCGTGCTCAACGCGGTCCGGTGCGCTCAGCGGCTGCTCGAAGGCACTGGTCGGGGTGAAGTCGGCCGAGCCCAGGTCTCGTACGCGCTGCTGCGCACAGCTCTCCCGGACCTCGGAGACGGCCTGGCCCAGCAGGACCGGGCATACAGCCAGCTCGTCGAGTCCCTGTCCGCCTACCGCCAGCTTCTTTCCTCGCCCGAGCCTGCTCAACACGCGAGCAACAAGAGCCACGGGCAGGGCCAGAAGACGAGGCCCCACCGAGACGACGACTGGGCCGTCGCCGGGGAGCGCGGGCTGGTAGCCCTCGAAGCGGTTGCGGCCGGAGGTGTTCGCTTTCGCCGCAACGCGATCGGCGAGGACCCGTACATCTCGCGGGAGAAGGCCCAGTGGCAGGACCCGGCGGTCTTCCCGCAGACCGTGCAGCGGCTGGTCGCCGACGGGCTACTGCATCAGGACATCACCGAGAACGTGTACCGGCCCGGCCAGCTCCTCTCGCTCACTGCGCAGGGGGAAGCCGCCATGCGTGATGGTCGCGCGACGACCTCCCGGGTGTCCGCCGCCCTCGGCCGCACCACCACGCGGACCACGTCAGGCGCGCTCTCCGACCCGGCCGCCGTGCCCGTCGCAAGGACCTCCCTCGCGACCCCCCGCTCACGCTGACCTCATCCTGATAAGGACCCCACCATGGCTACCCCCGGCCTGCCTCCCACCTTCTCCATCGCTTCCATCGACGCCCAGCGCGTCGAGGAGGCTCTCGCCCGGATCGGGCCCAAGTGGACCACCTGGACCGCGATGACCCTGGCCCAGGTGAACGGCCCCGTGCGCGTTCGCGACGTTGCTGCGCAGCTCCCCTTCGTCAGTGAGCAGTTCGTAGGCAAACGGCTGGCCACGATGCACGCTGACGGATTGGTGATCCGCGATGACGACCGGCGGGGTGCGCCGTACCGGCTCAGCGCGCTCGGCACGTCTCTGGCCCCCGTCCTCCGCACGGTGTCGGACTGGTCCCGCACCCACCTGACACAGGAACCGATGGCCGAAGCCGAGCGTGTCGAGGACGCGCTGCGCCGCTTGCATCTTCGGCACTCAACTGCCGTGATCCAGGCCCTCGACTCGGCTGACGGCCCAATGCGGTTCATCCACATCGTCGAGCAGGCCGGTTTGAGCAGTGGCCTCGCGCCGCAGCGACTTGTCCGGCTTCAGGCCGATGGCCTGGTCGCGCGGACGGGCTCCCGGCACGGAGACCCGTACGTGCTCACCGATGCAGGCCAGGCGTTGGGGGCCGTCTACGCGAGTGTCGAGCACTGGAGCCAGCCCTTCGCGCTGCGAGATGGAACAGCGGCACCGCGTCCGACAGCGGCAGCCACGCGCACCCACGTCGGCATTCCGCTGGGGGCGGGAGCCGACAGCGCCCGGACCGCAGCGGCTCTACGACGGAGCGCCGCCGCGTCGAACGTCATGTTCAGCCACACGCCTCAACCGGAACCGCGGGTGCCGGCGGCCGTGACAGCTCAGTCGGCACCGGGCCGGGGCCGGTGACGGGGGTGAGTCTAGAGGCCACTCGCCGCCACTACGGCATCCGCGTGCGCTCTGGCGGCTCCCGCCGCTGCGTGCGCGGATCCGGTCTCCTCCTTCGCTTCCGGAGACTCGACCATGTACGCCCCTGATGACCCGACCCGGTACCAAGAGGTACTGGTCAGCCCCATGTATCTGGCTGGTTACAACGGGACCGGCGAGGCTGGCTTCGCGCCCGTCGCCCACTGGCCCCATCAGTACCTCGATGAGGGCCCCTGCCAGCTCCTCGTGACCTCTCCCGACCAACGGATTCGGATCGGCTGGTTCGGCGACGACTTCGAACTGTGGAAGATCAGCGCATCCGAGGACGCCTTCGCGGCGCCTCGCTGGACGGCGACGTGCAACCACGTCACCCCGGCCGAGATGGTCGCCGGCCTCACCGCCGCACTGCTCCAGGACTACGACGAAGCCATCGCCTCCGACACCCCCGGCCGCTTCTTGACAGGGCCAACCGTCCCCTGGAGGGACACCGTCCGGCCGCTGACCGATGCCGGCTGGGCCCTTGACGGAGGTACTGAACTCGGCACCGTCGAGATCATCGCTCCTAACGACCAAGCGGGCATCCTTATCGATCGGCGGGGCTACGGCTCCGACCGCACGACCGTCGAGCTGTGGGCTGGCCCGCCGGGCTGGGGCACTCGTGCCGAAGCGACGTTCACGGCCCGCACCCCGTCCCACTTGATCGCCGCAACCGCCGCTGTGATGGCGAAGTCGACCCCGGTGGTCCGTGAACGCCACCAAGTCGACCGGCGGATGCAATACCTTGTCACGATGACCCCTGTCGCTTCGGCCACGCCGATCGCCGAGGCTCAGGTTTCGCGCGCTCCGACTCCGCTGGACGTACGCCGCACCGCGGTCACCCAGGCCGTACACCGTGCCGCGCGGGCACCACGCACAGCAGCCGACCTCCGGGTAATGGCCGCGCAGAGCCGCTCCACGGGGGCGGCGCAGAAACGGACGGGATACCCCGCGCCCGCGACCTCTGCCCGGCTGCCGGCCAGCTCGCCGACGCCCCGGCGCGGACGCTGACTCCCACCCCAGGCCGCACTCCACCCTCGACCGTCCCTGCCCAACAGGAGTTCCACCATGCCCACCACCACGCTCGACCAGGCCACGTCCATGATCGAGAACGCTTGGGGTCAGCCGCTCAAAGTTCTTGAGGGCCTAGCGGATCGCTGCCCCAACGAGGACCCTCTCCTGAGCTGCGCCATCCAGACCCGAACGGCTCTGGCCATGACGGACAAGGCGGTAACCGTCCACCAAGACCGTCTGCACGCCCTGTCCCGGCATGGGTACGTACCGGACTTCTACGAACTCGACCGGATCACTACAACGGCGGTCAGCCTCCGCGTCGCCCGCTCCGGACAGACGCCGCACGCCCCGGGTACCGTGCCCGAACCGTCCTCTCTGGCGGCTGTCGTCGGACCGTCTGCGCCCTCAACGAGGCTCCGACGGTGAACGCTTAGCTCCGATTCTCGTCGCGGTGGCCCTCTTCGGCCCGGGGGCCCACCGCGCGGGCCAGCTCCTCCATCGTCAGCTCCACTCGCCGGCCTTCGGCGACCCGGCGCTCCACCGTCTCCTCGTCCGGCCACCGGTCTGGCTGTGCGCCGACTCCCCACTGGCCGTCGGCGACCATCGCGATGTCGCCCACGGTCCAGGGCCGTCCGGCGGCGCGGATCTTGCGTTCCAGTCCGGCGCCGTCCCAGTGTCTGCTCGCCTCGGCCATCCCCTGCTCCCCCTTCACCAACGTGCGGTCCCTCACCGCAACCCAGGTACGACAACCGCGGTCGCCGATCCATTCCCGTCCCGCCGACCGCTCGCTGGTGGTCTCCAGTTCGCCCACGGCAGACGGCATCCCCGGGGAAACGACTACGCACTTCGGCATGCCGCATGCCAACGTACGGGTGTCGGGAAAACAGCAGGTCAACGAAGGGATCGTCCAACCGTGAACGCCTCTGCCACCCTCCTGCCCGCCGTCGTCCGCCCCGCCGTGGAAGACCGCCACTGGCTCTCCTCCGACCACTGCGCCGCTCCGGTGCTCGACCTCCTGGACGCTCTCGGCTGGACGATCGCCGAGACCCCGGAGGCCAACAGTCACATGACCAGCCCGGACGGCGGCGTCTACGTCGGCTGGCTTCCCGAGGACCCCTCCGCCTGGGCGCGCGAGATCGTCTGGCGCGTCCAAGTGCTGCCCGCCGACGGCGAGGTGTGGGTCCAGGAGTTCGGTGTCCATACCCCTTCCGAGGCCGTCGCCGGATTCCTCGCCGCCCTCGTCACTCACTCCTCGCGCTGACCCGCCGGACCACGGGGCGGGCCGACGACGGCCCGCCCCGTGCACCGCGCTGGTTCCGGCCCCGCCCCCCACTGCTCTCGGAGTTTCCCTTGCCTCAGTATCTGACCGTCGGCCACCTACTCCGTCAGCTCCAGGAACTCGACCCCAACCTGCCTGTCCGTCTCGCCGTCAACCCCGACTTCCCCTTCGCCCACTTCGTGGGTGCCGAGGTCGTCGTCCGCGACGGCAAGGCGTACATCGCGGACGACGGCCAGGAGGACTACCTCCCGGTGGGGGCGCGCGACGCCCTCACCTGGGCTTGATCGCTTCCCTACCACCACGGAGGCTTCCATCTCGTCCCTCTCGCGCCCCGCGCTGCACGATGTCGCCGCGCGCCCCATGCCGTACGGCGTGCACAGCGCGCTTCTCCATCGCATCTCCGCCCGCCCCGACGGCCCCCTCGACATCACCTGGCTCACTGCCGAGGCCCCTCAACTTCCCCTCGGGCGCATCCGATTGCGCTGGGAGCCCGCCTCGTGCAGCGGCTGGGACGTCACGACGTACCTGGGGCTGACCACGGCCGAGGTGCTCCTCGGCTCATGGCCAGCCGCCCCGGACGACTGGCCGCGCCTAGTCCGGCCGACCCTGTACGAGGTGACCGGCCTGTGTGCCGCCCTCTCTTTCGCGACCGACGCCCTCGACCTCTCCAACCGGCTCTCCGGAGTCTGACCGAGGACCGCCGAAGGCCGCCCCACGCCGCTCAGGCAGGGGCGGCCTCGTCGTGCGTGCACCCGTTCGTTCCGTACGCTCGACCCGACGAAGGAGGACGCCATGGCCGACGACCAGAGGCTCTGGGGGTACCCGGAGGTCGCCGCCCACCTGGGTATCAGCGTCGGCGCGACCCGCAGCCGCAAGAGCCGGGGCAGCCTGCCCTCACCCGACGACGACAGCGTGCCGGACCGTCCCCGCTGGAAGCCGTCCACGTTCCATAACTGGAGGCCGGTCGGCCGGGGATTTCGCAGAGACCTGCACGGCTCCCCCCAGCAGGAGGCCACCCCGACCGACTGACCGAGCGGGTACTCGCCCGTAGGCTGCGGGCGTGACGCCCGACTCGCAGATGCCCTCGCCCCCATTCCCCTCGACCGACAGCGCCGTACTCGGGTTGATCGTCGGTCGGGCCATCGAGTCGGTCCGCAGCGGCGAGGCCACCGTGGAGGAGGCCATCCTGCATGCGGCAGTCCACGGCTGGTACGAGGGACACGTCCAGGGTCAAGACGAATGCCCGGGGTGCGACTTCCGGGGTGGGCTGGCGAAGGACAGCGCACGCGGCTGACCCTCACCTGACGCCGAGGGGGCGCCACCGATGTACTGGATGCTGTTGGCGAATGCCCCTTCGTTCCGCCCCATCGGATTTATCCGGTGGGGCGGAGTGCTGCGAAGTGTGAGGTGCGTGTTGGGGCGAGTG